>DASZPA010000424.1:0-11751 GCA_035550555.1 Fimbriimonas sp.
AGGACCTTCGCGGTGGCCGAGCACTTTCGGCGTCTTACCAAGACTCGGAGCCCAGGTTGTCAGGGCATGCACCTCGCCCGCCCACTTGGCCGGGTGAGCGTGCATCTTCAGCCAGGCGTGACCCTCTCGAGTACGTAGCCGCCAAAGGCGTGAGTAACCGTGCCCATGGGCGAACTCCGAAACGGCCTCGCACTCGCCGAGGACGCTGTGGGTCCACTGCCAAGTGGCTTCGTCAGGGAGCGTCAAGGACATCTGCGTGATGGTACTGAGTCGCGCCAGAGCCGCGGAATGGAACTGGAGGAATCTAGGCCGATTGGGCAGTCCGCAGACCGCCCAATAGCTATCCTTTGTCCCCTCGGGACGCCCCTTTCGCCGGAATCTTCTCCGGATGGGGATTGATCGTCTGCTGCGGCTGCGTCGACGTGGTGAAGATCACGACTCCGGCCAAAACCAGGGCCGCCACCGTGCCAACCACGACATAAACGGGCTTGACCTTCCCCATGGCTAGGGGAGGTCGCAGCAGTAGGTCGGGTACTTGCCTGGATCCGTGATCTCATTCGGCGCATCGACGTCCCAAATCACCTGGGCGGCATTGAAGTTCGTCATCGCCTCGTAGGAGTTCTCATCCGTCGTTTCCGGTGAGTTGATGGCCATCTGACTCAGCAGCGAATTCGTCCGGTAGCTCTTGCTATGGCCGTCGACGAACGCAACATTGCTCTGCTTCGCGCCGTGCCGGTCCGAAAGACCGAACCGCACGCCCTTGCCAACGCCGGGGTCGATCCAGTAGCCGCGGGGAGTGGTGCCGCTGAACGTCAGGTCAAAGCCGTCCGTGAGAAGAACGGTCAGGGCCTGGTATTGCACATTGCTTTCAAAGGTGTAGCGGCCGCCGATCGATGGCTGTTTGAGAATGGCGTCCCAATACCAGTTGAAATAGGCGCCCAGGTAGGAGTTCATTCCGATGGACGGCGTGGAGCGCTCGGCGTACGTGATGCCGATTTTGCTGACGACGGAATCGGGGCAGCGGAAGATATCGATACTCTTGATGTAGGGGTTGATGCAGCCCATCCACATGCTGGGCTCTCCCACCTGACCGGCAAGGTTGTTCATTCCACCCGGGATCAGCTCGGGAAATCCACCGTCGTTGTCGTTGCGATACATGACCATTGCCAGATCGATCTGCTTCATGTTGCTGAGGCAGCTCGTCTTCTTGGCGGCCTCTTTGGCTTGGGCAAACACGGGGAAGAGAATGGCCGCGAGAATCGCAATGATCGCGATAACCACAAGGAGCTCAATTAAAGTAAAAGCGCGCTTCATGTTGTAAGGAATCTCCGAAATGCAATGTTAAGGATCAGTCATTATAAGGGCAAGGGCGCTGTTCTTCCAATTTTGTTGCAGACATTTCTTGCGGATTTGCCGTACTTGTGGCCTGCTGACGCACTTTACAAAACATTGCAAGGTCAATGGTCAGAAAGGCAGCCTGGGGCTGGGCTCCGGGCGCGGGAATTTTGGTGGTTGGCCGAAGTGTCTGAGAGCACTCGGTTCAGCCAGGGAACTGAAAAACCGGGCAGGAATTCACTCTCACGAATCGTTCGTCAGTAATGAAGCTGAATGCCGAGATAGGACGTCCAGCGTATGGGATCTGTCTCCGTGCCGGCAAAGGAGCGTCCGAACGCGACCAGAAGCGTCGCCCGCTTTCCAAAGTCGTGCCGCATGCCCACCTGAGCTACCCAAAGAGATTCGCGGTCTGAAGGCGTGCCCTCACCATGGATCTCGGCCAGATATTCGGTACCGCCGACTTCGTGGCCGACCGCGATGCCTCCCATCCAGCCGGGTCCCGATCCAGCCTGGATGAGTGCGCCAAAGTCGGCGTTGACGCTCAGGTGGAACAAGTCCCACTCGACCTCGATCGGCAGAAGGAGACTGGTTCCGCCATCCGAAAGGCCCAGCCGGACGGAGCGCGGAGCGATGCTGAACCCAATCTGCGGGTAGATGGACACTGCGGGCCGGCCTCCCTTTGCGTTGACAAACCGCCACTTGATCCCCGTTGAGCCGCCTCCGTCTCCGTTTGCGGACCGGCCATCGCCGCTCGCGAAAACCCACGGCGCCTCAATCTTGTACTGGGCGTTGCCCGTGAACCCATGAGAAGCGTCGAGATGGGGCAGCTCGTTTTCGATCCGCCCGGGAAAGGTCCGGTTGACCCACGAAATGTTGATCTCCCACTTGCCGGGATCGACCGTACCGGGATCGTCCGTGAGAAGAGGTGGCCCGCCCTGCGCGGAAGCAAGAGCCGCGGCGAGCATCAAGAGAAGGACGAAAACGCCCCTCAAGGAGCAAGGTCCTGCGGCTTTTCGGCGTCTCTCGACCAGAAGGCAACAAGGGGAATCATCAGTCCGAGTATCGCGAGAGCAGACACGGGCCGGCTCAGATTCAGACCTCCCTGGGCCTGCGGCTTGGTGATGATGTCGCCAAGCGTCGCCCCCAAAGGTCGGGTCAAGATAAACGCCGCCCAGAAGAGGATCGGCCTCGAGACTTTGGTGAACAGATAGAGCCCGCCGACCACGATAAGAGCGCCGCCGAAGAAGAGCGCGCCCAGCTCAAACCCGTTCCTCTCGCCAAGGTGATCGGCCGTCCAGTCTCCGAGGGCTGTGCCCAGCGTGTTCGACACCAGGATGGCCACCCAGTAGAAGACTTCCGATCTCTTTGTGGTGATCCGGTTGATCGCAATCGAGCCTGTCATCAGGTGCCAGCAAACGAGCACCGCCACCAGAGCGATGAAGAGCGAGAGCGAGGTCGGGCCGTAAGCCTCCAACTCGTGAGTACCGAATACTTCCCGGGTCAGCTTGTCCGAAACGGTGGTGCCAAGCGTCGTGGTCGCCACAATGACGGCCCAATACAACGCGGGGTGATAACGTTTTCCGGCGACTTGGAGACTCACCGTCACTACGAAGAACGCGAGGAAGATCGCGCTTGCAGCGCTGTATCCGAGGTTGATCGGCGGCATCGAAAGAGCGTCGCCACCCGTTTCGCCCAGAGTGGTGGCAACAATCTTGATGATCCAAAAGGCGATGCTGACGCGGGCAACCTTTCCGGCGAGCGCGCCGTGAGTATCGATGGATTCCTGCACGCTACTCATTCATTGGCCTCACAAAAGGACTGTCGGTGACCGCCGCACCGGAGCGTTCGCCGACCGGTATGCGGCAGCCGCCTTATCCGATCTTGGTACACCAAGCGGCATTATCCCATTCCGCAAGCGGTAGCCGCCCAAGGCACGGTCATGCGCTGCGTTGGGTTCGGCGGCCCGGCCGGTCCTCAGCCGGGCTGCCCACGAATCAAGCCTCCGCCGGGGTAGGCATTGGGAACGTTTCGGAGGTCCAAGCAGACCACACCGCCTCTTCTCGGGCCACGATGCCTGCCGATGCGGTTCCGAAGATGAAGACTCGAATAGAAAGGCAGATCATCCCGGCCATGGGCATGGCAAAGAAGTGACCGATTCCGGCCCCTGGCTCGGTGAGAAGCACCACTGCCTCAGGATGCTCGTTCGAACCGACGTGTTTCACCTCACCCGATAGACCCGGTGAGCCGGCCGGAGATTCGACCACGGCTCCCACCCCTTTCCCGCTGAGCGCAAGAGCATCCGTCAGCTTGGCCCATGCGGCTTCCTGAGACTGGGCCGACATCGCCATGAGCTGGAATGTATGCGAAGGTTGGCCGCTGAAGTGCATGAGGTAGAGCTCCAGATCGCGAAAGAATGCGGTCCAGCCGGTTTCCGTGCCTTCGAACTGGCTATCCCACTGGTCTGTTTCCGCAAACCAGCTGTGCACAACCCTCACAAGGCAGGTGCCTCCCGACTTCGCCTCGACAGTCCATTCCGTCGCCATGACGGGTGAGCCCGGCGACATCTCGGAACCTTCGGCGGAGAACCTGTGGGGCGCCTCCCAGGAGGTAACGGTGGAGGACGACTCCATGCCGGGCCCGAAAGACACCGTGATCTTGCCCCCGACCCGTTCTTCGATTTGACAGGGGACAAACCAGGAGGAGACCCCTGGCCCGGTTGCAATGGCTTGCCAAACCTGCTCCGGTGTGCCCGGGACTTCCGTTTGCGATTGGACGGAACGCCGTCCCGATGCGTCGACTTTTACACTCATGATGGTTCCTTTTGATTGGGGAGGGGATGGGCCACGACGACCAGGCGATGCGCACGGCCGCCGGGGGCGGATGGGTCGTGATAGCGAGAGGCCAGCGAAGTGACCGCATGGGTCAAATCCTTTGTGAAGGCGGCGCGATCCTCTGCCGACCGAAACCGGATCTCGGTATCGATCGACAAAGTCGCGAGTCCTTTTTCGGCTGCCCGCGCCCGCCGCACAAGGTCGCTCACTTCTTGGACAACCCGTGCGGCGAGAGCGATCAGGTAGCTGGCGGACAGGCGGTCGATGCTCTTTCGGGGATCGGAAGCGACCGCGCCCATGGCGTTCGGCGCCACGAGGTAGGAGGCCGCGCTGGCGACATAGAGCCTCTCGGTGAGTCCACCCCATTTTCGCTGCCCGGACTCCTTCACGAGGCGATGTTCTTCAAGCGTTTTGAGGTGATACGTGGCCTTTTGCCGGGCAATTCCCAGCCGGCTGGCGAGCGTGGCGGCAGAAGCCGGCTGGGCCAGCTCAGCGAGCAGACGGCTTCTGACCGGCTCCAGCGCGACGGTCGCCGAAGACGGGTCCTCGATGACTTCCAAATCCAGCATGACCAGCATCATACGCATTGACAAATAAATTTGTCAATGGCTCTTGCCGGCGATGCTTGGAAGTGGGGTCGCCTCTCGGCGCCACGTTTGCTCCTGTCCCTGTAAGCTTGGTTCGCACCTTGAACGACAGGCGCCAAGGGGACCGTCATGGCAGGACCGAGTTGAATTCAGTGGACGCATCGCTGCTTTCGCAAGATGGTGCTTGGATCGCCCTTTCGAGGTTCATCTTTGAATCGGCGTCCTTTCCGTCATGTCATGCGGCGAGCATCGTGCAGACGGAAACTGGAAGAGTGTTGGCGGCGTGGTTCGGCGGCTCCGAAGAAAGTCACCCGGACGTGGGAGTCTATCTCTCGGAGCTCGACGGCAACGGGTGGACCTCTCTTCGGCAGGTCGCAGTGGGATTCGACTCGAACGGTGAGCGTCTGCCTTGCTACAATCCGGTTCTCTTCCAACCGTCCGGCGGCCCAATTCTGCTCTTCTATAAGGTCGGCACGGGCCCTCAAAGCTGGTGGGGCATGCTTACCAGGTCCGAAGATGACGGCAAGACTTGGGCCGCGCCGCTGAGGCTTCCCCAGGGCATCCTCGGGCCAATTAAGAACAAACCTCTCGAGCTGCCGGATCACACTTTGGTCTGCCCGTCGAGCACGGAGGATCGGGGATGGCGGGTGCACTTCGAAACCACAAGAGACTTTGGCGAGACTTGGACGAAGAGTGCGCCGGTCAATGGCGGCAGGGCGATCGGCGCCATTCAGCCGTCACTCCTGACATTGCCGGGTGGGCATTTGCGCGCGGTCGGCAGGACTCGGCAAGGCTTCATGTTCTCCATCGACTCCCACGATCAGGGAAGATCGTGGGGCAAGATGTCGCTTACAAACGTAGCGAATCCGAATTCGGGATGTGACGCAATCACTCTCGCGGACGGCCGCCACTTACTGGTCTACAACGACAGCTCCACCGAACGGACGCCATTGCGCGTTGCCATCTCTGACGACGCGCATAACTGGCGCCCAATTCTGGCGCTCGAGACTGGTCAGGGAGAGTACTCCTATCCGTCCCTAATCGAATCGCGCGATGGAGCCGTCCACATCGTTTACACCTGGCGCAGGACTCACATCAAGCATGCTGTGCTCGAACTGGCGAACCGCGCGCACGCCCCAGAGGCCAATTAGACGGGCCTGCCTGATCGGGAGTTGGCCGTGTGGCGACCTAGGCTTTTCTGAAGAACCGTGGGTACAAGGCTAGGCAAATCAGCACAATGCCCGTATTCGCCGCAAGCCGCTCCCAAAACCGGTCGCGAAAGAGCAGCACATCCATCGCCACGATGAGGGCGATCATGAACACGACATAGAGAACCAAGGCGGAGTATCTGCTCATGGGAGCCTCCCAATATTAGAGGACGCGATTGTCGCTGGTGTGGGTCCGGTTCGCGTATTCTTCCCAGCATGATTGTAGTTTCGCTTGCCACACTCGCCGTCGTTCATCCGGTTGCACCACCTCAATACGCCGTTGTGCGAAGCATTCCGGTCGGAGGCGATGGCGGTTGGGACTGCATCCGCATCGACGGTAAGTCGCACCGGCTGTTTATTTCGAGAGGTACTCACGTGATGGTGCTCGACGTGAACGACGGAAAGCTCGTGGGTGACATCCCCAACACGAACGGCGTCCATGACATCGCGCTGGTGCCCAAGCTGGGTAAGGGCTACATCAGCGACGGAAGGGACAACTCCGTGACGGTCTTCGACCTCAAAACGCTCCAACAAACCAAGCAGATTGCCGTCGGCCAACGACCGGACGTCATGGCCTACGATCCCTCGACGAACAGGGTCCTTTCTTTCAACGGGGGTAGCGAAGACTCCAGCATCATCGATCCAACGACCGACTCGGTTGTGGGCACGGTCAAGCTGGACGGGAAGCCCGAATTCGGCTGTCCGGATGGACGCGGCAACGTGTTCGTGAACCTGGAAGACAAGAGCGCCATCGACAAGATCGACATGAAGACCTTGAAGGTGACGGGGACGTGGTCGCTGGCTCCGGGTGAGGGACCGACTGGACTTGCGGTCGACCCGAAGCGCGGCCTTCTTTTCTCGGCCTGCGACAACGGCATGATGGCTGTCAGCGACGTGAAGACTGGTAAGATCGTCGCGACGCCGAAGATAGGCAACGGTCCTGACGGCGCCGGCTTCGATCCCGGAACGGGCCTTGCCTTCAGCCCCAATGGCCGCGACGGAACGGTGACGATCATCGGTAAGGATTTCTCGGTTCTGCAGACGGTGACGACCCAGCGGGGCGCACGAACGATGACCCTCGATCCGGCCAGCCACACGCTCTATTTGATCGCCGCCAAGTATGAGGATGCCCAACCGGGCACGCGCCCAAGGATGGTTCCTGGATCGGCGGCGATTGTGGTCCTGGCGCCTGTAGCGAAGTAGTAGAAGAATAAGCTGCGGAGCCGTGGCGGGCAAAGTGGCGAAGGCATCGTTCGCCTCCGGATCCGTCGGCATCATCGCGGAACGAGCGATGCCTTGTCGGCTCCAAGCCGGTTCAGTGCCCGTCATTCCGTACCGATCACGAGTGCCAGCGTAGTGAACTGCGGGAAATCGATCAAACGAGTGACCGGATGCGAGAGCGTCGAACGAGAAGGCGGGGGGTCAGCCGGCCGCCGTGGCGGATTCTTCGAGCCTCGGCCCGGGTCCAGGTAGCCGTCGCCCTGCCGGCGTCGCCGCATTGGCTGTATGCTTCCGCCAGCGCTTCTTGTGCGTAGAGCGCACTGATCGGCCAACCAGTTTCGTCGGCTCTCTTGGCGGTCTTCTCGAGGATCGCCACAGCTTCCGGGAACCGCTTTTCGGAAATTAGACGAGTTCCTTTTGCGATGTCCAACGTCAGGCCAACATTGACTTCAACCTCGGGCAGGTGAATCTGGCGGCATTGCCGTTCCGCCTCTTCGGAAAGGGGTACGGCGTCAGCTTCGGCGCTTAGCACGGCGAGATTCCGCCAGTATTGCACCTGCCAGAGTCGATCGGCTCCTTCGAGGGCGTGGTCCGACCGCTGCATGATGGCGAGGGCACTTTCGAGCCGGTTGCAGTTCCAGTGGTAAGCAGCCTCCGCAGTGTCGCACAACAATTGGGATGATGTTGGCCGCTTTGGCGAGCCCGCCATGGCGATCAAGTCGCGCGCGGCGGCGAGGTTGCCGGCCTCCAGACTCGAGAACAGCAGGTAGGCATAGGTTCTGGCCATCGCCGAGGTGTCTCGCCGGTGCACCGCTACGCGGTGTGCTCTTGCCGCCGTGTTCATGAAGTCGGTGAACCGAGCGGTCCGCATTTGGACTCTGGCCGCAAACTCGAGGTATTCGCATGCGAGATAGTCCCGGCGGTCCCTGGGGCGAGTGATTTCAAGTAAGTGGTCGACCACCGACGGCAAAAGCGCCTCCGTCAGTTGGGCGCCACCAATAAGAAGCGAGCGTCCAAGGTCCCTGCTGACCAACGAAGATTCCTCGACGAGTGTCTGGAATGGCTTGGCCGGCGGTTCCATAGCCGCGCCTTCAGCGAGCCGCCTCCAAGATCCCCGGATGGCGTCCATCCAGGGGTGTTCCAAGTCGGGAGCGATCCGGTATCCCGTACCAGGATCGGGCAACTCGGCCTTCCAGGCTTGGGGAGCAAGCCGTACGCAAGAGCCCTCGATTTCCACGGAGTCAGGCCCGAGCCAGCCTCGCAGTCGTCGCAGGCTTTGACGGAGAGCGATTCGCGCTGTCGCGGAATCCTGTCCGGGATAGAGTAGTTGAACGATCTCTTCACGAGACATCCAGGAATCGATTCTGGAAAGCAGGCCCACGAGAAGAACGGCCGAGGTTCGGTTGGGGTACGGGCCCAGATCGAGGCCGTCCCGCAGAACGCGAAGCGTTCCGAGCAGTTGGACGCGCCACTTCGCAGCTTCAGCCACACCTGCATTATAAGGGTGCTGCTTCGGGAATAGGAACCGGGCCTTTGCGGGGGCTCTTCCTGGAATCCGTCGGGGACCTTCGGATAATTGGGCTTTGGTCACGACTTGGTCACGATCCGGCTGCGACACTGGTGGGGAGATGGTCCAGAGAGCACTCGTAACCGAAATCGTTACCCTTTGCCTTGCAGGTTTCCTCCTGGGAGGCTGTGGGGGAAGCAGTGGTGGCGGAGGTGGCACTCATCCGAGCGGCAAATTTGTGATTGCCTTCGAGACCGACCGGGACGGCAACTCGGAAATCTACAAGATGAACTCCGACGGTACCGGCGCCACCAATCTCACGAAGAATTCTGCAGACGACAGTTCGCCGTGCTTCTCGGCAGACGGAACGAAGATCGTTTTCACGAGCACGCGCACGACCAACGCTCAGATCTGGGTGATGTCCGCCAACGGTTCCAACCCAACGAACCTCAGCAGTAACGCATTCAACGACGACGAAGCTTCGTTTAGTCCCGACGGTTCAAAAATTACCTTTTCCACCGATCGGAACGGGAATTCGGAGATCTACATTATGAACGCGGACGGATCGGGACAGACGCGTCTCACGAACAACGCGGCGTTCGACATTAGGCCATCTTTCTCGGCGGACGGATCGAAAATTCTCTTCTCGAGCGACCGCACGGGACACACGCAGATCTTTTCCATGGGGTTGGACGGCTCGAATCAGACCAACCTGACCAATACCGGTACAGACGAATTCGAACCAAAGGCCAGTCCCGATAACGCCCACATCGCCTTCACATCGGACCGAGACGGCACGAGCCAGCTTTATCTCATGGCGACCGACGGCTCGGGTCAGACGAAGCTCTCCACCAATCCTTCCGGCGACGAGGAGGCCTCTTGGAATCGGGACGGCGGCCTCATCCTGTTCAATTCAGGCAGAGACGGTTCGGAGCAGATCTACTCGATGCACACCGACGGTTCTGCCCAAATGCGGATCAGCAACAACGCGTTCAACGATGCCCGGCCCACGGCTCAGTAGGTTTCGCGGCAATGTAGTTAGACGGTCATAGAAACACCCGAGGAATTGCCTCTGGCCACGCCCTCGCAGTGGTAGGGTGACCCGTCTCGAAGACCGGTGGTGGTTCCTCCTTGTCATCGCGTCAAAGTACCGAACGCCAGTGATGTTAATGAGATAATGCTACTTGAGGCTACCATTCATTTAGTATAAGTGATACAGTCACTGTTGTGATGGGGTTGTATCGAGCATGCTTCTGCTCAGGTTTGGTTGCGTTCGTAACTATAGGTGCCTTCGGAGTCAGGCTGGTCTTGTATCCTTCGCAGGGCACTAAAGCCAAAAAGATCATTACCAAAGAAGCACCACCACCGGCCGAGACTGACCTTGACCGATTAATCGAGCTTCAGCAAGAGGAGACCGCCGTCAACAAAGCGGTGTCCGAATCGAATGTCAAAGCCTCCTCCTACGAGTCCATCGAAGCCGCGGCCAAGTCGATCAAAACCCTTAAGAGCCCCACCACGGACGCAATCGACTCGATCTCAGCAGAAGCGGCAGATCTGGCGAATGTACAGTCGGATGCTTTCACTAAGTGGGCGAATGGCACGCACCAGGATGCCAAGGGAATCCCCCAAGGCGGTGTCCAAAAGGATCTGGCCGCCCTCAAAGCACCGTTACGGCAAGCGGTTGCCAATTACAAGGCCGCGCTTAAGGGCAGGGTTTTACCGGCTACAGCCTCGACAGACTATTTAGCGTGTCTGAACGGTCTGATCGCCGCTATCCACCGGATTGATCCTTATGCGCAGGTTGCGGTGGCCACGCAGGCAAGGGCCGATGCAAAGACGATCGTCACAACTGTAAACAGCTTATCTGGCGCCGCCGATAAGACCCTTACTTCCCCGGATAACAGCTTAAAAGGGCCTCAGACGGCGACCGAGTATAAGAATCGCCTCGATAAAGTAACGCCTGTCCTGAGCTATGCCGCCAAGAGTGGCGATATCGAGAAGGCCGTCACCTCGGACCTTCTCACGAGCCTTGGCATGAAGATTGGCACGAGTGCTGCAAGCTTGGCGAAGGATGCTACTGCTTGGCTAACCGATCTGTCGACGGGATCTGTCGTCGACGAGCGGAGTTTCGCTCAGGAAGCTCGAAATGCCGAAGACGTCCTGAAGCAATACCAAGACGACCCCAAGGGCTTTCTCATCACGGCTCACACCGAGTTGATCAAATTCACCGCCGATGCGAGTGCCGAGGCCGCGGCCCAGGCCGGTTTGGCCAACCTGGCTCAAAGTCTGGGCACGTCGAGCCTAAGCTCATTGGATAAGGACGGCAAGCTGGCAAAGGCTTTGGCCGGTTGCGCGAGCACCATGAATCAGGATCAGGCTCGGTTGGGTGTCGTGAACGGTCTACTCAACGGTACCTATCAGCCGAATCTATCCACGTGGGATGCCGAAAGAGTTCCACTTTTCAACCTAGAAGACGTGCAGCAGTTGCTTGCTGCTCTTACCCCGTCGATCGAAGCGCATCGTGTGGCCGACCCGACCCAAAGCACGTTCCAGACCAGCCAGACGGACCTGATCAAGGCGAAGGAAGCCTTGATCGACAGCCGTCAGGCGGTCGATGATGCGAGGCGCGTTCTGGCAAACGCCAAAAACGCTTTGGAAGTCGCTCAACATGACGCTTCTACTGGTTCCACGGCCACTGCCGACGCCGCTGCGGCCAAGAAGACCAACGATGCACAAGCCGCCGTGGATGCGGACCAATTGGCCGTCGATCAAGCCCAATCGGTAGCCGACCAAGCCTCCAACCAGCTAAGCGACGACACGGCTTCGAACGCACCGGCTTCTACGCTCGCCTCGGACCGGACTGCCGTCACTACGGCTAAGAAAGTGGTGTCCGACCGCAAGGCCCAGCTCGCGTTCGATCAATCCAAGCTAACAGAAGCGAAGACAGCACAGTCCCAGGCGGACACGGCTCTGCAGACGGCTCAGCAGGCGGTCAAAGACGCCCAAGCAGCCTCTGACAAGGCCACCACGGACGATACGACCCAGGAACAAGCTGTGCGAAC
>DASZPA010000425.1:0-6252 GCA_035550555.1 Fimbriimonas sp.
TCGCCCAGAACCTGATCGTAACTGCGATTCTCTTTGATCACCAGAAGAACGTGCTTGATCTTGTCGAACGCTCCACGCTGGATCTGCTCGCGGACGGCCTCGCCAGGGCCGGCCGAGACTCCCTTGGGGCGGTTCGCGTAGCACAGCCGAGTCAATCTTCGAAGCTCTTGTGCGGTCGGCACCTTTACGATCGCGAGGCGCCCCTGAAGCTGCTGGCCGATGTACATGTAGTAAGGCCCCGTGTAATCGCGGCTCGCCCGCGGCTCTTGGGCTCGTTTGTCGGAAATCACATTTGGACCGTAATATCCCTTTGCCGTGGAGATGAGCAGGTCCTTGCCGTCGGGAGTGACCGCCGCGGCGGTTGGGTAGCGCTCGGTAGGAATGAGACCGACGACGTGAGAGGAGCCTCGACGGCCTACGTCGATCACGGTAACGCAGTTGTTGCCGGCATCGGCCACATAGAGCGTCCTTGCGTTGGGGCTGAGAGCTAGACCCAGGGGCGTGGCGCCGACCGGCACCTTGGCGTCGATCCCGGTTCGGATTCGCTCCTTCACCATCCCGCCATCAATGACGGCGACCGTGTTGCTCCCCGACTCGGACACGAACAGACGGCCATCCGGCGAATATTTGAGAACGCTCGGCATCGCCCGCGTCCGAATGGTCTGCTTGTGCCGAAGCGTCTTTGAGTCGAGCAAGGTCACGCTCTTGTCGCCCCAATTGCTGACGGCCAAAGTCGATCCGTCCGGTGAAAGGGCTGCGCCAAAAGGCCGGTAGCCGACTTTGGCTCGCGCGATCTCGTGGCCCGCGCCATCCAGTAGAAGAACTTCGTCGGACTGGATGTTCAGAAGGACGGTCCTATCGCCGATGGTCAAGATCGAGGAGACGAACTGCTCCTTCGGCTGGATGCCGGTCAGCGAGAATCCACGCTCGGCGGTGAGCCGGTCGCCCACGGAGATTCGGTGAACCGCCTCGTTTCCTCCGTCGCCCAACCCTCCCGAAACGAGGACCTCGCCTTTGTGGTTGAGGGCGAGGCCAACCCAGCTTCGATTGAACGGGATGCTTTGAACGACTTTGCCTGTCGGGATATCGACGAGGTCGAGAGAGTGGTCGTGATAGCCGCACGTATTCACCAGAGCGCGCCTGCCGCCCTTGAGCACCAGAATGTTGCCCGGCATGTCGCCTGGCAGAGGCGTCGTCTTGCCCGCAGGCGTAAGCCTCCAGCCGTTTGGCAGGATGAACCGGTGGTTCGCCGACCAGCCGGGATGGACCACGGCCTTGGTTCCTCGCATCGAAGGATAGGCGGCGACTGCCGCAACTGCGGCGACGCCCAGGAGAATCGTGACGCTTCGGTTCATCCCGTCCAGTCTATCGCGGCGAGAACCCTGGATTGCCCATCTTAACAGGGCCTTTAGCTGAACCGGCGATCGACAGACTAGGGAAGACCGCGGATGATGACGACGCCTTGCCCTTCACCCGCGGTGCTCTCGAACGCGACCATATGGCTTCCGCATGCGATCGGATCGTGCAGAGCGCCGGGAATGTGGCCCAGGCTCAGCGGCGGCTTTTCCTCGTAGGTCGTCTGGTCGAAGCTCAGCATCTTCACATCTCCATTGCCGCTCGCGGTCAGGTAGTAGATCCGGTTGTCGGCCGCGCTGACTGAGACAAAGTTGTACTGCTGGAAGTCTGCATGCGGGAGCGTTTCCACGATAGCGCCCGATACTGGGTTCACGACCGTGCCGGCGTTCGTGTAAAGCAATCCCTTGGAAAGAACGCACCCGCTTACATTCACGCTCTTCTGCCCCGTCGGTGTGAATCCGGCGGAACCCAGAGAGTTCTGGAAAAGGGTGTCGTTCCCATCGCCGTACATCGCCGAGCCATCCGCAGCAAACACCATCCGGTACCCGCCGTTTCCGATGCCCGTCTGTCCCGCATCGCCCTGCCAGATCTTGGCGTTGGGCCCTGCGGAGGGGTCGGTCAAGGTCACAAAGCCCAGTGCGGAGCCAGGCAGGGCAGCCAGGTCGATGACGCCAGAAAACACCGGTTGGGTGTAACTCACAGATTCGAAGTATTTGATATCGGCTTCGCTAATCGTTCCATCCTCGGGGATGGTCGCAAAGGCTGTGTCGCCCCCGGAGGAGATCGCGATCAGGTTTGGCTCCTTCACGGTATCGACTGTCGAATCGATTGCGCCATTGTTGGGATGGATTCGGACGAGTGAGTGCGGATATCTGGCGTCGCTCGACCGAACGGTCGCCCAAAGGTCTCCATTGGCAGCGTTGAGAGCCATGCGATTGACGGCTATCGGAACGATTTGCACCTGCTTGGCTGCGATCGTGACCGTAAGCTGCGTGCTTGTCACACCGTCGACCGTTACCTTCAGGGTTGCGTCGCCCGCAGAAAGCGCCTGGGCTCCTCCGTCAGACCTGAGCAAGAGGACCGACGAGCCGGAAACGAGCGACCAGTTGAACGATCCCGGATCGACCGCGAGCGTAGTCCCCGAGCCGTCCACGGCGGACGCCTGAAGCAGGATCATGTCGTCGCCCAGGTTGATCGCCGGCGGGGGGAGGATGGAGACCTTCTTGACAGTCCCGGCCACCTTGATGGCGGACATTTCTAGCGACGTACCTTGCACTTTGACTGCGGAGGAGGCCGATCCCACCAGCGCGCCCTGCTCGCCGGCGTCCGAATAGAACTTGGCGGTCATGGATGAGACGTTGCTCATGATGTCCTGACCAACCGGGTAGGTTCCCGTGTAGCTGAAGATCGACGCCTCGCGATCGACATTGACCGTGATGTCCTTGCCGGCTCCGCCGCCGTTTTTGAAGGTAACGGATGCAGATCTCGCCGACGTCAACCCGTGGACCAAGGCATCTCGCGTCTTGGCGGGCCATACGATCTTGAAGCTGGCGCCGGAGACTGGGGCGCCCTTCGAACCTCCTCCGCCCCCACCACAACCAACGCAGATCAGCACCGCTCCGAATAGGACCGCCAGGCAAGCACGCATCTACTTATTTTCCCTTGCGACACGGCGCCAATTGCTGAAATTTTTCAGAGGAACCGACCAGGAAGGGCGCCAGTCGGCTTTCCGTGAGCGAGAACCGGCTGACCGCTCACCCAGACATGCGACGCGCCCGTCGCGCATTGCCTCGGATTTTCGAAAGTGGCTAAATCTCGAAAGCCCTCTTCAAACAAGACCATGTCCGCGACCGCGCCGACCTGAATAACGCCACGATTCGCAAGGCCGAACCGTTGCGCGGGCACGGAAGTCATTCGCCGAACCGCGTCTTCCAATCGAAACCAGGCTTTCTTCCCTGAGAGTTCGTCCAGCACGCGGGGAAATGCGCCGAAAGCTCGGGGGTGCGGATGACCGACGTCGCGTGGAATCCCATCGGAGCCGACCATGTGGAGGGGATGGGTGAATGCCGCGTGAAGATCGCTCTCCGAAAGCTGAAAGAGGATGACCGCCGAGGCGCCATCGTCCTCGAGCACGAGGCGCACCAGCAGGTCAAAACCTGCGCGGCCCTGCTCCCTCGCCGCAGCATCAAGCGTCTTGCCTTCGAGAGATTTCAGCGAGGGGGAATTGACACCAGCGATCAGGACCGACTCCCAACCGATCAAGGCAATCTTCGATTGCCAACCGTCGGCGCCCGGATGCGGGTCCTCCAATCTTCTAAGAAGCCCCTCTCGAAACGACGCGTCCTGAAGGTCTCGCTTGAGTGCTTCGATTCCCGCGGAGAGACAGCTCGGCGGCAGCAGCTGCAGCGCATAGCTGGAGCCGGCGAGGTAGGGGTACATGTCGAAGCAGACTTCGACGCCCTCGTCTTGGGCTTCCTCCAAGAGACGCAGAGCCTGGACCACAAGACCCCAATTGGGCCGCCCCGCGGCTTGGAGGTGAGAGAGGATGCCCTTCGCACCCGACGACCGAAGGATGGCGATGAACTCGCGTACGGCCTCCAGGAGGCCCGCTTCATAACTGCGAATGTGGGCGGCGACGAGTTTGCCGATTCGGCCGGCAGCCTTGCCGAGGCACACCAGCTCGCGTCGATCCGCGAAGCAGCTCGGCGGATAGACCAGGCCCAGTGACAAGCCGGCCGCGTGTTGCAGATCACGCTGCAGGAGCCTTTCCATGGCTTCCAACTCGGCGCCGCTCGCGGGGCGATTCTCGGGGCCGACAACGGACAGCCTCAAGGGACCGTGACCGACAAGCGACACGACGTTGACGCCGATCCCGCCTTCGAGAGTTCGTCGATACTCCGATGAGCTTTCGAAGACCTCGTCCGGTTCGGTTAGACCGAGGAGTCCGCTCGCATGCTTCCGAACGGCTTCCTTCGAATTGGCAGTGCAGGGGTAGAGCGAGAATCCGCAGTTGCCAACCACTACCGTGGTGACGCCTTGCGCGACTTTCTCCAGCCTGCCCGGACCGCGCAGCATTGCCAGATCGTCGTGGCAGTGCGCGTCGATGAACCCAGGGGCAAGGAAGAGCCCTTCGGCGTCTATGGTTTCCTTGGCATCTCCCGCGCACCTCTCCGTCTCAATCGCAGAGATCCGACCTTCTCGGACGGCGACATCGGCAACAAACCGGTCCACACCGGCGCCATCCAAGACCGTCGCCTTGCGGATCACGAAGTCGTCCATCTACCGGGTCTTGCCTCTGCCGGCTACCTTGACCGTTCCCACGACCATGCCCTGCCGGGCAACGGGGATCTCGTCATGGAGATTGCTGACCACGCAGACGTGGTTCGGAAGAACTCGAACGCGCTCGCCAACCTTAGGTTCCGGCTGTCCCTTGGGAAGGGTCGCCAAAGCGTGCTCCTCGTAGAGCCGCTCGATGGTTGCAGCCGGGTATTCACGGATCAGTCCGAACCCTTTTCCCATCCCCTCCGGGATGCGGTCGCTGGACAGGGTCTTTGAGCCTGAATCCAGAATGAAACGGCCTCCCGTTGGACGGCTCACGACCGTCGCCAGGACGTCGACAGCACACTCATCAAGGCGTGCAGCTCCGGCGCCAACGGTGCTTCGGTCGTGATAGATATAGGTCCCGTGGCGGATCTCTGTGAGGCCGGGGATCTCATGGGAGCTCCACGCCACCGGAGTGCCGGCGGCGCTGAAAGCCGGAATATCCGTCTTGGCGGCCGCTTCCGCAAAGAACTTTCCGGACTGCTCGGTCATCGGGTACGTCATAAGGCCCTCAAATCGCAATCTGGCGAACGACCTGACTCTCTCAATGAGTCTGAGGGCCTCTTCGACGGTTGCCACTCCCGTGCGCTTTGCTCCCGAATCGAACTCGACCCAAACTCCAATCTCAGCGCTCTTGGAAGCTTGAATCGCGGTCTGAAGAGCTTCTTCGCTGTCGATGGCGACGCTCATCCGAATCCGGCTTGCGAGAGCGGCGAGCCGCTCAGCCTTGCCGACTCCGACCAGGGGATAGGAGATCAGGACGTCTTGAATGCCCGCGTCAGCCATCACTTCCGCTTCGCCGAGCTTCTGGCAGGTGATACCGACCGCGCCCAATTCGATTTGCCTTTGCGCGAACTCGGGGATCTTATGGGTTTTGATGTGGGGCCGGAGCCGCAAACCGTGCGCGTCGGCGTAAGACTGCATCTTGCGCAGGTTCGCCTCGACCCGGTCGAGATCGATGACCGGCGTCGGCGTCTCGAGGTCTTCGACGTGGATCACGATCGCTGAGGAAAAGCTGCGACGCAGTCGATCTCGATGAGGATTCCCGGTAGCCAGCAGCCGATGGTTGTGCGTGCCGGCGGCGCCTCGGGAAAGAACTCGGAGTAGATCGCGTTGTATTCGCTAAAGCGGCTGGGATCGGTGAGGTAGACGTTCATCTTCACGATGTCTTTGAGGCTCAACCCAACGCCCTTGAGGATCGCCTCGAGGTTGCGAATGGTCTGTCGCACCTGATCCGCGAACTTGTCGGGAACGACTCGATTGGCGGGATCGGCGGGTCCTTGCCCAGAGACATAGGCGAACCCGTTCGCGGTCACCACATGGGAGTAACACCCCGCGGGCTGCACCGCTCCCTGTACCATCAACGCCTGCCGGCGACCACCCTGAGAAGCATCCACGCCCGGTATCGTACCTATGCGCTCTGACTCCACAATCAAGCCTGTCGAAGTTCCAGTCCCGGTTGACGAGGCCGAGCAGCTATCTTAATCGGTTTCGTTCTTCACAGCAAGGCGCCTTTATGAATTCGATCTGCGTCATCGCTCCATACAAGGCTCACGGAAGGTGGGTGTTCGACGA
>DASZPA010000426.1:0-4161 GCA_035550555.1 Fimbriimonas sp.
CCTACGAGCATGAGCTGACGCTGGGATTCCAGGGTGTCTGCCCTCACGATCCCGCTCTTCGGGCCTTTTGCGACGTAGCCGGCGAATGCGCGATTCCGCTCGAAGAGCCCATGCGGTTTCTTGGGGCCATGAGATCCGATCTGACGATCCGGCGGTACGCCACCTACGAAGACCTGCGGTCCTACATGCGCGGCAGCGCCGCAGCGGTCGGTGTGATGATGTGCTCCGTGCTGGGGGCCTCGCAGAACGAGATAGCCGTCCATGCCGCAAAGTCGCTTGGGGAGGCGATGCAGCTCACGAACTTCCTTCGAGACGTCGGAGAGGACGCTTCTCGGGGGCGCATCTACCTTCCTGAGGAAGACCTGACCGCTTTCGGCGTGAGTGAACAAGACGTGCTGGATGGCCGCATCACGCCCGGTTTCACCGACTTGATGAAGTTCCAGATTGACCGTGCTCGCTCCCTCTATAGGAGCGCTGAAAAGGGCGTCGCCCTCCTGCCCAAGAACTCCCGCAAGGCGGTTCGCTTGGCCGCCATCTTGTATTCACGGATCCTGAGCCGCATCGAGGCCGGCGGCTATGACGTGTTCCAGTCGAGGGCTCGAACCTCAAAGGCAGAGAAGATGACCGTCGCGGCCCGTGTTCTCGCGGGGTTCTAGGAAGGCCTATCCTTTGCCCAAGTTCAACAGGCAGTTCTGCATCCCGAAATTCCTGATCAAGCCGATGTCGTCGCTGTCGCCCATCGGCTGGCTTTGGATGCCCATTCCTCCGTAAGCGACGTGCAGGATGTTGTCCGTCGACCCCTGGCCGCCGTCGACCCACCGGTACGCGAAGATCATGTCGTGGTTGAACCAGGCGACAGCCGGCGCCGATCGGGATTGCGTCCACTCGTCGTAGTAGCGCTTGACCAGCCAGCCGCCGTTGGTGCTCTTGTCGGCGATCTGCATTCCGACGTAGCTGCACGCCCAAGGAGCGCTCTTGCTTCGCAAGCCACTGCAGAAGAAGTAGATGCGTCCTTGCGGTCCCGCGTCCCGGCTTGAATCGAAAAGGACGGTGATGCGGCCCGAGCCTCTGGATCCCCCCTTCTCTCCCTCAACCCAGTCTTTCCAACCCGTGGGAACCAGCTTGCCCGCGTCGTCCGCACGGTAGCGGCGGACTTGCCAGCGGTTCGTCTTGCCGGAGCCCTGGTCCTGAGCCAATCCAAGGATCGCCTCGCCGGTAATCGTATCGGTGCACAGACCCACGGGATTCTGGCTGGTGCAATCCAAGATTTGGGGCTCGCCGAGCTTGCCGTCGGAAGTCATGATGCGATAAGCGACCGCCTCATTCTGAGGATTCCAGAGGAACACGTAGAGGCGGCCTGCATACACGCCGACGGTCGGCACGAGCGTCCGGTCGTCGGCGATGGATACAGGAGAAGACATAGTCAGGTCGTCCTTGGAGCCGGTGCGGATGCGCCGCATCATGATTCCCAACTCTGTCGGATAGACGGTCACCAATTGCCCGCCGAAGCTCGCGGCTACGGGATCGCCCGTAAGACCTCCGGACTCGATGGTAATGGGCGGCGCCCATTTGTAAGGCTCGATCAGCGGACGGATCATGAGCCGGCCAGGGTTGTCCGGACTCAGTGATGGATCCGTCTTGGCGTCGGCCGGTTTCTGATTGATCCCGAAGAGCACATAGGCCCGACTGCTGTGCACAACCAGCCACGGAGCCGTCTTGGTCCTGCCGGCGTCGTCTCGGTTCCCGGCGGTCGTCGAATAGGCGTAGTTGATGTCCGCGCGGATGTGCTTCTCGCCGAAGATCCCGTTCCAGTTCCAGTCAATCAGTGTTGTATCGCCGTTTGCCTTAAGGTGGAAGTGGTAGGGGCCCTTCTCGAGAAATTTGACTTTCTCGTATGGGAAGGGCAGAGTCTCGTCGAGGTCGGTCTCTCTTAGCACAAAACCGGAAAAGTGGCCGTCGCTATAGTGAATCTTGTCGCGCGAGTCCTCAAAGGAGTAGCTGTACGGGTAATTCATCAAGCTGGTGTAAAGCGGACAGTGGTCGTTGGGCCAGAAACCACTGTGGTCCAGGCAGAGCTGGTGCCCGAACTCGTGGACAAATACCGCCCAAAGAGCTCCCTCGCCGCAAGTGCCGCCGTCTCCAAGCTCATCGGCCTGCCCGCCTCCTCCTGGCGTCACCTGCATCCAATGGACCACGCCACGCCATTTCTCCGGTCGAAACTTGTCGCGATTGACCTGCCACGGGTTCTTCTCGTCGTCCCCGCTGACGACGGGCAGGAAAATAGGATGAAAATGGATTCCGGTCGTTCCGTCCGGGTTCTTGGTCGGCAAATCCAGATAGAACTTGATGACGCGATCAATTTCGGCCTTAAACCGGGGCTCGTTGACCTTCTCAAAACGCGAGATCAGACAGATGACATCGGCCTGTCCGGGTTTGCAGCCGAGCGACTTCAAATCCAAGCCGCGAAAGCCGTGCAGCTTCCATCCGTCGAGCAGACCGTCGCCGGCCAAGTTGGTGTTGTAAGCGTCCGAATCGTCGGAGTCGTCGGGCGCGCTCGAATGGGGACGTCTGAACAGGACGTCTTCCCCCGTGTGAGGCTCTGTGCCGAGCCGGAAGTCGAAGATCCCCAGATCTCCGGCAGCGTCTGCCGGCCCGAGACCTTCCACTGCGTCGCAGGCAGGCAAGCCGGATGGAGCCAGCTCCACCGTGCCGTTCGCAGTCCAAACCTTGCCGCCGAACACGACCATCCCTTTGCCTGCGGCCGGCGTCGAACCCTTGCCTTCCGCCCCCAGCTTGTCTCCTAATGAGAGCGTCTTGGGATCGATCCAGAAGAGATCCCCGTTTGCTCGCTTGCCCACGAGCTTGTCACCCTCGTCTCCTATCCACACCATTCCAGCCGGTACGCGACAAGGAGTGACGTTCTTGGAGCCGGAACCGACTTCGAAGGCGTCGCCGCCACGCCTGGAATAGACTAGCACGATCTTGCCGTTATCTAGCATACTAAGACCTGGATTGGATAGCACGCGAGGGAGAGTTACCCACGCTGGGGTGTCGATGAAGTGGCCGTCTTTGAAACCCCCGGCGAGGCGCAGTGTTTTGCCGCCGAAGATGCCCACGACATCGGCTCCCGGGTTCTGGTCGATCTCGCCGATCGCTGCCGCTTGGCAATCCTTGCCCCAGTTCGTTTGAGCCTGTGCTCCTCCCGCAGCCTTCCAACCGTGGACCGATAGGTTCACGTCGATGATGCAGTCGTCTTTCGGCTTGATGGAGATGAGATCGGCGTATCCGTCGTGGTCGACGTCGCCCACAAGCGAAATGTGGGAGGCGTCGCTGAAGCCGAGGGCCCAGGGTCTGGGAGGTAAGAAGGCTGGCGCCGCGAGTACGGAGACGGCAAGGCAAGGAATCATCGGTGCTCTCAGTTTGCCATGGAAAGAGACCTAGGTCAGCTTGGCAAGCGAACCTATAATCGGCAATGCTCGCGTTGCTGGCTCTCGCAGTTCTTGCTCCCACTCAGAGGATAGGGTTGGCACTCAATGTGCCGCAAGGTGGCGGAGCGGACGCTTTCATCGGGGCGATGCGGCAGCAAATCCGCCTCGGTCTCGACGGGAATGCGCTGAGCCTCAAGTGGGATGAGTTCGAAACGCAGAACGGCAAGCCTCTTGACGACGGCTTGGGCGCTGCGACGCTCATGGGCCAGAAGGTGCTGCTCACGATCGCCACCATCGACACGGTGCACCGCCGCCTTCCGGCAGACCTCGCGACCACAAAATGGGACGACCCAAAGATGGAGCGGCGATTCGACAAGTTCCTGGAGACGATCGCGCCAAAGCTGAGGGACAACGTGCAGTGGGTCAGCCTTGGCAACGAAGTGAACCTCTATCTTGCCTCACATGCGGACGAAACCGCCGGATACCTGAAGTTTCTGGCGCATGAAAGGGACACTCTTCATCAGCTCATCCCCAATATGGCGGTCGGAGTAACGGTGACCGACGGTGACGGAATCAAGGCGCCGGAGCTGGTCAAGACTCTACAAGCCGGCATGGACGTCGTCGTTTTCACCTTCTATCCCCTCAACGGCATGCAGGTCCTGCCTCCGACGGACGTTCCTCAGCACTTCCGGTTCATGACCGGCATCGCTCAAGACCGTCCGCTTCTGCTCCA
>DASZPA010000427.1:0-17708 GCA_035550555.1 Fimbriimonas sp.
CCCGGGTAGGTTCTGCGATCCGACATGTTCAGACAGATTACGCTGTTTTCTGGGCAACGGGTTGCAAATCAGGCTCTTGGGCCTACGGGCCTATCGGGGCTGCCAAACGTATTTGGCGCGGTCGTAGATCTGGCCTTCCCACTGGGGGCGCACGTCGCAGCCGCCGGCCAGCTCCTGCATGGTGACCGGCCTGACAGAACCCCCGACCGAACACATCGTGGCCACGCCGTTATGCCACGGCCAGGCGCTTCCATAGGCGCCGGCCGATTGCTGAGAGATGTCCCAACCGACCATCGGCGCAAAGATCTCGTGACCCAGCCTTCCCCCTTCCCCCGCGGAACCTGGGGAAGGGTCGATCGTGTCATGCTCTTGCCCGCCCACCTCTTCATAGCGGCATGGAGGCGACACGAGCCAGCTGCCCCCGCCGACCGGTACCCCGTCGATAACGGACCATACCGAGTCGATGAAGAGCATCATCTTCGAGGGATCTTGGATCTCCCCCAGAGGGTGAGGCTGCGCCATCCACTCCCCGTCGACCCGGATGATCGGCGCGAGATACTGGAAGTTGTAGCCCAAGTTCGTGCGCATGGACGATTCGTAATAGCGCGCGTAAAGGTCCCCAGGCAGCAGATCTTGATCGAAGGAGGCGTCGACCTTCGGACGGACCGAATAGTCGGCGGGGCATCTGAACGTCTTGAACGACCCGATGTACGGCAGCAGCAGCTGAACCCAGGTTCGATCGGTCGTGGCATTGGGTGGCTGGCCCGGCTCGTGGTTGATCGGTACGGTGTAGTCGTCGTAGTCGCTTGCGTACATCGTAACCGACTGGCCGACCTGTCGGAACCTTGCAAAGCAAGAGACACGAATAGCAGATGCTTTCGCTGTGGCGTACACAGGAAAGAGCAATGCCGATACGATGGCCACCACCGCAAGCACAATCAGCAATTCTATTAAAGTAAAGGCCTTAAGCTTACGCACGTTGAAGCACCGACCCAGTCTCCATTATAGCGAGACCATCCGGTTTTAGCAAGGAAAATACACCTATGCGACCATAGGCTCGAAATCCAAACCGAGCATACCACTCGACAAGACCAGGATCGCACTGCAATGTGACTGCGCGCCCCTCTCTGTAGGCAAGAGACTTGCTCCATCGAACGAAAGAAGATCCCAGTCCCCTTCGCCTGCGATTGGGTGAGACGCAAAGGTTGTAAACGCCCAACATACCCGGGGTTCGCGACAGCATCGCCGCAGCCACCACTCTGCCTCTCTCCGCAACGTAATGAAACGTGAGATCGTCGGCGCTGAACGTTGCCTCTTGGACCTGCTGGCGGAACTGGGCCCCCTGACGCCCAAAGAACTGCATCGCCATGAACTCGGAGATCGAGCGTCGAGCCAGATCGTCGTTTGCCTCAGCCGGTTCAAGCTCCTCGGAAGCGCTTTCCGGTTCGGCGATCAAGGCGTCCAAGCTGTAAACCTGGAAGAAGTCGAACCTTCCCAAAAGCTCCTCGAGATACTCCGGCTGATCTCCCGGCAGCCGGTACACATGAAAAGCATGCCGTGCGGAAGCCAGCGTTTGAAGACGTCGCGCGGACCAGGGGTCCAGGCGCAGCTGAATCGCGAAGTTGCAGATCGGATGCTCGTAGCTGCCCAAGCACGCGCGAAAGCCCTCGTTGTCCCATAGACGGGACTCCGGTGCAGCCAACCCGAGACGAAAATAGGTCTCCTCGAGGTTCTTATTCGCGGCGCCGCGGTTCTCCTCAGAAATCACAAAACAACGCTCCAAGCCAATCCTACGCCAACTCCCTGCCCGGAGCCAACAAAGCCTATCGACAAACCTTGGGCAATTTCGCGGCCAAGGTACAGACGAATGCCCCGCGGGGTAGCAAAGAAGGAGCCAAAACCCTTGCCTTCCCGGTCGAGATGGATGAAATCGATGCCGATGGCGATATCCGCCCCTTGAGGCGTTGATAGAAGGCCCCCGATTCTTACCGTGGGCGCCTCGAGCTGCTTGGGAGCCGTGTATTTGTGTCCGTTCATCGTCGATGACAAGAAATCGGCGACTGTCCGCAGAACCTTCTTCTCGACAAAGATGCCGCCATAGTGGCCCGTATCGATCTCAACTCTCTGGGCTCCCGGCAGCTTCGCGAGCAGTTCGCGAGTGCACTCGCGCGGCACCACCGTGTCGTACTTGCCCGAGATCATCAAGACGGTCCCAGGATCGGTACGCGGAAGGTAGTTCAAAGGTTCGACGGCAGCGAGCGCGGTCCGGACTTTGGCTTCCGTCCATCCGGCACGCCGCATCGCGTCCCGCTGGGCAATCACGCGCGAGCTGTTCCACAGGATGTGCGCAAGGTCTGCGCCGCCCAAAACGAAGGCGGAATACTGGATCCGCGAGTCGATAGCGAAGACCAAGCCGGATACGACGGCGCCCAAGCTGGTGCCGACCAAGCCGTAGCTGCCATGAATGAATTCGGGGCGGCTATCGAGAAAATCGAGGGATCGCCGAACGTCCTGCTCGGACTGCACCATCATCTCTTGCAGCCGCGCCGGATCGGGCTGGATCGCAAGTTGTCCGCTTCGAAAACCTGGGGGAGTTCGAGTGAGGTGATATGGCAGTGTGACGATGGCCGCCGCAAGGCCCCTGGCATTCAGGTCCGTCGCAAGGGAAGTCTCTGCTTTCAAATCGGTGGCGCCCCAGTAGTGGGTGATCAGAACGACGGGCGCCGGCTTGTCCCTGTTTTCGGGCACGAAGACCATGAGCGGAACGGTGTTGTTTTCCCTGTAAGGCGTGGTTACGGCGCTGGGGAAGCGCTCCAAGTACTCGATGCCGCCCAAGGGCTCGGCAGTCTTCTGCCACTCGCCAAAAGCGATCGGCTGCGGAGGCGCGAGCACTTGTTCGCGAGTGAAGCCCGTTTGAGCGGCGGCTCGAACGCAGGTGCCCGCCAGAAGCAAGAGCCATCCCGCCCACTTCGATGCCATCGGCCTACGATACTCAACGAAGCAACCCAACTGCCCTAAACCCGCCGAAACGATTCCGGAGGTCCAAAGTTCTCTGCGTTGGTTGCCGGTTCCAAGCGGGATTCAAAGCGGCGTAGCAGCTCGCGCGCTTCCGAATCGAAGTGATAGCTGCCCTGGACGTCGCCTTGCCAGACCTGCTCCACCACCCACTCGGGAACCGGCATATAGACGATACGCTCAGGAGACTCGAACGCCACCGTCAAGACGAGGGCGCTTTCGCCGCCCTTCAAGTACAGGAAGTCCAGCAAGATCCGGGCCGGTTCGAAACGGAACGGCCCCATTTGCGGCTTTCCACGGTCCTTCGCCTTTCGAAACGCCTCTTCGTCGAACGCCCCCTCGTCTGGCGGGAGGCCCGCTTCCAGGTTCCTTAAAGTCTGTTTCCGGAGCTGGGCTACAAATTCGTTAAGCGACATCTCCGCTAAATTACTGGGTTTCGACCGGGGGTGAGGCTATCCCAGTGCATTTACCAGTTAAACCCACAACCTTGCGTGGAAGACGCTGCACGAAGGATAGGTCTGTCACTTGCCGCCCGGTTCAATCGGACACGGCACGGGGAAGCCAAGATGGCGGAACCCGGCACAGCCCGATCATGGAGGATATAACTTGAGTTTCTCGATTAACACCAACCTGTTGGCGATGAACGCCATCAACAACCTTAACAGCGTAAGCGGAAGGTTGGGTGAAAGCATGACCCGCCTCTCAACGGGCTTGAGAATCAACACGGCGGCGGACGATCCGGCAGGATTGATCGCCAGCCAGAATATGACGGCGCAGATCGGTGGCATGAGCCAGGCGATCACGAACAGCCAAGAGGGTATCAACTACGTCAAGACCGCTGATGGCGCTCTCGGCCAGGTGAACACCCTTCTCAACAGCGCCTACAGCCTCGCCGTTGCCGCGTCGAACTCTGCAACTCTCAGCCCGACTGAGGTTCAAGCCGATCAGCAGCAGCTCAACAGCATCGTCTCTTCGATCACCACGATCTCGCAGACGACGACTTACGGCGCGAAGCACCTGCTCGACGGTACTTCTGGCGTGCAAAGCTCCACCACGGACGGTGCGAACATTTCCTCGCTGAACATCGGCGGTACGGTCAAGGGTGCTGCCCTCACGGCTAACGCCACTGTGACGCTGAACTCGCTGACGGCCGCCACTCAGGCGACCGATACCAGCACGGCGTTCGCTTCGACCACAGCTGCCGTCGCGACTGCCGGTTCGTTCACGCTCAACGGCGTGACCTTTACGGCGACAGCCACGACCACGGCCGGCGACCTCATCAACGCGATGAACAACTCCAGCCAGCAGACCGGCGTCGTCGCCTCTTACGAGAGCGGCGCCATCAAGCTCAGCAGCACGGCTTACGGCTCCAACGCCAAGATCGACTTGGTCGATGCAAGCGGTGTGTTCCGAGGCTCTGCGGGCGCCGACAGTTCGACTGGAGCTGACGCTACCGCCAGCATCGACGTCGGAACAAGCGCCACGGGCGTCCTGTTCACGGGCTCGCTCAACGGCAACGGCGGCTTGACCCTTTCGGATGCGGACGGCAACAGCTTCACTCTGACGGCCGGCGGAAACACCGCTGTCTCCTCGGCGAAGGCGATCGGTCAGGTCATCGTCGGCTCCGCTCAGTTCCAGATCGGAGCAACCTCCGGTCAGACAGCTTCGCTGTCGATCGGAAACTTCGCAGCCAGCCAGCTCGGTACGGGTGCGGTTTCGGGCAAGAACATGAGCAATCTCGACATCTCGACCACCACCGGTGCGGCCGACGCGATGAAGGTTATCACCGCGGCGATCAACCAGGTGTCCAGCGCTCGAGGCGCGATCGGTAACTTCCAGACCAACGTTCTGCAGCAGAGCGTCAACAGCTTGACGACCGCTCAGCAGAACCTGAGCGCTTCGCTCAGCACGGTCCAAGACACGAACATCGCTCAGGAAATGACCAACTTCACGAAGTTGCAGATCCTGGAGCAGTCCGGTATGAGCATCCTCTCGCAAGCCAACCAGCTTCCGCAGCAGGTTCTGAGCTTGATCCGAGGCTAAGACTAAACTCGAACATCGAGAAAGGAGAGCTTGGGGGCGACAGTGGCGTCGCCCCCATTGCGTTTTAAGAATCGACCGTCTCGCGAACGATCCGCAGGACGTCGGCCACCGATCTCGGTCCCATCTTCTCTCGCGAAAGAAAGTCCAGAAGGCTGACTAGATCCAGGTACCTCGTCGCCTCGCGCCAGTTCGGGTCCAAGAACCCTCCCCCGTCGACGTAGCCCTTCACGAACTTCTCCTCAAAGCCAGGCGGCCACTTGTCGCGATGGCGGAACAGAATGGAGAGGTCCAGCAAAGGTGTTCCAGCGTGGGAAAACTCCCAATCCAGCACAGCCGCAACCTTGCCACCGCGCACTAAAAGATTCGAAGCCTTATAGTCCGCATGGACCAGGCTCTTTCCAGTCTCGTAAGGAGCCAGGAGAGCCCTCCGGTCGTCGATGAAGGAAACGGCTTTGTCCACAAGCTCGGCTCCCATTCGGGATTGGACCAGAGCCTTTCCGAGAAGCTCGCGCATGTAGTCCACCAGGCCTTCGCAAATCTCATCGAAGGCAAAGCCAATTGAAAGATCCTTTTCAAAGAAACCCGCTTTGTCAAAGCGAAAGGAGCCGATCGCCGCCAATGTCTTGCCGATGTCGCAAGCGGCGTTCGTCGCTTCAGAAACGACATCCTGCAGGAGCGCCGCGTCGATCCACTCCAGGACCATCCATCCCTCGTCGGGGCTTGCGTCGATAACCGCCGGCACGGGGACCTGCTCTTTCACCAGATTCAAAACGGCAATTTCGACGTCGCACGCCTTGGGGTCCCGCTGATAGAATCGGACCAACACAGGCGGTCTCGACTCAAACTCCACCTTCACATTGGTATTGGCCAGTCCAGACCCGATGACCCGGTAGCTGCGAATATGATCGGCGCCGACTCGAGCCTGCAGTTCGTCAAGCGAAACCTCGCGATGCGTGACCGCCCTTTCCCAATCCTGTTCCATCTATGCAAAAGCCGCCTGCTGTTTCGTGGTCGCGAGGAGCCTATCAGATAGGGATCGGCTTGAGTTGAGAACCGGAACCCAAGAAGAAGCCAGCGCTGCTGCAGCCGCGACAGGATCGGTATTCGCGTGGAGCCTTCTCTCAGTACGAGCGCGATTGGATTGCCAGACGTTTGAAATGGTTTCGCTATTAAGCCATGAGACTGTTGCGTTGGAGCAGGTCACCGGCCGCGGCTACGGTTTGCTTACAGCTCCCAAACCCCTTAATACAACCACTATCCCAGCGCTTCCATCACACGTCGCGCGATGTTGTGGTTGCCGAAGGGCGGCATCAGATAGATGCCTTGCGTGCGCTCCTTGATCCTGCGCCCAAGATCGCAGGCCGCCTTGATTCCGATCTCGAGCGCCGTCTGGTCGTCGGGAGCGTCCATGATTCTTTGCCGAAGCTCTTCCGGAATCGAGATCCCCGGGACCTCGTTGTGCATGAATTCCGTGTGCCGGGCGTTCCGAAGCGGGAGAACGCCGACAAGGACCGGCAACTCCAACGCGCCACACGTTTCCGCGATCTGATCGACCACGGCCTTGTCAAACACGGGCTGCGTGTACACGAGCTGCGCACCCGCATCCTTCTTCCGCTTCAACCGGTCCAACTCCACTGCCGGGTCTAGAGGCAGCGGATTGTAGGCGCAGGCGATGGTGAAGCCGCACTTCACGCCTACGGAGTAGCCGGCAAGGTCGATCCCCTGGTTGAACCGGCTGAGTATCCGGCAAAGACCGATGGCATCCACGTCGAACACGCTGGTCGCGCTTGGATAGTCCCCAATGGTCGCAGGATCTCCCGTCACGGCCAAGATGTTGCGAAGGCCGAGGGCGTGGCAGCCAAGCAGGTCGCTCTGAACGGCCAGAAGGTTGCGGTCGCGGCAGGAGAAATGCATCGTCACCTCGATGCCGACTCGGTTCTGAATGATCGAGCTGACGACCGCGGGATTCATCCGAAGCCTGGCGCGCGCTCCGTCGGAGATGTTGATGACATCCGCTCCGGCGATCTTGAGGGCCTTCGCTCCCGCCAAAAGCCGGTCCAGCGAAAGGCCCCGTGGCACGTCCATTTCAACCGCCACGAGAAACTTCTTGCCGATCTTCTGCGCCAGCTCGCTAGGCTCGGTGGCCGCCAAGGGAGCCTTCTCAGAAGCGTCGACAGCCGCATGTCCACGCGGCTTTGCTACCGCCTTTCGATTCCCAAGCGCCTGCTTTAGCTTGCGAATGTGCTCAGGCGTCGTCCCGCAACAGCCTCCGATGATCGAAGCTCCCTCCTCGACCAGCCTCAGAGCGGCCTTGGCGAAGTACTCGGGATCGGTGTCGTAAACGACGGAGCCCTTCACAAGCTGAGGCATGCCCGGCGTGGGGAACGCAAGGATGGGAACGGTTGTGGTCTCGCGCATTTGACGCACCAGATCCAGCATCCGCTGGGGTCCGACGATGCAGTTCGCGCCGAGAGCGGCCACTCCCATTTCACCCATGGCCTTGCCGGCGCGTCCCGCAAATCCGTCCGCCAGCATCTCGCCGTCCTCGATGAACGCCTTGCTTACGAGGATCGGCAGGTCGGAAACGCTTTTGACCGCCTCCACGGCGACTTTCAGCTCAGTCAGATCAATGAACGTTTCAAGAAGGAAGCCGTCGACGCCGCCCTCGACGAGTGCGCTCGCCTGCTCTTGAATGGCCCGGAAGACCTCCTCTTCGGTCGTGTGCCCGATAGGCGCCATGGGCTTTCCGATCGGTCCGATAGCGCCAAGAACGATCCCCGAGTCCCCGGCGGCCTGACGCGCGAGCTGCGCTCCCGCAAGGTTCAACCGGCGAGCGTCGCCCTGATGCGCGCCCAGCCGGAGTCGATTTGACTGAAAGGTGTTCGTCTCGATGAAATCGCTGCCGGCATCCAAGTAGGCGCGATGGACCTCCAACACCTTCTCGGGCGCTTCCAGGTTGGCAAGGTCGTAAGGCTGGTTGGAGTAACCGCAGTGGGAGAGACAGGTCCCATTGGCTCCGTCGCCGACCAGCACACCCCGTTCCAGGGCCTCTAAGAGACGCACCCTAGGATTATGGCGGTCCGGTCGAGCGCCTCAAGCTGCCGAACGGCGCTGGTGCGGCGCGAACCGCAGGATCGAAGGCGCAAGACCAGCGAACCTACGGAGAGAATCTTATTGGATCGGCGTGGCCTTTTGAATGATTTCGGCCGCTTCGGCCCGCAAGGACTTGACGGTCTGGACTTCCAGAGCCGTTGGCGCCGCAACTGGGTGGGCTATGTCCAACGGCCCCATAACGTCTCCTACATTCGGACTGTCGTCGAGTCCAAGCACATGGCCCATCTCGTGCATCACGGCATGCCGCATCGCGTTCTCAGGCATCGCGCCGCCATCGAGCTCTTTCACTCGAATCTGGAGGTCGGCGTTGAACTGTGCGTGAACGGAACCGTCCGATTCGCTGTCGACGCTCCTCTTCCAGTTCACATATCCCGCAACTTGCTCACCCTTCATCACCACCGTCGGCCTGAACCGGACCACGATGTTCGAAGGCTGGCCGTCTGGGATTTGAGTGAACGTCAAAGCTCCATCGAGAAGGCTCTTCCATTGGCCGGTGGCGTATTTCAGCGCCCTCAGACAACCTGCCTGCTGGCTCTTTGACACGCCCTGGAATAGAACCGAGTATTTGATCTCCGAACCAAGAAGCACCAGCTGAGCGTGGGCCATCGCCAGAGTCAGAGTGTTGTTCTCAACGTCCGCGCGGCCGTCCTCGAGCTGTTTGTTCACTTCCGGAAGCACCGGCGCTGTCTTGACCGACATGCGGGCGGGGGCGGGGACAGCCGCGACGGCCAACAACAGAAAAGGGAGCAATCGTCTTCCGTGCATGAGCAATGGGTCCGAGGCAGCGCCTAAAAGCGCCTCCACACGGTCCCGCAACTACGGTGTCGACGATCCCGCGCCGTACACCAAACTATATGCCCTAAACGGTCGATTTGAACTAGCGGCTGTTGCCAACATTACCGCACGTTTGGCCCTCAGGCACGTATTTTTACTAGCTGCATTTGCAATTCCAGTCTCCGTGGTAGGACATGGTCAACAGAAAACCGTAGTCGGTATCCTTGTGCCGCATACAAGGAGTGCTGAACGGAATGGACAATGTGCGCGTTGCGATGATCGGATGTGGCGGTTTTCAACGCTACCGCCTCGGAAATGTGGCCAAAGTGCCTGAAGCGCAGGTGGTGGCGCTGGTAGACCCGGAACCGGAGCAGATCCGGCTTACGCAGGAAGCGCATCCGCGCCTTCAGGGTGTCGACACCTTTAACGACCACAACGAAATGCTGCAGAAGGTGAAGCCGGACGCCGTCATGATCGCGACCCCTCACACGCAGCACATCACCCAGATTCTGGATTCGCTCGCCGCCGGCGCTAACGTCTGCTGCGAGAAGCCGCTCGTCACGTCCGTAAAGGATGCCCACACGGTCATTGCGGCGCGCGACAAAGCCGGGAAGATCGGGATGGTCAGCTATCAGCGCCACTTCCAGGCCGAGTATCGCTACATCCGTGAAAAGATCAACTCTGGTGAGGCCGGAGCGGTCCAGTTCATCGCCGCGCTGCAGGGCCAAGGTTGGCTGCGCGGCACCAAGGGAACCTGGCGGCAGCTCCACTCTCTCTCGGGAGGCGGCCAGCTTAACGACTCGGGAAGCCACTTGATCGACATCATCTTGTGGAGCACCGGCCTCAGCGCCGACAGCATCTCGGCCTACGGAGATAACTTCGGAACGGAGGTCGACATCAACACTGCCTTGACGTTCCGAGCCAAGAACGGCGCCCTTGGAACCTTCAGCGTGGTTGGCAACGGCATCGGGTGGCACGAGGACGTCACGATCTTCTGCGAAGAGATGATCTTCTACGTCCGAGAGGGCAAGCTCTCGATCTGGGATCGCAAAGACAACCGGTTCAAGGCGGAGAACCTTGGAGGCGGCTCCACCCCCGATAAGAACTTCTTCGACTCGATTCTTGGCAAGGCAGCCTGCGAGTCGCCCTTCGAGTGCGGTTTGGAGGTCATCCGCCTGACCGAAGCCGCCTGGGAATCGATCGAAAAAGGCGGCGCTGCGGTCGCCGTCACAGGCTAATCGCCTGTCAGCAAAACACGGAGCCTCTCTTGAAGCGCTCCGTGTTTTGCTTTGTCGAACCGGTGAGCCTCGGCCGACCGAATGGAATCGGGAATGGAAAGAGGAGGCACGGACGCATAGGGAGTCTCTTCCCACTCGTACCGGGGAACGACGTGGACATGCAGAAACGGGTCGACGTTCCCGTAGATTCCGTAATTGATGCGCTTGCACCCGGTCGCCGCCATTACGGCCTCACCGACTCTCGCCATATCGCTCAAGAACTCTAAACGCGTTACTCCCGTGAGATCGTTGAGCTGTCCCACGAGGGGGCTTGCCAGAAAGAGGACGTATCCCGGCAAGAACTGGCTCTCGCTCATCACGACAAACCCTGAACGAAGCCGGCAGACAGCCAGAGGATTCCCGCCGGCCTCAAGCTGGGCGAGCCGTTCTGCGGGCGTCATCGGCTAGTGGAATGAGGCGGCCATGTCCGCTGCCGTCTTCTCATCAACCACCTTGCGATGGGTGCTGTTGGCGATCTTTTCCTTCAAAGCCCGTTCGTACACGGCGCCGTCCATCGGAAGCTGGACACTTTCGGAGGTCCAAGAAGACAACAGCATGGCATTCGCCAGCTCCACGGAGCGTATCCCTTCTTCCCCTGGAGCAACGAGCGGCTTCCCGTCCAAGATCGCATCGATAAAGTTCTGAATGATGGTCAGGTGATGGGCGCCCTGCCGTCCCGTCGGAATCTCGCACTTCCAAGTAGGCATATTCGGAAACATCTCTGAGGTCGTGTCCGAATAGTCTTGGACCGACTCGGTTGTTCGGTCGAAGGTGAGCCTTCCACCCTCCAGGACAAGCCGGCCCCTGTCGCCGGCAACTTCCAAGCGGTCGGTGCCGGGAGCCTCACCGGTTGTCGCCACCAGGACGGCGGTCGCTCCGTTCGGATGCTGGAGGTACGCCGTCACGGAGTCTTCGACCTCGATATCGTGAAACTTCCCAAATCCGCAAAACGCCCGGATGGAGCTGGGCATGCCGAAGAACCATTGGTATAGGTCCAAATTGTGCGGGCATTGGTTCAGCAGGATTCCTCCGCCCTCGCCCCCCCAAGTTGCGCGCCAGCCGCCCGACGAGTAGTACGCGGCAGTCCGAAACCAGTTGGTAATAATCCAATTGACCCGCCGTATTTCACCCAGCTCACCCTCGTCGATCAGCTTCTTGATGGCTTGGTACACGCTGGCCGTGCGCAGCTGAAACATCGCGGAAAAAACGAGTCCGGGCCGCTTGGCGGCTGACAATCGTTCCGCATCCGCCTTGTGAGCCGAAATCGGCTTCTCCGTCAAGACGTGGAGGCCATTCTGGAACGCATCGATCCCGACCGTGGTGTGATCGTAGTGCGGAGTCGCGATCAAAACGGCGTCCACCAAGCCGGATCGGATCAGATCGCGGCTGTCCTCGAACTTGGCCACGCCTTCAAAGGGAGCCATCTTCTCGGCAACGACGTCGCAGATGGCCGTAAGCTCGGCTCGCTGCATGGCGGGAGCATGCTGCTTTACGTGGACGGCGCCCATGTTGCCCAGTCCAACGATCCCTAGCCGAACCTTTTCCATCCTCCGAATATACCAACCGGCTTCGAAGATAAATGGACGGGGGTCGAAGCCGGATCGCAACCTGAACGCGTCCGACTTCGACCCCCGTTTGGTCGCAGGCGATTAAGCCACGTATGCGTACTGCTGCTCGGCGGAGGCGGTGAAGAGTTCCTTTTCGGGCTCCAAGGCCATCCGCAGGCCCAGACGGGCACGATTGAGGCGGCTCTTGACGGTGCCGATGGGAAGGTCGAGGATCTGAGCGATCTCTTCGTAGGAAAGCATTTCCACATGGAACATCGTGATCATGACCTTCTGATACTCGGGCAGGAGCTCGACGGCGGCTTGGATCGATCGCTCACGCTCGGATCTCTCCGCCTCGTCGTGCGGAGACAGGTCATCCGACTCGAACTGCCGGTCCATGCCGCCATCCTCGGTCTGAAGCGTGGTTTCCAAGCTCACGCTCGGGCGAGAGCTCGCCTTCTTCCGCATGTCGAGGAAGCAGTTCGTCAGGATGCGGTACAGCCACGTTGTGAACGCGCTCTGACCCTTGAATGTGTGGGCTGCGCGATACACGCGGACGTAGGCGTCCGCCACTACGTCTGCTGCGGTGTCTCGATCCCGGCAAAGCCGATATGCGTACTGATAGGCTCTCGCCTGGTGTCGCTCGATGAGCGTGTCCAACGCTCGGTTGTCTCCCCGTTGAAAACGCTCGATCAAAAGAGCGTCTGGAATTTGGCCTTCCTTCATTTTTGTTTCCCCTTTTTGGGAGAGGCCTTTGTTCTTGGTTTTATCGGCAGTCGTTCGACTGGTCAGTCGTTTCAAACGGCGCCTCTCCCAACGCCGCCCGAATCCGCTGACATGTATATAGTAGCATAAATTGCGCTGGCGGGCGCAATAATTGCCAACTTTTTTGGAAGATTTTTCCAGTCGAACGCGCTATCGCAGCTCCTTAACCGCCTTTAGAACGTCCCGAAACGCCGTGTGCTCCGCACTCTTCATCCACTCGTAAGCGACTGTTTCAGAGTGAATTGGAACTGCGCCGGCGTCTCGAAGGCGTTCCATTCCGAGCTTGTGGCGATCGATGCTGCCTGCCGAAACAGCGTCGGGGCAGACCGCCACCTCGTACCCTTCGCGCAGCAAGTCCATGGCCGTGAGTCCGACGCAGATATGGGTCTCAATACCTACCAGCACGAATTGGCGCGCTCCGATCGAAGCGGCCTCCTCGCGAAACTTGGCGGCTCCCCAACACGAAAAGCTCATCTTGGCGATCGGGTTCGGAAGCAGGTCCGTCACCAGAGGATCCGTGGGGCCCATCCTCTCCACGTTTTGAACGGTCCCGATGATAGGAACTCCCAACAAGGTCGCTGCCTGCAGCACGAACCGGGATCTTCGAACGACGCGGCCGGCCTCCTCGATGCCCTTGAGGAAAGACGGCTGAAGGTCGATGGCAACCACCGCGCATCCGTCCGTCGAAAGAGAAATAGAAGACATTTTCAATTATGTAAACGGAAATTCGAGGCTGATGCTTGTCCAAAGAACTCCCAGGCGATAAAATACCGTCGCTCATGGAACGAGCAACGGCTCGATCCCGAAGGGAGGTTATGCATTAAATGAGGAAATTCTGGTCCCTCGCCGCCACCGTGGCAGCGCTCGGTTTCGTTAACGTGGCTCATGCCCAGGAGGATTACACGCCTGTCAACATCTCAGTGCGAGCTGGTGTTGCATTGCCGCTCGACAGCAGCCTGTCCGACTTCGGCAGCCCGTTGCTCGCATTGGGAGTTGAATACCAGCTCCCGCGGCCGCTCCTTTCACAGGGCGACAGCTACGTGTCTCTCGACTACATGACCGCGAACACCCTGTTCAGCCATGGCGTCGTTCCGTTCTGCTTGAACCAGAGGTTCTATCTCAGCAACGCCAAGCTGGGCCGCCGCACTTACGCGTTCCTGGGTGTCGGTGGCGCCGTTATCGACATCGACCATTCGGGTGTGGGCCTCGCAGCCCGCGGAGGGTTCGGTGCGGATCTGGGAGACGCGATCTTCTTCGAGGTCGCCGGCCTCATAACGGACAAGATTAGCGGAGCGACCGCTGACTCAGTGGCCTTCTACCTGGGGTATCGCTTTTAGGTACCCAGTTACCGGCTAAGGATTGCGCCGTCTGCATGGGGTTGGAACTAAGTATTCCAACCCTATGTTTTTGTATTGCATTAAGAGCTAATATGGATTAATCACACCGAGCCGTAGGCGGCTACTTCGTTCACTATGCATCTGTTAGTAAGGCAAGCAACTAGTCAAGACTTGCCTCATATGCTCCGGCTCTGCCGGCCCAGAGTAGACGGCTATCCTGAAAAGCGCGAGCAGGCTGTTGCCGAATGGAATACGCTTTGGCAGTCCTTGACTCCCTACGGCATCGTGGTCGAGAACCTCGAGCCTCCCAGAACCACTGTCGTCGGCCTCATGGTGGGAGTCCTGGTTCCCGACGACTGCGTCGATCATTGCGTTGCGGCGCCCGAACCCTACCTGCTTTCCAACGTCGCCAGACTGATCTCGTCGGGCAGAACAAAGGCGCCCACCATCGACGATATCGCGATCTGCAATTCCGGAGACGGCTCGAACCTCTTGGTCTGCTACTTGGGCTGGTTCGGGCAAGAACCATCCAAAGAGCCTTCGGCAACCATTCGCGGCCTTGTTGTTAATGCCTTCTCGGAAAGGCACGGCGGAAATCGCATAAAGCTCATGCTGGGAGAAGTCGGCGAACACTTGCTGGACGTCGCGATCCGCTACGGAACCAAGGTTCTCAACGACTACTCGGCATGGGCTGCGCAAAATGGCGTCGTTGGCAATTCCGACCGGCCCTATGTCGTGGGAGTAGAGAAAGAAGACGGATTGGCGGGAGGCAACTTCTGGATACAGCGGATGTTCACCTACTTCCCGCCGAGGTTTCTCTTCACCGCCTCTCAAAGGGAGATCCTGCTGCTGGCGCGCGAAGGCTATACGGATGTGGAGATCGCCCAGAAGCTTGAAGTCACGACGGACGCCATCAAGCGGCGCTGGGTGAAGATCTACGGCCGAGTGCAAGAGGTCTTTCCCGCGCTTCTTCCCAGCAGCCCCGAAGGCAGCCGCGGCCAAGAGAAGCGCCGGGCTCTCCTGAACCACCTGCGAGACCGTCCGGAAGAGATGCGCCCCTATGCGCGACGTCCCAACGTCAAGGGCTAAAGGCGCTGGCTATAATTCGGTTGGGCATGGGGTTCGCCCGTTAACCGCTCCACGTCGGAAGCTGATGACTCCTACCAAGAACGCTGGAGGCACTGAACATGCGGTTTTTTCTGGAGTCCTGGTATGTCGCCATTGGAGCGGCCATCGGAGCCAACGCCCGGTACTGGATCGGCTACTTCTGCAAGGCGAGCACGCAGCCATTTCCCTGGCCAACCCTACTCATTAACGTGCTCGGCTCCGCGATGCTCGGCGCATTTACGGCGGCCGCTTTGGTACGAGGCTGGGGGACCAACGGTCGCCTGTTCTTCGCTGTAGGCGTTTGCGGAGGCTTCACAACTTTTTCCACTTTCAGCTACGAGGTAATCGCCACCTACTATGAGCGCTCCGCCAAAACGGCGGTTCTGTACGCCGCTTTAAGCCTGGTTCTCAGCGTGGGAGCCGCCTTCGCGGGCGGCCACTTCGCCCGAACGGCGCTCTCGCATCCGCCTGCGACTCAGGATCCCTTCAAACCCTAGCGAGACCCAATCCGGTCGCAATGGTAACCTTCAACCTTCGGAACATGCCGGAGGAATCTGACTTGATCGATATTCAACAAATTCTTGAGAGCTTGCCACACCGCTACCCCATCCTTTTGGTCGACAGGCTTCTCGAAGTGAACGAAGCAAAAACGCACGGAATCGGCCTGAAGAACGTCACTTTCAACGAGCCCTTCTTTCAAGGCCATTACCCGGGGATGCCGATCATGCCTGGGGTCTTGATTATCGAGGCCATCGCTCAGACCGCAGCCGCCATCATGCTCATGAATCCCGAGCACGCCGGCAAGGTTCCCATCTTGGGCGGCGTGGAGAACGGCAAATTCAAGCGGATGGTCATTCCCGGAGACCAGCTTCTTATGGAGGTTGAGATCCTGTGGATCCGCAACTCCGTCGGAAAGGGTCGGGGAACTGCAAAGGTCGATGGCGAGTTGGCCGCCTCGGCTGACCTGCTGTTCAAGTTGGCGCCCAGGAACTCGTAGCCTTGCCGAAGATCCACCCGTTCTCTGTCGTCGATCCTCTTGCGGAACTAGCCGACGATGTCGAAGTCGGCCCGTTCTGCAACGTGGAGGCGCATGTGGTCATCGGTGCGGGAACAAAGCTGGATTCCCATGCGACGGTCAAGGAGTTCACAACGATCGGGGAGCGCAACTACGTTGGCCAGGGAGCCGTGCTGGGGGGCCTCCCTCAAGACCGCAAGTTCCAGGGAGAGCCGAGCTACCTTCGCATCGGCAACGACAACATCTTCCGCGAATACGTCACCGTCCATCGAGGCAGCGGAGCAGAGAGCGAGACTCGGATCGGTAACGATAACTTCGTGATGGCCTATACCCATTTCGGCCACAACATCCACCTTCACGATCACATCACGGTCGCCAATGGGGTGAACCTGGCAGGCCATGTGACCGTGGAAGACAACGCCGTTTTGGGCGGCATGACCGGAGTGCACCAGTTCGTGCATATCGGAAAAGTGGCGATGGTTGGAGGGATGGCAAGGGTGAACGTCGACATCCCGCCTTTTATGGTGACGGGAAAAGACGCCGAGGTCCTCGACATCAATGCGGTCGGGCTTCGGAGATACGGAATTACCTCGGAATCGCGCCTTGCACTGCACAAGGCATGCAAGCTCCTGTTCAAGAGCCGCCTTGGGCTCAGCAACGCCATGGAGATCGTCCGGCGGGAGGTGCCTTTGACCGAAGAAGTGAAATACCTGTTGGAGTTCGAAGAAAGGCGCTCCCAGGGAAAGAACGGGCGTGGCGATCAGCCCTAGCCCGATTCGCGTCCTGTTTTCCGCGGGAGAGGCTAGCGGCGATGCTTTCGCAGCGCTGCTGACCGAGGCGATTCGGGAGACCTGCCTCGAACAGTACGACTTGAAGTTCATGGGAATTGGCGGCGCCCGCTCCGAAGCAGCCGGCATGGAGCTGGTCGCCCGCTCCTCCAGTTGGGGAGCCATCGGCGTCTTGCAGGCCCTCAAAGTCGTGCCGCGCGTGTGGAGCAATCACTACAAGATGAAGCGGCTGATGCAGAGAGGCCGTCCGGGCCTATTCATCCCTATCGACTTCGGCTTCATGAATATCAGGCTGGCCCGCCACGCCAAGAACAACGGCTGGAAGGTGCTCTACTTCATTCCTCCCGGTTCCTGGCGTCGCGACCGGCAGGGCAAAGACCTGCCTACCGTAACCGATGCGATCGTCACACCGTTTCCCTGGTCCGCCGAGATTCTCGAGAAGATGGGCGCCAACGTCTTCTGGTTCGGTCATCCTGTCAAGCAGGTCGTTGAGTCTCGCAAGCAGGAGATCGGCGCCCTCGAACGGACCAGCCTCGCGATCCTGCCAGGCAGCCGCCTCCATGAGATCGAGGCGAACCTGCCCGTGCTGGTGAAAACCGTCGAACCCCTCGATTCTCCGCTCGTGATCGCTGTGGCTCCGGGATCGGACGCGGAAGATCTGCGGCGGCGCTGGAAAGTGTTGGGAGGGCGCCCAGCCGAGTTTGTGACAGGCAACACGCTTAAGGCGCTGCTCGGCGCTCGTGCGGCGCTCGTTTGCTCGGGCACCGCAACCCTGGAAGCCGCGCTCTGCAACTGCCCGACGGTCGTCCTCTACGGCTTTACTTCAGCGATGAAATTCGAGGCTCGGTTCTTCCGCCTCCAGCGGCCCGAATACATTGCGCTTCCGAACATCCTTCTCAACCGGTCTCTGGTCCCTGAGCACGTCT
>DASZPA010000428.1:0-6576 GCA_035550555.1 Fimbriimonas sp.
CATGGTTGCGGAGACCTCATCGACGCTCAGCGTGGTCTGGGTGAGCACCGCAAGCCGATCATGAGGCGGCAGTTCCAGCCTTTCAGCGTCGCCGGGGGTCTCGACGAGCAGCATCCGGTTCGGCGCCTCGCCCATGGTGCCTTCGGCTTCCACATGTCCAGCGTGGCCAATGTAGACCATCAAGTAGCCCTTGTTGGCAAAGTGCTTCGCCTCGTTGTGGACCTTGGTGACGAGGGGACAGGTGGCGTCGATCACCTGTAAGCTGCGCTCACGGGAGAGCCGGCGCACTTCGGGGGAGACGCCGTGGGCGGAATAGACGACGGGCGCTCCTTCGGGAATCTCGTTGATGTCTTCTACGAAGACGACGCCCTGCGCCTCAAAGCTCTTGACCACCCACTCGTTGTGGACGATCGCGTGGCGTACGTAGAGGGGGGCGCCGTGGATCTTGAGTGCCAGGCTCACAACCTCGATGGCGTAGGCAACGCCCGCGCAGAATCCGCGCGGAGCGGCGAGGATGATTCTCTCCACGGTTGATTCTACTCTCGTGGTAGCTGCAGCCTTCCGCAACGCACCTATTTGCCGCACATTTGCCGAAGGCGGATCGCGAAGCCGATGAACGCCGGCAGCCAGATCAGATCGTTGAACACATTGATCCAACCGAAGGCCCAAGGCAGCGCCCCGTGCAGCGCCGCCCACAAAAATCCGATCGGCCCAAACAGCTTCCCGAGCAGGCCCACGTAGACCATGGGGCCGAAGCGCACGGGATCGCGCGCGATGTACCAATACGCGATCGCGTAGACGCCGACCATCATTCCGATGCACTGGAAGAGAGCTGGGTAGTTTGGGAGCGGCATGCCGAGCCACTGAAAGAACGTGTTCGGATACAGCCCAACAAAAGTGCCCCAGACGGCGTTGTAAGCGGCCGCCGCATAGAACCACGGCCGATACGAATCCAGCTTTCCCACGAATGCACTATGCAATACTCGCGGCATCGAAGCTGGAAACCCCTATCGTCAGCTCGTCGGTGAAGCTTGGGGCCAGCTCGCACCGGGTGTGCGAGCCAGCATGGCTCCCCCCTTCGAGGCTCGCGGGGCGATGAAAATCGTCCATGCCCACAAGGGGATCGGCGGATCGTTGGCCAAACAGATTCAGCTTCCTCCCGAGGGTGAAAAGGTGCCCGTGAGTCTTTCGGTGACGGTAGATCGGGGCGGTATTACCTGGACGCGCAAGTTCGGAGATTTCAGGGCTGTCAGTCGGCAGATCGTCAGCGGCCGGACCTTCACGGAAATGGCCGGTCCGTTCGCTCTCACCTTTCGCATCGAGCCGCGCGGCAAGGCTGTGGAACACATCCAGGTGAAGACCCAGCTCTTCGGTGTTCCAGTGCCCAGACTGCTTGGGCCCTCCGTGACAGGATCCATCGGTCCCGGTCAGGACGAGAGCAGTTGGACGGTCTTTGTCGATATCGGCCATCCGTGGCTTGGCTCGATCTGTCGATACGAGGGAGCGATGCGGATCGCATGAACGTCGCGATCTGGATTCTCATGGTCCAAGCGTGTCTTGGCGCGTTCGACACGCTTTACTACCACGAGCACAAGCTGAAGCTGGCCTACGGAGATCACACGTCAAACGAACTGCGCCTTCACGCTCTGCGCGACTTCCTCTACGCCGTGATTATCGGCTCGCTTGCCTGGATCACATGGCACGGCCTTTGGGCGGTTGTCCTCGCCGTGATCTTCGCTGCGGAGATCGTGATCACCCTGTGCGACTTCGTAGAGGAAGACAGGGTGAGGAAGTTGCCGCCGGGGGAGCGGGTCATGCATTCGGTAATGGGCATCGTCTATGGAGCGTTTCTCGCGACCTTGGCACCCGAGTGGCTGAAATGGGTCGGTCTCCCCGCAGGTTTTGGCGCCGCCTATCATGGCTTTCCCGGCTGGGTGCTTTCCGTTGTTGCGGCGGGAGTCTTCGCCAGCGGCGTCCGCGACCTTATCGCTAGCTTTCGGTCGTAGCCATGTGCGACTCACCGTCGCGAACCTCGATCTCGGCCAAGACTCCGTCCCGGATGTGGAAGATCCGGTCGCTTACATCCAGCATCTTGTGGTCGTGGGTGGCGCTGATGATCGTGACGCCGTGCTCTTCGTTCAGTTGCCGAAGGAGTTCGATGATGTCTTGTCCGGTCTTGAGGTCCAGGTTCCCGGTCGGCTCATCCGCCAGAACGATGGCGGGATCGTTCGCCAGGGCTCGCGCGATGGCGACCCGTTGCTGCTGGCCGCCGGAAAGCTCCGAGGGCCGGTGGTGAACCCGGTGGCCCAGCCCGACCGTGTCGAGAAGCTTGATCCCTTGCTCCTCCGCCTCCTCAGGCGTCTTCCCGGCAAAAAGCATCGGCAGCGTCACGTTTTCCAGCGCCGTGCGGACGGTGATCAGGTTGAACGTCTGAAAGATGTAGCCGATGGTGTGGCAGCGCAAAAATGCCAGCTCGCGGGCTGTGAGCTGCGCGATGTCGACGCTGTTCACGAACACGGAGCCTTCGGTGGGCTTGTCCAGACCCCCAATCATGTTGAAAAGCGTGCTCTTGCCCGAGCCCGAGGGACCCATGATCGAGAGATACTCGCCCCGATAGATCTCGCAGGTGACTCCGTTGAGCGCCCGGACTCCGGCTTCTCCTTCACCGTACTGCTTGACGACGCCGACGGTCCGAACTACGATCTCGCGGTCGGCCGTGGAGCTCAAACCTCGACCCTCAGGGCCGAGGCGGCGGGCATGCGGGCAGCTTGCATTGCGGGTGCGATCCCCGCGGCGATGGTCATGGCGATGCCGATCAGCGTGCCGATCAGTACGACTCCGAAGAACTGCCTGGCCGAGATATGTCCTCCTTGAAGAGACTGTGCGACGGTCATCAGACCGCTGCCCGCGAGGGCGCCGATCAGCGAGCCCAGGGCGCCCAGTAGGGCGGCCTCGATGAAGAACACCTTGACGATGAAACCATCCGACGCGCCAAGACACTTGATCGTTCCAATCTCGCGATACCGCTCGGCTACAGACATCAGCATGGAATTGGTCACTCCTACCAAGCACATGACCAGAGAGGTTCCCACCAGCCAGCGCAGACGGTCGTCGCCGCTGGGGTTTGTGGCTGCTTCCGTGATGCGATCGATTTGGACGCTGCAAAAGAACGCGATGCCGAGCGAGATGCCCACCGTGGTAACCATTTGTCGCAGCAGCCTCACGCGGATGCTTGCGAGAGCCTGGTTCCAAGCTACCCAGAGGGGTGGATCGACATTCTTGAACTGGTCGCTCATCGTTTTTTGACCTTTGCCGCGCTGGGAGCAAATAGGATCAGCCGTTTCTGGTTCAGGGTTTGAAGGTAGCTCGCGAGAGCCACCTCCGCCTCCAGCCTGTTCATCTTATATTGACTGATCAGCTTCTGTGCGATTCCTTCGAAGGTCGCCTGACCGTCGCACTGCTCCCAAACGTAAGCTCCGACCGCATCCAGCTCGAAGCTCTTGGTGGTCGGAGCCTTGAGCCACTTTGCCAGAAACGAGGCTGTCGCGGAGAGCTGGGTCTCCAGAGGCGCCGTCAGAAGCATCGCGCCGTCCTCTGCCGACGACGTTTCGACGGCAGGGTTCCGTGTGGGCCGCAGGTGGCGAAGGCGCTTGGGATCCAGATTGGGAGGCCCACTTACCCTCGCGCGAATTAAACGAACCAGCTCCATTGCGGCTTCTCGGCCTCCCCCCTGCCTTCCACGCGAAGTACCGTGATCTGATTCTGCATGGTTTGGTGCTTCGCAAGCACGGTAACGGTCCCTAAAAGGTGACGGTTCCCGGTCAACTCGACGCCCTCGTCGGTGACCGTCGCTTTCGAGCTCTTCAAGCCCGATACGGCTCGCGCCCAGTCGGCGAAGTCGTGCTTCTGTAGAAGCTGCTCCGCAAATCCCCAGCGTTGAGCTTGGACCTTTAATCGCGGACCGCTAAAACTAAGCGCTGTCTTGCCGGCTTTCAGCTCGTGCGACTCCAGCTTCATGCCGGATGGGAGCAACACGTCCAAACCCAGGAGGCTCCAGCGCTCTTGCTGTTCAATGGGTTCGGCAAACGTTCGGAGCGCTCTCTTGAAGACGTCCGCAAGCTTGGACCTCGAAGGCCCCACGATCTCTACGAAATAGACCCTTCCCTCCTCGGTGGCGCGAAATAGCTTGCCGGCGCCCCAGTTCTCGGAGTGGTAGGAGTAGCTCACGCTCGACTCCTCGGGCTCGACCCTTCTTTCGAAAGGCTTCTTGCCGCGCTGAGCTTCTTTGGCGAGCCGGTCGAGATACGCCCCGACCGCATCGGCAGAGGGCTTGCCCTTGCTGGATTTCCAACGGAGCTGAAGAAGCGCGTCGGCAGGGCTCGAGATGCGGGCGTAACCTTCCTGCCGGTTGCCGGTCAGATTGACGGGCAACCAGTCGTCCGGGTGTTCGAAGCAGAAGCCTTGCCAGGCAAAGACCAACGAACGTTAGCTGTTGGTGAGGGTCGTCTTTTCGGCGACCGGCTTGGCTTCTTCCACAGGCTTCGTGTCGGTGGTGTTTACGGCCTGCATCAGCTGCTGCTTGCCTTCTTCCAAGCCTCTCTTGAATTCGCCCAAGCCCTGGCCCGCGCCGCGCATCAACTCGGGGATCTTCTTGCCGCCGAACAGGATCACGATCGCCACGACGACCAGCGCCATCATTTCGACGTTAAAGTAAGCGAGAGTGTTAAGCATTCTATCCTTTTGCCTTCCGTCAAGCGGACTCAGTTAAGTATACGTCTTCGGTGGACGGATCATGGCTCGCAATGTTCCTGTTAGCTTCCATCGTCCGAGCTTTTCGTGGCCGGAGTCGAAGAACTCTGCGGTACCGTTGTCCTCATATTGCCGATCGGCTGCAGTCCCTGCTTCGTCCTTAGCCCCGCGCTCCCTCTGACAGGAATCTCGATCCAGCCGCGTGGGACGCTCATGATGAACTTGGGCGCACTCTCTTGGGCGCGCTCAATCCATTTGGCAGATTTATTTCTACCGCTCCCCGCGACCTCAAACAGCATGACCGTGCCTTCCTGATCCTTGATCGAATCGACCTTCTTGCCGGCCAAGTCCGAGTTGAAGCTGATCACCGTAGCCGCCTGCTTGTCGCAGTAGTCGTCTGAGGGCTGTGGAACCGGGAAGCCTGGCTGCACATTGGATGTCTTGACATACTTGAGGACGTCGTCCTGCCAAGTTGCCGCAGGTGGAAGCTTTCCATTGTGTGCGGCGGCGTACGCCATCACTGCATCCCGCCAATCCGTCATCGAGATGCTGCATCCGATCAGCCCTTTGCTGCTTCCAAACAGCTGGAGCCCGCCGCTGACCACGACGATGCCAGGGATCAGGCAGCAACAGGTCAGTACCAAGACGACGATCGTCACGATCAGTCCGACTTTGCTCTTCTTAGGCTGTGGCGCGTAGTTGGCATCCGACATACCGCATCATTGTAACGCCCTTCACGCGCCGACCGTCGGCCGATAGGGCTTTGCGGCCAGGACAAGTTGCCAAGTCGGCAACTTTTGCAAGGGTTGGGAAGGGTTTCCCCTTAACTTGATCCTTAGCAAACCTGCAAACGTCGCAACTCAATCGGGACCGATATTCGAGGCGCCCTCAGCGCTCTTGGTCACGGAGCCGGGATTTCCTTTATAGGTGATGTTTCCTGCGCCGTTCGCGTTGGCCACCAGCGCCTTGCGCACGTCCAGACGGATCTGCGACCCGCCGTTGGCCTCGGTCTTCGCCGATTGAGCGACCAGTTCCGAGAGATCGGCCGTGCTGCCTCCGTCGCAAGAGACGTCGAGCGAATCGGTCGTACCCTTCAGGTCGGCTTGCCCTCCGCCGGAAAGCTCCAACTTGACTCGAGTTGCCGAAACGTTGGCGACAGAAAGCTTGCTGCCGCCGCCGACGGTCACGTCCACCAGATTCGGAGTGCCCATCAATGTCGCGGTCGCCCCTCCCGAGAGGTCGCCTTTGAGGGAAGTCTGTTGGAGAGCGTCGCCATGGAGGATGCCGGCGCCGCTCAGTTGGGCGTTAAGATCGCCGACCCTGCCATCGAGGGTCACCTCGGACCCGCCGGAGATATCGAGCTTCATTCTTGACTCCGAGAGGCCGGCGCCCTTGAAGTTGGCGGCCCCTGAAACCGTGAGGTCGTCCAAATGAGGGTTGCTGATCGTCACCACGATCGGCTTCAGCTCGCGGAAGTTGCCGTCAAGATCCAGGCTGAGCACGCCGTCTTTGACACTCGTCTTGATGTGCTGCAATACGTTCTTTTGAGCCGAGATCTTGATGGGAGCCTCGGCGCCCGTCGTGTACTCCACGCGAAAGACGCTCCCGGCATCGATTCCATGGAAAGAGGGGACGTTTCGCGTCTCCTCCGTTGCCTCGCCTTCCGCCGTAATCTGCGGTCCCATTCCGTGCGTTTCGATGGTGATCCCCTTGAGCGAGCCGTTGCTCGGCCCCGCGTCGAACGTGATACTGTCGTCTGAGCTATGAACCTTCACGGTGCACCCACCCAGAAGAAACGCCATGGCCAAAAAACCAACAACCGGACTT
>DASZPA010000429.1:0-2503 GCA_035550555.1 Fimbriimonas sp.
CACCGCTGAACTACGAGTACGAAGACAGCCCTGCCGGAGTGGTACGGGTCTACTCGCTGGGCTACAGCATCTCCCAAGGGAAGCCGCCACGCATCGGATATTTTGTCGGCACTCCCGAGGAGTTCAAGCGGGTCAACCGGATCAAGGTCGGCTTTTAGCCTGCAATCCGGGATTTACGGAATCCAAAGCCAAGCAATTGGGTGAGTCTGAGCCTTCGCAGTGCGGACTCAAGTCTATTCAGCTCGGCCCGGGTCGGTCGGGCGCAACAGCGAGCTGCTTCCTCTGCACGATCGAGCGAATCGGAACGTCGTCCAGCCCCGCGCTCCAGAGCACGAGGGCAGCAAGCCCAAACATCGGCTTATGGACGGCTGCGCATCTCCGGAGTTTCTAGTTCGGAGGTCTCCAGCCGTCTAAAATCGGTACTAATCCGGTGTCGGGACCGGAAACGGAGCGCGAACATTGCTTCCCCAAAACTTGGAGAGAGGCCTCGAGACCGAAACAAAATAGGCCGCAGACTTCATCGTCTGCGGCCGCTGGAGGTTGTTAGGTTCTCTTGTTTCCGCCTTGCCAGGGGATTCTCTGTCTCTTTTTCATTTATCTCCGTTGGCAAGGACGCTCTTAGCGGATAGGTCGAGGGAGCTGGAGGAGGTGGACCCGCCGTCGTCATTGACCGGGCCGCCGGTTCCCCACATCGCTCTGCCGTTTCGAATCGCGGTGCTGCTGGAACAGCCCCACATGGCCCGGTCGCCGTAGATCCCCTGAAGATCGGATCCAGTTCCCCACATCGCCCTCTGTCCATAGATAGAGGGGTCGAGGATGGCGTACACGTTGCCGTCGTTGTCGAGCTCGAGCGCAGGGCTGAGCGCATAGGTCGAGGCCGTCACCTTGTTGGCGATGGCGGCAGGAATGTTCAGGTAGCCGGCTCCATAGGTGCAGGGGTCGCCGATGCCGATCGGATCGGTCCACTTGTCCGCCGAAATCATGAGTCTGGCCTTTACGGTGTCGGGCGTGAGCGAGGGGTTCACCTGCAACATGAGCGCGGCGGCGCCCGAGACCACCGGAGTGGCCATGGAAGTTCCGGAAAGGCAGAAGTATGCTTTCGAGTACCCCATGCCGAGCATCTGGTAGCAGCTGTTCTTGATCATCACCTCAGTCCCGTAGGTAGTGGTGAGGTAGCTGTGATTGGGATCCTCGCACGAGATCACGTTGTTGCCGGGCGCGATGATGTCGGGCTTGAGAATGCAGTCACTCACGGTCGGACCGCGGCTGGAATAGCTCGCGATCTGGTCGTCGGAACGGCGGCCATCCAAGTTCTTGGTCGCGCCGACGGTGATCACATACGGGTCGTTGCCAGGACTCTCAACCGTCCAGTAAGCGGTGCCGTAGCCGCTGTTGGGTGCGAACGCCTTAGGATCGTCGTTGAGCCGGCCGCCGTTGCCAGCCGCGCAAACGACCACGATCCCGCTCTTCCACGCTTGCTCGACCGCCTTGCAAAGAGGGTCGGTCGTGTAGCTCTCCCCAACGGGGTGGCCCATGGAAAGGTTGATGATCCGGATGTTGTACTTCTTGGCATTGTTGATGCACCACTGAACGGCGGTGATTACGTTGCTCACCGTGCCCTGTCCCTTGGCATCCAGCACTCGCACATTGATCAGGGAGCAACCCGGCGCGATCCCGTAGAAGGTTTGCGTATTCAGAATCCCTTGCGACTGAGAACCGTCGCCGGCTATGAGCCCGCCCACATGTGTTCCGTGTCCGCACTGATCTTGGACGCCCAGGCCCGTAAAGTCGACTGCCGCGGAAACCCTGTGCCCGATCGGAACGATGCCAAGGATGCTGTGAAGCGTGTTGAAGTCTGGATCGCCATCGAAGATGCCGCTGTCGATAACGGCTACGCCGATGCCATTGCCTGCGGCGGAGTACTGCTTCCACGCGGTGCTCGCCAGGCTATGGTCGACTGTGAACGAATCGTCCTTTCGGACCGAATCGTCGGACGAAACTCGCTTGACGAAAGGCAGCGCAGCCAGCTTCTGCAGGTGGTTTTGGCATATGCTTCCCGCCAACGCGGAAATAATCGGTAGGTGCCTTCGGACGTCGAAGCCCAGCGACTGCATCTCGCGAGCTTGAGCGTCGGTAGGGTTGCTATCCAGCGTGACGACCACGCGGACCGATTTGCTTGAAGAGGAATAGAGATCCCGGGCAACTGTTCGGTCGCACTTCGCGGCGACCGGCTCTGCGAAGCAGGTGCCCCAGATGAGAGAAAGAAGGCCCAGGGCAGCAATCCTCTGGACAGTCTTCGTTTTGCGGCAAACGCCGCGTACATGCTCTACCAAGATAACCTCCGTGTATTCGCAAGGTGGCAACCCGGCTACCATACGCTGCATTGCGGTTAGGCCCGAGGCTTTGCGTCACTCACTTTCGCGAGGTTTGCCCTTAACGGTTGCGAAGGTTGGGTCCGTAAGCGGCTCTCCGCTGACGTCTCCGAGGGTGATAGTTGGCATCT
>DASZPA010000430.1:0-5155 GCA_035550555.1 Fimbriimonas sp.
TAAGTTGGTCAGTTTGTGAGTTTGTGAGAGGGCAAGCGCAAATGCAGCCCGACAAGTCCCATGCACGTCCTTACCCCCACATGATGGATCTGCTCGGGTGAGGCAACGTCCTCTCAAACCACATTGCGGCTCAAGAACTTATCCGCGGGTCGTGCGCCAGAGTAAAGATGCCCGCAAACGCACCAACGCCGAAGCTTTAGCGAAGGCAGGTGAGAACCGGGAGAGGGGCCTCTCGTTCATAAACGCAAGAGTCTGCTGACGCTTCCATGCAACGGACCCCAGCTCGCCGCTGCATCGTCCAACACGAAGGACAAAGCCGAAGCTCTCCGATTCCCACAAGGGAGATCGGAGAGCCAGACCACCCTTACCGGCCGTCCAACGCTCGCCGGCCGAAGAACCGTACGATCTGGTCGTGGCAATCCTGCAGGTGCAGGCGGGTGATGTTGTCGAACTTCTGCGAAGAAGCGAGCTGTCCGGTGAGAACCTTGTCGAGGCGCCGCAAACAGTCGGTGGTCACCAGCCGGACGTCGTCTCCAATCTCGCCCTGCCCGGCGCCGGCCTGAAGGATCAGTGCCTGGACGAAGAAGCGTTGCAGGTCCCGGCGAAGCGGGCTGCTGTTGGTGCCGGAGATCATCTCTTGGCAGACTGAGTGCATCAGCCGGTCATAGTGCTCGTCCAGCGTGTACGCGTGCGTGCCCGCTTTATAAGCGTTCTCCGTGATCCGGTCCGTAGTGGTCGCGCCCATCACCAGCGAAAGCAGGTTCTGCTCAAGGCCCCCCACGATCTCGCGAAGGGGCGCGTTCCACCGGCCCGACACGTCTTCGCCCTCGGAGTCCATGCTCAGACTCTCCATCACGTCCCGCGGCAGATCGAAATTGCCCGGCTGGAAGAAGTCGTTGGTGAGCAGCGTCATCGCCTGTCGCTGCGTCTCGGCAGGAACCGGCGCGAGCGTCGGCCGCTCGTGGGCGTCGCCCTTGAAGTTCTTCGTTCCGAACGTGCCTCCCACGAACCGAGCGGCGATCCGGCCCTCGTTGAACGAACGGACGATCGTGCCCAAGATGATCTTGGACCGCTCCGTGTAGCTCTCGCCGGGGCGCGGCAGCTCTTCCACGGCATACCGCCTGGCACGGTGCAGCTCGTCCAGCTGCTTGGACGAGAAGTCGAGCGGGTCGCTGGAGCAGTCGAACTTCACGGCGTTCGGGTTGTACTGGTCCACCTCCTCGTCGGTGAGATAGCCGTGGCCCGGCAGGCCGGAAAGGCTGGCGACTTGCGACAGCTTGAACCGCTCGTCTTGCGGCGTCTTGGCCCCAGTCTGCAGGTAGCCGTACTTGATGGCCCACTCGTCGTAAGTTCCCACCGTCGGCATGAAGATCGTGCCGTGCCCTTTGAGCACGGCCTGCGCGTTGGGCGGCGTGTAATCCATCACGCTCGCGCTGGTGCCCTCTTTGGACGTCACCGAATCGTCGGCAAGCTGTTTCGTGCTGAGAAGCGTCGAGCCGGCAAAGTTATGCCGAAGGCCCAGGCAGTGGCCCACCTCGTGGCTGACCGCTTCGGCGAGATACGCCTTCACGTAGTCGTCCTGGGTGATGACGGAACCCTTGGGAGCCATGTGGAGCGCGTCCCAGCCGAGCGCGGACTCCTCGCCCATCTCCGAGGCGAACTCGCACTCGTCGTGGCTCCAGCCGAACTGCGCCATCCTCGCCGCGGCTTGGTGGACCAGCTCGTCCTGCTTGGTCTCGAACAGGTACTGGTCATCGGTCATCTTCCGATCCGCGCCTTTGAGAAGCACTTGAAGTTTGCGCGCCGCCTGGCCCTGAAGCGTCACCGGAAGGTTTCGCTCGTGCTCCTGCATCAGCGATTCCAGCACATTGCCGTCCAGCGAGATGCTCGCGTTCAGGATCTGGCCCGTGAACGGATCGGTTCGGAGCAGCGAGATCGCCGCGAACGGCGCCGAAGGCCCGACCATCAGGCGGATGACGTTATAGCGCCCATCCGCGTGGTCATAGCTCTTGTCGTCCTTCGGTGCGTCCTGGACTTGAATGGCATCCTTGAAGCCGATCTCAGCAAAAGCCTTGTTCCAGCGAAGGACGCCTTCCTTGATGGCTCCCCGGTACTTTTCCGGAATCGAAGGATCGATCGTCCAGACGATCGGCTTCACCGGCTCCGAAACCGCCGCCTTCGGGTCCTTCTTCTCCAGATCGAAGCGATTGATGTAGTGGACGTCCTTGTCTTGGTTTAGGAACCGGTCGACCGAGAAGAAGTCGGTCGTGAAGTAGCCGATTCGAGAGTCGGCCACGCGCGGCACGTAGTTGGAGTCCTTCCGCCACCACATCGTATACACGACTTTCACAGGGGCGCTGCGATCGTCCTCGAGCGTGTTCTGCGCTCCCAAAAGCGCCAGCAGCGGGTTGGCGTCGCCACCGCGCGGGGACGCGTAGTGCAGCTTCATGGTGACGACCGTGTCGTCGGGGAATCCCTTCAGCGTGTCGGGCGCCGACCGAGTCGGATCGAGCTGGTAGGGACCTCCCAGGCCGCCCTGGATCATCTCGCTCAGATGGAAGACGTCTCCGTAGAAGAGGCTCGTCACGTTGACCAGCAGCAGCTTCTTCTCGGTGTTGTGCTGCTCCACGCGGAACGAGTTCAGCATGGCGTCCGGGAAGGCCCGCTCGGCGCCCACCCTGAACGTGGAGTCGTCGCTCCAGCGGTTGTTGATGTTCGGGCGCTCCAACCAAACGGAATCGTCGTTGCGCGCGAAACGGAAGGCATCCACGGCCTGGCCCCCCAGCGGCATGCCGGCGTGCATGAACATTGAGTCGAGTCCCGAGTCGAAGGCGGCCTGGATGAGGAAGATCTTGCCGATCTTGTCTTCGGGAAGCTCCAGGTAGACGTTCTTGCCCTTTTGATAGAGAGGCATCGGGCCGTCGACGCGCTTGAGGTCCTTGATAAACTTTTCGTAGTCGACGGTGTCGTCGTCCTTCTTGGGCTCTTCCTTCTTCGGCTCGGACTTGGGCGCCTCAGCTTTTTTCTGGTCGGTCTGCTGGGCAGGCGCGGCCGTTGGTGGGTTCTTGGTGGGCGTCTGCGACAGGGCCTGGTATGGAAGGCCTACCGAGAGTAGGACGGCCGTGAGAGCATATTTTCGAATAGTTGCAGACAAGATGCGAGTCTCCTTCGTGGCGGGTGCTTTGGGCTTTGTAGAAGTGGAAGCGGCCTTACTCCGGAATGGAGGCGGACGGTCTTCTGTAGTAGTCTTAACGAACAGCGGGGCCGCGGCGTTCGCCGTGTTTTCGCCCCTCTTTGCTTAGTTGGCGAATTCGCGTTCAAGGGCGCAATTTTATACTAACATTGTAGGTCATCTTCGAACGGCTCCAATGCCGGATTCTTGGACGCTCTAGAGCGAGGTTCGCAGCTAGTGAATCCCTACCAGGGCCCCCGTCTTCCTGTCGATGGTAAGGCTTCTCGCGCCGTTCGGAGCCAGATTCTTGCCTTTCCCGTCGTAAACGGTTTTGAACGGACCCTCATAGGTGACTGTCGTCGTGGTGGTGTTTGACCTCGACAAAGCCCGTGAACCCGAAACGGCAAGCGGCGCCAGCGACGTTACAAGGCCGGTGTTCGCGCTGAATGAGATGAAGACCGTCGTGTCGCCGACGGGCGAGATGCTGACCGGCGTCGCGTAGTAGCCGTTCGCATAGACCACGCGATTGATCGAATCGCCGGTCACCATGAACGCCAGCGGAGCCCCGCTGGAGGTGCCGGGATTTGCCTGTTGGATCTGCACCGAGCTGGGAGTGGTGGCCGAGAAAGCGGCGATGCTGGCGAAGCTGTCGCCGTACTGGCCGAAGAGGAATCCGGAGCAGGTCGAACCGAGCGGACCACCCGAACCTACGAATCTCTGAAATCCTGGGGCGGGCTGGTAGGCGGCGTAGGTGGTCGGAACGCTGGGCGGATCTCCAAAGAGGATCGTGTTCGAAGTGCCGTCGACAATTGAGCTGACAACCGAAGTATCGGTGCCCGTTCTGCGCTCGAAGATGAGCGAGTGACCGTCTGGTGCGAAATAGGGGCATGTGTCGTTCGAACCGTTCGGCGTGACGGTTCTGATGATGTGTTCCTGCAGATCGTAAACGTGTACTTCGAAGTCGCTTGCGAAGGTGTGGAAGGCAAGAAGCCTTCCGTTTGGCGAGACCGATGGAGCGAAGCAATCCGAGCCGGCAACTTGAGAAGGAGTCACGTCAACCGGGTTGCCGCCAGCAGAGTTCACCCGAAAGAGATGCGAGGGTCCGCCGGACGCCGCGGAAAAATAGATCGTCTTGCTATCACTGGTCCATGAGGGAACCCCAGTTGAACTAACGGTCAAGCTAGGGGCCAGATCGACGAGATTCGAGCCATTAGGATCGATCTGGATCAAGTGAAGGCTCTTGTTGCAGTAGACGATGTGCTTCCCGTCCGGGGACATCGAAGCCGACCTGGCCTGCGTCTTGAGCAATGTCACGTTAGAGCCGTCCGCATTCATCGTGTAGATGTTGGAAAAGCCGTTCTGATCGTCGCCGTCGAAGAGGATTTTTCCGTTGGTGGTCCAAGAGCAGTAGTTCGTGAGATAAAAACCGGCGGAGATCATCTTCTGCGTTCCGTTCGACCAGATCCATACTTGGCCGTTGCGCGCATAGACGATCGGGGATTCCGCAGAGGTCTTGGCGGGATAGAAGTCCACGTTACTGAACGCCGCACCTCCGACTCCGGCAACGGTCACTGCGTCGGTGGATGCGCTCAACGCCGGCTTGAGCTTCCCGCGGTAGGAGAAGGTTGCTTCGCCGAGGGTGGAAGACTGCAATTGGCCCCCGGAGTCGCTGCTGCCTCCGCCTCCTCCACAGCCGGAAAGCGCGACGACGAGAACGGCCAGGCAGGATTTGCGGAAGGTTGAAGGCATTGCCGAGTTTAGTGCCAGAGCAGCCTTCTTTGGTTTGCATCCAGAAGCAAAATCCTTTGTTTTTCAGGATCGCGACTTCTCTGCCAAGTGCGTCGTTTTATCGCGGGAATCCTGAGGCAGAGAAATCGTTGAATAATGCAGTTGCCCTTGATGGCTAGATTCTCCGTGGCAACGAAGGCTTTGAGGCTTTTCGTGGCGGTTTTGCTCTTTGCGAACGCCGTCGGCGCCGGGTTG
>DASZPA010000431.1:0-9786 GCA_035550555.1 Fimbriimonas sp.
AGGGGCAGGCGGTTCTGTGGCGTGGACCGATGGTTGCGGGAACCGTCAAGCAGCTGCTCGCCGACGTGGACTGGGGCGAGCTCGACTATCTGCTCGTGGATCTTCCTCCCGGAACCGGCGACGCCCCGATGTCTCTGGCTCAGCTAGCTCCGGTCACGGGCGTGGTCATCGTCACCACGCCGCACCAGGTCGCCGCGAACATCGCGGGCAAGTCGGTCCACCTGTTCCGCCGTCTGAACACACCCGTCATCGGGGTGGTGGAGAACATGGCAGGCTACGTTTGCGCGTCTTGCGGCGAGGTCACGAGGATTTTCGCGGGGACGAGCGGCGCAGACCTCGCGGCGAAGCTGGGCGTTCCGTTCCTGGGCAGCGTTCCGCTGGACCCTGTCGTGAGCGAGTCAGGCGATCGCGGCGTCCCGAGCATCATTGCCCATCCGGAAAGACCTCAGGCAGAAGCCTTCGCCGAGATCGCCGGACGCCTCGCGCAGCAAGCCAGCATCGCGGCTTTGAGTCGCGAGTCGGCCTAGGCGGGACTTGGTTCCTGGTCGCGCAGTCTTTTGGTTTCCATGCAACACGAATAAAGCTGAGAGGCTGCCGCGACCACAATCCTGGAGACCGTTGCATGGGAACGCTCGACGATAGGCGATGCTCCCACAACTCTTTGTCCAGGATCCTGCGAACTGTCGAGGCCCGACAGATTTCTCGACGCCAATGGCGCGACCCAGGCCAGCCCACAGCGAAGGTGTGGGAGCATCGACATGGATTCTCGGGAGGGCCAAAGGTCCGCCTCATAGCGCACACCTCCACCAAGGGGTCCGACAAACGCGCGGCAAACCAATTGGTCAAGTCCCTGTGCCAGGCTATGGAGCAAACCTTCGGCTCTTTCCGCCTAAGGCCTCCCATCCCACGACTTCGGTGTGCGCTGGCATCGAGCGGGTCCTGCCAGAAAGACAAACCTGGAACGTTCCTACGAGCCTTTCGGACCGTGACGGGCTCCAATGCACACTCTCCCAGGCCGCGGCTACACGGAGACCAACGTTTCGAATTGGTCGATATCGGCTCGGATTTGATCGAGGCTTCCCTCCCAGAACTTGGTGGACCTGATGTCGATGCCAAATCTCTGCGCCAAGGTCGCTGCGTCAGCCATTCCGGTGGAGGAGAGCAGGTCGTCGTAGCGTGCCTTGAACGAGTCGCCCTCTTGACGATAGATGGCGTAGAGGCCCAGACCGAAGAGCAGACCGAACATGTATGGGAAGTTGTAGAACGAGCGGCCGTAGTAGTGCGGCTTCGCGGCCCACATGTAGGGATGGAGAAGCTCCGGTTCCAGCCCATCGCCGTAGGTGTCGAGCTGTGCCTGACGCATGATCTCGCACATCTCTCCGGCGGAGAGCTCTCGCGCCGCGCGCTTCTCGAAGGTTCGCTGCTCGAACAGAAACCTGCTGTAGATGTCCACCACGACTTGGCAGGTCCCTTGGAGCGAGGCTTCGAGAACGGGCAGCTTGGCTTCCTCGTCATTGCCGTCCAGCACTGCCCGCCGGATGATCGTCTCGCAAAAGATGCTGGCGGTTTCGGCGAGCGTCATCGGCGTCGCCATCTGCAGTTCGGTCCGATCTTTCAGACAGAGGTTGTGGTAAGCGTGGCCCAGCTCGTGCGCCAGCGTGCTTACCGAAGAGAAGGAGGGCTTGAAATTCATCAAAACGCGCGATTCGCCTGGGCGGACCTGCATGCAATAAGCCCCATCCACTTTGCCGCCCCGAGGGCCGGTGTCCAGCCATTGCTCGCGGAAGGACATGCGGGCGAACTCACCCATCTTCGGGGAGTACGTCGCGAACTGGTCGGCAACAAACCGCTCTGCTTCCTCGTAGATCCACACTTTCGATGCCTGCGGAAGGGGTGCGAACAGGTCGTAGAAGGCGAGCTTTTCGAGGCCGAGGGCTCTTGCCTTCAGGCTCAGATACCGCCGGAAGTCGCCGAAGGAGAGCCGAGCAGCCTCAAGCATCGCTTCGAGGGTTGCTCGGTCGATATTCGCGGAGAAAAGCGCTGCATCGAGCGGGCTCCCCCATCCGCGTCGATCGGAGAGACTCAGCGCCTCGCCTTTGACAGAGTTCATTGCTGCCGCCAACGGAACCTCGGTCTGCTTCCAGGCGGCAAGCTCGGCACGGTACGCCAGAGCTCTGATCTCGCGATCGGGGTCGGTCGCCAGACCGCGGACGGCGCTCATGGGCAGCGCCTTTCCAGGCTCGATCTCAACCGAAAGCTGGCTCGTGACGTTTGAATGAAGCTTCTTCCAGGCAATGGAACCCGTCACCTCCAGGTCGGAGCTCAAGGACTCCAGATCGGGAGCCATCTGGTGCTCGGCCGCCTCGCTGGAGCGCGTCACAAAGAACCTGTGGTCTCGAGCAACCTGGCTCTGACTGAGAAGCGCGTGGACATCGGACGAGCCGACCCAAGCGGTGAATCTCTTCATCAGCTTTCCGTAGCCGGCGGAGATTCGGTCAAGCTCGCTTGCTTTGGCAAGAGCCTCAGCGTTGCGGGAATCCGTGGTCACGAAAGCCGTCACGTAAGAGCGAAGCAGCCGGAGCTGCGCCGCGAGCGAGTTCAGACCCTCGAGTGCCGATTCGAACTCTTCGGAGGAGATTTGAATCCGCTGCCGCGACTTCTCGATTCCCGCGCGATCAAAGTGCAGTCCGAGGCTTTCGAGGTCTCCGTCTGCTTCGGCGAAGGCTTTGGAGAACTCGGGCGAAGAGAGGCTGGGGAATACGGTACTCATGTCCCAGCCCGGAAGCTGACCGGCGTCAGCAATAGCTGCCATAGCCGCATTATGGCGATTCCGACGGAGGTTTCGTAGCGAAAAAGGGTTTCATTAAGGGATATGGCTCAGCCCACTCCGCGCACGCATCTGGACGAAGTCGACGTTCAAATCCTGAAGCTGCTTCAGAAGGATGGGCGCATCACGAACGCCGACCTGGCAAAGAGCGTCGGCCTTTCGCCTCCAAGCGTTCTGCAGCGAGTCCGCACACTCGAGAAAGCGGGCCTCATCAAAGGCTACGTGGCTCTCTTGGACGCCGAACGGCTGGGCCTGCGGATTACCGCCTGGGTCCAGATCACGCTCTCGCTTCACCAAGAGCAGCCGATCGAGCGGTTCCGTCGCGGAGTCCAGGATATCCCGGAGATCCTCGAGTGCTACAACGTGAGCGGCGACTACGATTTTCTGCTCAAGGTGATCGTGAAAGACATGCGAGGCTATGAGGTGTTCATCCGCGAGAAGCTCTCGAAGATCAAGGGCATTCAGCAGATCAAGACCAGCATGGTGCTCGGCGTGAACAAGCACACCACGCAGATCCAGCTTTAGGACCTATCCAATCCGCAGAGATGCCGGGGCTTACCGAATAACCGGCTTTCCTGCAGAGTCGACTTTCAGGTCCAGGACGCTCTGGACCACGCCTGCCGGATTCAGGCCAACCTCGTCCCGAAGAATCGGTTGAGCCCCGTGCTCGATGAAAGCGTCGGGGATGCCCATCGTTTTAACTGGTACATGTCCAAGCTCGTTCTTGGCCAGGCACTCTCGCACACGCTCTCCGAACCCGCCAGGAACGACGTTCTCCTCGATCGTCACCACTCCCATGCTGTGTCTCGCCGCTTGCAGGATCGCCGCCTCGTCAATCGGTTTGGCGAAACGGGCGTTCAGCACGTCCGTTTCGACGCCCATGGCTTCCAACCGCTGCGCGGCCTCCCAAGCGACGGAGACCATCGAACCGATGGCACACAGAACGAACTTGGGCGCTTCTTCCTTTGCGGTCCGTAGGATCTCCAGCTGGCCGAACTGGATCGGAGTTCGGGATTCGGGAAGCCGGTCGTCGCTGGCGCCTCGGGGATAGCGAACCACCGTGGGATGGTCCGAGTAGCCGGCCATCCACATTGTCATCTCGCGAAGCTCTGTCGTATCCCTTGGAGCGAGCACCACCAGGTTGGGGATGGGAAGGAGATAGGACAGGTCGAAGGCGCCATGGTGGGTTGGGCCGTCGTCGCCTACCAAGCCCGCTCGGTCGAGGAAGAAGCGCACCGGCAGGTTTTGGATCGCGACGTCGTGCAGCACTTGGTCGAAGGCCCTCTGGAGGAAGGTGCTGTAGATCGCGCAGAGTGGAATCACGCCTCCGGCAGCGAGGCCGGCCGCGAACGTGACCGCATGCTGCTCGGCGATTCCGACGTCGTAGTACCGCTCCGGGAACTCGGCGGCGAACTTGGTCAGGCCCGTTCCATCCGGCATGGCCGCGGTGATCGCCACAACCTTGTCGTTGTTCTTCGCGCATTCGACCGCCGCATCGCCAAACGCCTGAGTGTAAGTGACCGGCCCAGCCGCCTTCACAAGCTGTTGGGCGTCGAGGTCGAAGGGAGTGACGCCGTGCCACTTGCGGGCGTCGTCCTCGGCACATTGGAGACCCTTTCCCTTCACCGTAATGGCATGCACGAAGACCGGACCGTGTAGCTCGCGCACGTTTCTAAAGATTTCGAGGAGGGTCGGCAGATCGTGGCCGTCGACAGGCCCGATGTACTCCCAGCCCATCTCTTCGAAGATCGTTCCGGTCGGCTCGGGCGCCAGGTAGTGGGTGATGCCGTGCCGAAGACCCTTCGCGACCTTCGTGATCGGGTCGGGCATCCGGTGGACGACGTCCTTGGCTCTGTGCGCCAAGTTCTGAAGCAACGGCCTGGATCGGAGCGTCGCAAGGTAGTTCGTAAGCGCCCCCACGTTCGGAGCGATCGACATACGGTTGTCATTGAGCACGACCGTCAGATCGGTCCGGAGCTCGCCTCCATGATTGAGAGCCTCCCAGCTCATGCCAGAGGCGATCGAGGCGTCTCCCGTTACAGCGGCCACGCGTTCGTTGGTTCCTGCTTGGTCACGAGCGACCGCAAACCCGAGAGCCGCCGAGATGGCCGTTCCGGCGTGACCCGCGCCGAAGTGGTCTAGCTCGTGCTCGCTCCTTCTTAGAAAACCACTCAGACCCTTATGTTTGCGGAGAGTGTCGAATCGCTCCAATCGGCCCGTTAGCAGCTTGTGCGGGTAAGCCTGATGGCCCGTATCCCAAATGACCTTGTCGGGAGGAATGGTGAAGGCGGCGTAGAGCGCGACCGTGAGCTCCACGGTGCCCAAGTTCGAGCTGAGGTGGCCGCCGGTCTTGCTGACGTGCTGCAGGATCGCGTTTCGAACTTCGTTCGCCAGCTCTCCTAGCTCCTTGTCGCTGAGCCGATGCAGGTCGGCAGGATTGACGATCTGGCTGAGGTGAGCGAACGCTTGGTTCATGGGCGTTGTTGGTTCATACGCTTCGAATGTCTCTTCGGTTGGGGTGGCGAGTGCAACTTTCCGAAAGGAATGCTTGTTTGGGATTCTTACCGATGTTTAGAGTAACTTCTAGCCGGAGAGAGACTGAAAGGTATGGCAATCGAACCAAAAACGATCTTGTTGGTGGAGGACAACGCCGACGACGAGCAGCTTACGTTACGCGCGATGCGGCAAAGCGAAGTTCCCAACATCATCCGAGTGGCCCGTGACGGAGCCGAAGCGTTGGAGCTTCTGTTTGGCGAGACCTCCGGCGGCCGGCTACCCGACTTGGTTCTCTTAGACCTGAAGCTGCCCAAGATCAGCGGACTCGAAGTCTTGCAGAAGATCAAATCGGACGCCAGGACCCGCAGCATGCCGATCGTAGTCTTGACCTCTTCCGACGAGGAGCGAGACATCGCGGACAGCTACAACCTGGGCGCCAACTCCTACATCCGCAAGCCGGTCGATTTTGACGAATTCATCGACGCCGTGAAGCAGCTTGGACTCTATTGGCTTTCGATGAACCGGTCCAAGTCGCTTTAGGTCGGAGCGCCATCGTTGTCCGACGGGTGTCAGCGCCTCAAAAATAGATCTTCCACGGTCAGAGTTTGGGGATCCTTTCGCTGCGGAAGACGGAATACGGAGCCGTCCATGTTGATCCTGACGACGGGTCCTGTACAGCCTCTTCCGTCGGGGTGGGATGTGTCGATGTCTCCAAACCAGTACGATGCCATGATCCCCACTTGCACGTCCTGCAACTCCGCGGTCCAGTCCTTCACCTCGAACTTCCCTGCCTTGGCCCATTGCGGCAGGTAGGTGAAGCTGATCCGGACGGGAGAGCGATTCGCCGAATTTGGCAAGGCTGGATCCATCGGGAACGAGTCGGCCTTCGCGAAGGGATCGTTTACCGCGAGATACGTGGACGGATCGCCCAGGTCTCGATGAACCGTGTAGAGGTCGGGAGCGGGGAGGCCGTCGTTCGCCTGCTCGTACAGCGAGAGCGCGATATAGATCGAGCGCATGTTCTTCGCGTCTTGGGCCTGATCGGCATTCTGCACGACGAGGTTGTTGATCAAGAGGAGCGTGAACCCGGCCATGCCAAGGACGAGGAGAGCCACCAGGACTCCCTTTAAGGTCCAACCCTTGACCATGGCGCCCATGCGGTCGGACTCTACCCCGAGTTCGACTTCGCTGTTTCGACGCCGAAGCGCGGGCTTGGGTCCCGGAGGGTTCTCAGCATGTACACTCAGGAGACTGGTCCCAAACAATGGCAGCCGTCGCAGACGTTCAAACCGTGAATATCACCATCAACGACATTCCGATGGTGGTCCCGAAGGGAGAGCTGGTCGTGGAGTCGATCAAACGGATGGGGATCGACGTCCCGATCTTCTGCTACCACCCGCGGATGAAGCCGGTCGGCATGTGCCGAATGTGCCTGATCGAGATCGGCACGAAGGGGCCGGACGGCTCAGTCCGAATGATGCCGAAGCCCCAGACCGCCTGCTCGTTGCCGGCGAGCGAAGGGCTGGTTATTTATACGGATTCCGCGAAGATCCACAACGACCGCCGAGGAGTTCTCGAGTTCCTTCTGGTCAACCATCCGCTCGACTGTCCGATTTGCGACCGGGGCGGCGAGTGCCCCTTACAGAACAACACGCTGTTTTATGGCCCCTCCACCTCGCGGTTCGTGGAAGCGAAGCGTCACGCCCCGAAGGCGTTTCCGCTCAGCAAGTACGTGACGCTCGACCTGGAGCGGTGCATCCAGTGCGGACGGTGCGTCCGGTTTACGGAGGAGATCTCTGGGGACGCGCAGCTTGCCTTCCGGTTCCGAGGCGCGAGCATGCAGCCGTCGACGTTCGAGCTCCGCGACTTCACTTCCAAATTTTCCGGTAACGTCATCGAGATCTGCCCCGTGGGCGCGCTCACCAACAAGGAGTACCGGTTCCGCGCGCGTCCGTGGGACCTTCAAACGCGGCCGGCAATATGCACAGAATGTGGTAACGGATGCAACGTGTGGTTCGACTATCGCAACGACAAGATGGTGCGGATCAACGGCCGGACCAACGACGAGGTCAATGAGGAGTGGACTTGCGATCGAGGCAAGTTTGGACACGAATTCTACAATTCTTCTGATCGCCTGACCGATGTCTTGGTGAGATCCGGAAGCCAACTGTCTCGCTCCAGTTGGCCCGACGCTTACAGATTGATAGCAGAAGCCTTTGGCGGCACGGGGACTGGTTCGGCATTGATCGGCGGAAGCAGAAACTCCAACGAAGATGTCTTCCTTCTGGCGAAGCTTTTTAAGGACACGTTCAAGTCGCCCAACTTGGACTTTCGAACATCCGAGCTCTTACCAAATCCGAAGCCTGTCAAGGCGCCCCACACCATCGCGAGCTTCGAAAACCGCAAATCCATTCTTCTTTTTGGAACCAGCCTTGCGGACGAGCAACCGATTCTGTATCTGCGAGTGAGAAAGGCGTGGGTGCAAAGGGGCGCCAAGATCGTGGTCGCCCACCACTCGGCTACCGATGCCGACGGCTTCGCCGAGGTGGCCCTGCGGTATCGCCCTGGGACCGGAAGCATTCTTGCTGCCGGATTGGCGCTTGCGTTGGGTGTTGCGGGGGCCGATCCCACCTTCACGCCGAAGTATGTGGAGAAAGAGAGCGGCGTCTCGCCCGAGCTGCTCGCTGCTGCGGCGGCGGTGCTCAAGGACAGCGATCCCGCGGTCGTGACGACGAACAACATCTATGACGCTTCCGATGGCTTGGAGATTGAGAAAGCGCTGGCTTCCATCGGCTCGGAGTACGACAACTACGGTTTGACCGCCAATGCAACGGGCGCCGCGGTGCTTGGGTTGACTCCCGGCACGAATGGGAAGAACACGAAGCAGATCCTCCAAGGGTGCATTGACGGCAGCATCAAGGCGTTGTGGCTTGTGGGCATCGATCTTTTTGCAGAGTTTCCGGACCAAGCTCTCGTCAAAGTCGCTCTGGAAAGCGTGGAGTTCCTCGTCGTTCAAGACGTGATCCTCACCGAGTCGGCTTCCTATGCGAGCGTAGTGCTTCCCATGGCTGCTCCGGCTGAATCGGACGCGACCTGGACCAACATCGAAGGCCGAGTGCAGCGGTTCCAGACCGTTCTTCCTGCCAAGGGTTCGGCGAAGGCTGCTTGGCTGGCGGCGGGCGAGCTCGCTGCGCGCATGAACGGCTCCTTCGTGCCGTTCAACGCTCGAGACGTCATGAAGATCATCGCCAGCGAGGTACCCGCGTTTGCGAAGGTTCAGTACGATACCCTTCCCCCGGAAGGCCTCCTGCTCGATCTGTAAGCAAGTGTATCCGCGAGCTGGTTCGCGCGTCGCATAAGTGTCTCGGCGATCTTTGGCTCCGCTGCATCGATAGGCTTTCGCGACCCAAGCCGGCAGACTGTTGGATTGGAACGCACGCCGATAGGCGATGCCCCCACAACTCTACAAGGCTTGCCGTTTGTCCAGATCTTGCAGACTGTCGAGGGCCTACTGGTTCTTCAGCGCCAACGGTGCGACCCATGCCAGCCCACACCGAAGGTGTGGGACAGCATCCGATAGAGATTCTCCGGAGGGCCGGAGGTTCGCCTCATAGCGCTCAAGGAAGGCACATCTCCCCAAAGGGGCCGACAAACGAGTCGCAAACCAATTGGTAGCTCGCTGTACCAGGCTATGGAGCGAACCTTCGGCCCTTTACGCTTGCGGCCGCTGATCCCACACCTTCGATGTGGAGTGGTATCAAACGGGCCCTCGGCTCTGACAAGGTTGAAAGGTTGTGGGAGCCTTCGGCACATGACGCTCCGATGCAACGGCTCCAGGGTCGCCGCTACGGAGTCTCCCCGGGAGCACTTGCTCCCGGGTCTTCCCGTCACTCCTCGACTCCCGTCGCCCTTCCAACGAAAGCCGCGATGACCGACGGCAGCGAGGCGTCGAAGCCGAGCGTCTGGAGGATCGCGAGATCCTGCGGGTCGCCGACTGTCGACCGGTTGGCCGTCATCGCGGCGATGACCACCTTGACGTTCCTGTTCTTCTTCTTCCTGTATTCGTCGAGCACGACGTCCAGGTGCTTGTTGCCCGCCCACGTCTCGGAGTCCGTGTAGACCACGAACGTGTCGATCTCGCGGCGCTGCTCCAGCGCGTAGCGCATCGGCTGCGCGCAGTCCGTCGCACCGAACGGCAGGTTCGACACCGTCCGGATCGCGTCGTCCAGGCGCTGGCGCGGGCTGATCGCCAGCGGCGCCAGCTCATGCATGAAGCCCACGACCTCGTAGCTGGGCTCCGTGGCCGCGGTCACCAGCGCCATCGCCGCCGACGCATCGCGCGGGGTCAGGCCCGGGACGCCGGCGATCTCGCCGTACGCCATCGAGCCCGACACGTCGAGCGCGAGCAGCGTGCGCTTGCCGGCCGGCTCGACGTTCCCGAACGCCGCGTAGAACGCGGCGTC
>DASZPA010000432.1:0-7264 GCA_035550555.1 Fimbriimonas sp.
AGGCCTTCCCATCGGCATTCTCCCCGACGTAACCGGAGACCTCGACCTCGTCTGGGGCACCTTCACTCTAGGACCGCTGGAAGACATGAGAGTGTAAAGAATGTCTTGTCAGAAGTGTCAAATATGTGTTGTCACTTGACATTTTTGGGGAGAGGTCGGTGAGGCACGAACCGGGAGCGGGGTCTTCCGGTTCAAACACGCAAAAGTCCATTGGATGGTACGCAGCAGACAAGAAGGGCTCCAATTGACCGCCACCACGTTGGCACCCGCTAGTCGCCAAACGGTTGTTACTCGCAGCTATGTTTATCTCGAAGCCGCCGTAGCCGAGTTAAGATACTTCGACTCCGGCTTCGAAGCATCGTAAGTCGCCTTGATCCAACCCTCCGCCTCCAACGCCTCCAGTGAATCGACAAAGAGTTGAGGCTGTAAGCGATGCTCCGGCGCGCCGCCCTTCCGCGCCTGCTCAATGCAAGTCCCGATCAGCTCATCGATCCCGGTCGGCTCCCCCATGTTGTTCAGCAGTAGCGCAAAGGCGCCCTGCTTGGGAAGCTGTCCGGTTCCACGAGTAAGGCACGGCACTGCGCGGATTTCGCCCCGCTCGTACGACGCGAACGGCAGCTCGTGGACACCCTCCAAGCTCCTTTCCACCACGTTGAAACCGGTGAGCGTGGACCTCGCGGCAACCCCGGTGATCCGTGAGGTCATGGTCTTGACACCGCCCATCGGAAACGTGGCAGCCATGGGGACGCCGATCGTGTCCAGTGCGAACCCGCCGGTCCCCAACCAGCGGAAAGCCTCCTCGGGCTCAAGCTTAAGTCCGGCCGATTCGGCCAGCTCCGCGCAGTAGGCGTGAAGGTCGGTGAAACGACCATTGCCCGCGTACCAAAACTCGGCGAAGCGCATATGGTGGCGAATCTGTGCGCGGTGGCCATCGCTGTATTGCTGCCGGATCCACGGGGCCGGGTAACGCTTCTTCATGCCCTCTAGGATCGAGTAGGCAACCTTTCGGCCCGACGTGTGGGCAAGCGTCATGCCGGCGGAGAGAATCGGGTCGGCGAACCCGCAGCTGTCGCCGACCAGGTACCAGTTCTCGCCCGCGAGCCGTCCGGTCAGGAAGTTCCAATCCTTGGTGGTGGTGAAGCGGCCCTCCCTGGTAGCGCCCTGTGTAAGCTCGCGGATCATCGGCTCGGCTTGGACCGCCTCCAGGTAGATCTCCTCCGGCCGCATGCTCAACTTCTTGTAATGCTCGGCCGGAAGCACCAAGCCGATGGAGGTGCGCGTTTCCAAGATGGGGATGAACCAGAGCCAGCCCCAGCCTAGGCTCATCACCTGGATGCGGGTCGCCGCGTCGCCGATCCGCTCGGCCCAGTCCGCCTGCTCCCAATAGTCATAGAACGCGATGTTCCGGAGCGTGGTTGGGTAGTCGACCTCGATTTGTAGGGCTTTGCGTAAGATTCCCGCCTCACCCGACGCATCGACGTACACCTGCGCCTTGATCTCTTGGCTCTCGGTCGTCAACCCCAGAATGAAATCTTCGGTTTGGCGCACCGCTTTGATGGGCGTTTCCCGAAGGACCCTGCAGCCCATCTCTTCGGCGTGGTCCAACAGGATCGTGTCGAACTTGGACCGGTCGATCTGGAACGCGGTGACGCGCCGTTGCGGCGTGAGCTTTCCCGGGCGCGGCGCGTTCTCAAAAGTGTCAGGCTCGATGAAGTTGAGGTGCCACAGCTCGTCGGTCGCGCCCCATCGGTACGTTCCGCCGAGCTTGATCGGGAACCCCGCCGCCTCGACCTTGTCCCAAACGCCCATCTCCTCCAGGATCCAAGTGATCGCCGGGAGCTGGCTCTCCCCCACATGGTCCCGCGGGAACCGCTCCTTTTCGAGGAGAGTGACGTCGAGTTGCGGCGCGTACTTCTTGAGCAGACAAGCCACGGTGGTCCCCGCCGGCCCCCCGCCCACAATCGCCACCCCCGTCTTCAGCCTCTCCATACCGGAGAGTCTATCGAATCCAGGGCAGGTATCCTGATCTCTATCCGGCCTCGTAGCTCAGGGGATAGAGCGCCTCCGTCCTAAGGAGGGCGTCATCGGTTCGAATCCGGTCGAGGCCGCCAACAACTTGAAGCTAAATTAGCCAAAAACGGACGTCAGTGGGCGGCGTTCATTGCGTCACCTGCCCAAACTTTAGGCAGAAACCCCCGACGCCCTCCGGCTTTGGGAGGGCGTCAGATCTTCTCCAGGGACGCTACTTACCGTGAGCTGATCTTCTTCGGCATCAGGTTCTGGAGCGTGGAGATCGATTATCCGCCTGCCGATTGCAGCATCCCAACGACTGACGTCGACGTCTCCACGCGGCCTAGTGTCGCAAGCTGTGAGTGGGTCGCGAACTACGATTATCCTCGGACTCGTGTAAACGTTCTCGACAATCACAAGTTCGAACATTGTTGTCGAATCACTTGCTCGTGCGTGCTCATGCTTTGTAAGTCGAATTGTGTTTGGTGCCGCTCCAGAGAAGGTCTTCAGTTCACGAAAGACCGAATCAGAGCAATAGAGGTCGGCGCCTACGCCGCGCCTGAGACGCTGATCACTTACCCTTATTCCTGCGGGCTGAAGGACATGTTTCACGTAGATATCGAGACCTCGTTGCTCAATTGAAAGGACTGGGCGCGTCTGCCTGTTCGCGGGGACACGGTGGCCTTTGCCTGGAAAAGGGGCTCTTAACGTAAGGGCCAGCTCCGGCGACTGGACTTCTCCGGGTCGGCCCTCGGGAATGATGGTGTCCGAGACCGTCACCAGTTCCTCGACGAGCGGGGCATCGCCAAAGTCATCGGGCACCGCAGCAATTGGTTCAGGATCCTCTTCGTCAGGCGGGGTTGCCTCGTTTGCGTTGTCGAAAAGTTCCTGATGGCTCTTGCTCTGCTCGACATGAAGGGCAGGAAACTTCGGCGCGCGATAGGGCACCGTGCCTCGACTGGCATCGAATAGAGCGTTGCGAAGAATGCTTGCGACGAACTGCTCCTCATTTCCTGCTAACCCAAGACTGGCGACAACGGCCCGAGAGACCGCCGCATCCGTTAACTCCGTGATGCCGGAGAGAGTCAAGTTAGACGCCGCGAAGTGAGCGGGTCGCGTAACTTTCGCCGTATAGGATGAACCTGAAACCAACCGGACGGTTGCATCTAGCTGAAGCGAGTTTGCCACTCTGACCGTTGTCGTTTGCCAACGCTCGATGCTGGAACCGATCCGTTGCCACAATTCTGGTTGTGAATCTCCGAGTTCCAATGCGAACAGTTGAACGCCCTCCAGGAAGCGCTGGGTCTCATTGTCATCTGGGACGCCGAGTTCATTGGGGCTCGATAGTTCGCAGACTTCCTCTAGTCGCGAAATGCCAGCCCAACGGCAGAGCTTAGGCATTCCGCGCGACGATATTAGCAGCGACCGGGCAATGCCTAATTCTTCGAGCTCTTTTAGAAGTAGGTCGTCATCGCCGACGAGAACCGACGTCGAAGGTTGCCACCCTTGATTCGTCCACAAGGGCACTACGACCGAGGCAGAGTCGTCAACAATTCTGTTTGCCAGATCGTAGGTGCTGGCGAGTAGGTGGATGTCTAGGTCTGAAATCTCGGCCCTAGCCAACTCGTCCCAAAAGCGAACCAAAGAATTAACTGTGGGCTCGAATTCTATTCCCAAATTGATCCAAAGGTTGTTGGCATCTGCATAGGTCTCCAAGTAGGTTCTGCGGTCCCCAAAAACCTCGAACTGATTCGAACGGAAACAATCCGCCGGAGCCCACCATGTGCGGTTTCTGGTGGGGCTGTAAATCAGCTCAAGTCTGTTAAACTCGGCTACAACTGAGTCAGTCCAAACGGTCCCGGTCGCAAGTGCACGATAATAACGACGCGCGGTGTCGATCGAGATTCTAGTGCTGTTGGCTCGGGCCTGACGCAATCGGTCAATAACTGCTTCGCCTGGCACTTCCAAGAGCATGCCCAGCGCCTGAACGGCCCCTTCGTTCTTGACAGGCCACTGCGATACGTCATTAGCGACCTGTCCAAGCACATTAATGACCTGTTCCGTCGGGGCGAACAGTCCAACAGGAGCGCGCAAATGCGTTGCTCCGACCTTGACCCAGGCCAATCTTCGGAGATGGTCTAGCCACCTGGAAGGAACTCGCCCCTCATTGTATTCGGCATTGGCATGATAACCACACGCTTGAGCCACGGTGGCTCCCTGAAAGTCTGCCCAATGTTTCTGGAGCAGATTCCAGAGACTCTGGAATCTGCTTTCGTGCTCCTTTTCAGGCAGGGCAGCGACGAATTCCAGAGCAGCTCGCAGATCTGGGCAATCCGAATCGCCTCGCAATCCGTAAACCGAATACGTGTGCTTCAGCGAGTCGTGCGGGTAGTTTGGGAAGGCCCGGCGGTCGTTCCTCGTTACGTAAAGGAAGTGGTGCGTTCCGTGCGAGTAATCAAGATCCAACGGCCGTGGCTCGGGACATTCTCGCACTCCGAGTCTTTTTAGAAACGATATACAAGGCAGCGCGGGCTCAGCCCGCTTGAGTAGGGTTCGGTATTTGCGCGCTATCCACGCGATCTTGGGCACCCCGCGGGCGAACCTGCTCCACTCGAAGTCACCAAAACCAGAGCTAAGGTAGGTGCTTGCTAGTGGGGTCCTCGCTGTTTCTCGGTCCCCAGTTCGTGACGTGATTTGGGCCTCAACCCGCAGCTTTCGCCCAAGTGTTGCGACGAGATCTGTCCTTCTGTATGTTTCCTGAAAACTCTCAAGATGATCTCGGACGAACGATAACAAGGCGTCATGAGTAGTCCCGTCCAACGTGGCTAATCGGGCGTCGTTGATGTCAACGATGAAATGGCGAATAAATTGCGGTGCGTCCAGTCTTGGTTCGAAGCGTAGCGCCCTTGCTTCATGTTGACGTCGCAACCATTCTCCAACAACGACCCTGTCCTCGTCGAGTTGAATCTCCTTGCTCTTCTCGGGGATGCGATAAATACTGTTGAGAACTCCAAGCAGTGAATCAGCGATCTTGCCCAGTTTTTCGCCTAGAACGCTACTCCGAGTGATCGATATGACCTTTCCCAATTCGTTGGCGCGGGCCAATGAGAAGGGTCGCTTGCGATTGCTTAGGAAGCACTTTCCGATAAGCAACTTCTCGTCAATGCTTCCTTCCCGGCTATGTGGCCCGTATTCGGCAAGACGAATTACCTCGGCGGTTGCCTTCAAATACCAGTCCGGTGGCTTGTTTGGCCCTTGAGCTAAAATCTCTAATAAATCGTGGCAGCACACAATGGCTGCTCCGACATGCATCAAGAGACGGACTGACTCCTTCGGCGGGTGGCCTTTAACCCAGACTCGCTGACGAATAGACGGGTCGCTCACATCGCCTACGGCCATCAAGTTCTTGAGATTCGCCGAGGCCGGAACAGCTACCAGATCCGGCTTCTTAGGGCCCTGGTTGGTAGGCACCCAGGTGATTTCTCGAAGTCGAGCGTATGCCGCTTCGTATAGTGGCGCTAGGAGCCCCTCTTTGTTAGTCAAGGTGGGAAGGAGATCCCAGGGATCTTTGGGTTTGCCAGCAATATCGTCGATGGCTGCGTCAACTAGGAGCTCGCCAACCCTAGCGAAAAGCCAACGGTTGTACGGCGTATCTGGAATCGCCTCACGGCTGTTCGTTACTTCAAACGGAGCCGAGAAACGCCAAGGAAGCTGGTGTTCTACGCTGGTCGGAAAGAAAGCAGAGACGCGATTCGGTCCGGACATTGTTTCGGATCTTGCTAGAACGATGGGCAGCTCAGAGCGAACAGGCTCACCATCCTCCCTTTCTAGTTCTGGTTCTGCTTGTACGGTGCGTCTGTATCTGCTCCACCGACCGCCACGAAGGAGTATTTCGTCAGATGAGCCTCTGCTTCTAGGAACGCCGACGTCAATGGCGGCTGTTTGGCCGTCGGGCGTCGTGACCTCAACGTGGGTCAGGGAACCCATATACAGGAGCACTTCGTCATCTAGCCTGCGCAAGAGCTCTGCCGCCAGATCGGATGGATTTACATTCTTTGTGTAGGGAAGGATCAGCTTCGTTCCGTCGACAAACGGCTGGCCCGGGACTGTAGTGGGATATGTGAAGTCTTTTTCAAGAGCGAAATGAAAATTTCCGGATGAGATTGCTGGCCGGTCCGTTAGGAGCATTGCCGTTAAGAATCCGATCCCAAAGTGTCCCATCTGGTCCACCCGCTGCTCTTTCTGAGAGGAAGCAACGAAGCAGAGGCTGTAAACATCCGGATAGGAAAAGGCCCTTCCGTCGTTTTCGACCACAAGCTGGTCTTCTCCGATAACGAAACGGAGGGCCTTGGCCCCCGCATCGTCGGCATTTTGCCAGCATTCCCAGAAGAAGCGATACCTGTCCGCCACTGAGCTTTTGCCAAGCCTCTTAGCTGCCGCTCGCACCTCTCGGCTGTTAGTCTTGTCCCTATAACTTCGGATGGCGGCTAAGAATAGGTTCGCGGAATCCGGATCATTCCCCGCCATTTCATGGGGCGGAGTAGCTCTCGGATCATCAAAGAGTCGTTCTAAGTAATCCAATGCATCTAGAGTACTGAACATAAGAACTCTCTCAGCATCGACGATGAGCCAGGCTAGTTGTCGACTGAAATGAATCCATTTGACTTTTTTGTCCGTTCGGCCAGCTCCTTCCACTTGTTTTCCTTGCTGGCAAATACATATCCAAGGTCCAGATATGCGAAGAACTGGAGGTCAATGTAATCGTTGATCTGCGCCGCACCCTCGGTAAGTTTTAAGATCACAAACTCGATGTACAAATCAACATAATTGCTGATTAGGTTCACATCGCCAGAGTTTGAACCAGCAAGTTGAAGGTCTGTCGCAACTTCGTCAATTCGTATGAGGTGCATTTGTTCGACCTCGCCACGGAAACTTTCGAGGATTGGCCGAACTACGGACTCATCGTGGCTCACCGCGTGCTTGATCCGCTCTCCCAGTAGCTCGCTCACGCCCTGGACGCGCGCCTTGTAGGCACTCAATAAAGTTGCTACCTTTCCCACGAACCTCGCCGAGGCGTCTTGTTTTGCGACGATCGCCGCGCTGAGGTCCAGGCCCACCCTCTGCTGCGAACTCTGGCTCGTGTCCGGGAGGTTTTTGAATGGTTCCAACGCCTCTACGAAGCTGTCAATGTAATTAGGAGGAGCCGCGAATCCAAGATTCACGGCGTGCCCGACCTCATTGTCCACCACCGCGT
>DASZPA010000433.1:0-5730 GCA_035550555.1 Fimbriimonas sp.
ATATAGCTACGTCCCTTCGCCCTACATGCGAAGGGAGTTCTCGATAGGCAAGGCCATCGCCCAAGCTCGCCTTTATATCACGGCGCTGGGCATCTACGAGGCTCACTTGAATGGGCAAAAGATCGGTGAGGCAGAGCTTGCGCCGGGCTGGACCGACTACGCGAGGCGCGTAAGGTATCAAACCTACGACGTGACCGCTCTGCTTGGCGAGGGCGTGAATTGCCTTGGCGCGATTCTCGGCGACGGCTGGTTCTCGGGCCACCTCGCCTGGCTGAGCAGGGAAACGTACGGCGATCCTCCAAAGCTCCTCGCCCAGCTCGCGATTACCTATCAGGACGGCTCAACGGAAACCATCGCGACCGGACCGGATTGGTCTCACGGGTTTGGCGCGGTGCGATCGAGCGACCTGCTCATGGGCGAGGTCCAGGATCTGCGCAAGGAACCCGCCGGATGGGACCGGCCGGGGTTCGCAGCCAACGGGTGGATGCCGGTCGAGGCGACCAAGTACGAGACCAAGCTGGTTGCTCAATACGCTCCACTGATTGAGGCCGTGGAGGAGATCAAGCCTGTTTCGGTGCGGATGAAGGGCGCGTGGCCCTCCGACCGCTTCATCTTCGACATGGGCCAGAACATGGTTGGCAAGATCCGGTTCCGAGTACAGGGCACGGCTGGCCAGACCCTCACTTTCCGCTTCGCCGAGCGGCTCGACAAGGACGGCGGAATGTACACCACGAACTACCGAAGCGCGCGATCCACCGATTACGTGACGCTTGCGGGGAACGGCGAAGAGGTTTTCGAGACCAAATTCACGTTTCATGGGTTCCAGTACGTGGAAGTTGCCGGTCTTTCGGAGCCGCCAACCGTCGACAACCTCAGCGGCATCGTCCTCCATTCCGCCTGGGAACCCACTGGCGACTTCTCATGCAGCGAACCGCTGCTCAACCAGCTCCAATCGAACATCCGTTGGGGTTGGAAGGGCAACTCACTGGACGTCCCGACCGACTGCCCGCAGCGCGACGAACGGCTCGGCTGGACCGGAGACGCCCAAGTGTTCGGACGCACAGCCTGCTTTCTTTCGGATGCCCAAACCTTCTTCGAGAAGTATCAGCAGGACTTGGAGGACAGCACGAACGCAGATGGCCAGATCCCGCCCGTCGCTCCGACGGTACCGAAGATTGGCATCGACGGTGGTCCCGCGTGGTCCGACGCTTTCGTGATCTGCCCGTGGACCGCTTATCGAGTCTACGGAGACACGACGATCCTGGAACGGCACTACGACGCCATGCGCAAGTGGGTGGACAGCCTTCAGATCAGCTCGCGAGACGACATCCGCAGCTACGAAGGGTACACGGGTTTCAAGGGCTTCGGCGACTGGTTGAATACCAACGCGGAAACGCCTATCGAGCTGATCGGAACCGCCTTTTACGCCTACAGCAGCGCGATCTTCGCGAAAATCGCAGCCGCACTGGGCAATAGGGAGGATGCCAAGACGTATGGCGCTTTGAGCGAGAGGGTGAAGAAGGCGTTTCAGAACCGCTTCGTGACCCCCTCGGGCCTGGTTTCCAGCGGAACGCAAACCGCGTACGTACTGGCGCTCCACTTCGACCTGCTGCCGTCCGACCTTCGCGCGCCCGCCTTGCAGCTTCTCGTCGACGACATCGGCTGGCGAGGATGGAAGCTCTCTACCGGCTTCGTCGGGACTTCCTATCTTCCGCACGTTCTAACCGAGGGGGGCCGGCTGGACGTTGCGTACAAACTGCTCATGCAAAAAGGATGGCCAAGCTGGCTCTACGCTGTGACCCAGGGCGCCACCACCATTTGGGAGCGCTGGGACGGATGGACGGAGGACAAGGGGTTCCAAGATCCGGGCATGAACTCATTCAACCATTACGCCTACGGCGCGATCGGCGAATGGCTCGTCTCGACTGTGGCAGGTATCGACCTCGATCCCGACGTGCCAGCCTACAAGAAGTCGAGGCTTGCGCCCAGGCCTGGCGGCGGCCTCACTCAAGCTCAAGCGCATTTGAAGACTCGCTTTGGGAAGCTCTCCAGCAGTTGGGCGATCGAGGGAGGCAAGTTCCGATGGAACATCGTGGTTCCACCCAACGCCGACGCCTCGACAGTGTTTCCGCCCGAGGCCTCCAACCCGACCTGCAATGGAGTCGCGGTCCCAAATCAGCAAAACCTGCCGGCAGGCTCTTACGAGATGGTCGCCGATTGGCTGACGGAGTAGGGGTAACCTTCGGCAATGCTCGTCACCGCGTTCTTACCCATTCTCGTCGGCCATTCGGCGCCCAAGAAGCCGAAGCTGATCATCAAAGACGTGGTGGTGGGCAAGGGAGCGAAAGCAAAGACTGGTGACACAGTGACGGTCGACTACACCGGCAAGCTTACGAACGGCACTGTCTTCGATGCGACAAAAAAGGGCAGACCCTTTACCTTCACGCTTGGCGGAAGAGTGATCAAGGGTTGGAACGAAGGCGTGGTCGGCATGCGAGTGGGTGGAACGCGAAAGCTCACGATTCCTTCCGATCTCGCATACGGAGACCAAGGCTTTCCGCCCGTCATTCCGCCAAAGGCGACTCTGATCTTCGTGATCAAGCTGAATAAGATCGAGAAGTAGGACTCTTCCGCCGATCTTTCGTCGAAAGAGTTGCTAGAGAATTCTAAGGCGACCCGAAGAGTTCGGGTCGCCTTTTTCTATTTGCCCGCTGGGGGCGCTGGAGGTGAACTCGGAACCAAGGTTGCCGCCGGCCCGTGATACTGGGGCGGAGGCGTCTTGCTTGGATGGCGCCAAGCTGCTTCCTGTTGGGGTGTAACAGTTTGAGCCGGTCCGCCGGAGCATCCGGCGGACATCAAAACAGCCAGCGCGAAGATCGCGGGCGCTACGAACAGGCGATTACTGAGTTCTCTGCGCATCCCAATACTTGAGATAACCTGGTTGGCCGGGTGTTCCACAGTTCTCGTTGTCGTTGGCATTACCGTTGACCGTCCTCATCGGGTTCATCGCGGCGGAATGTCCGTCTACGAAGGAGAACGTCGCGTTTCCACTGAATGCGGTAGCGACCGACCCCGGACTGTTAAACGGCTTGACCCATAGCGTGGACCAAAGCTGCCCCGGAAGGTCGCCATCCCATCCTTCGAACACGACCCAATTCAGGTCCCAAGCGCCGGTGATCTGTGAGTTGTTGATCTCCTGGACCGAGTACCGCTCGCCAAGCATGATGGTCTCCGATGGCAAGCCAACACTTGTTTGCGTGAAGTCCTGCTGCCAGTTCGACCACCAGGTTTGCCTGGCGTTCATGACTCCATGAACCGTCCACTGGGTCGAATTATCCCAGCAAACCGCGCCGTTGCCGGGATACGAATAGGGAGGGCCGCTCCAAGTGGGTCGAATGGTGCTGTCGACCGGGGAGAGCAGCATTTGGAACGACTTGATATAAGGTTGGACGTTGACGATCCAATCGTCCGTCCATTGCCAACCGCCGGGTTGAGCATACGGGTAAACGTCGTCCTGATCGTTGCTGTACATCAGCACTGCCAAAGCGATCTGTTTGTTGTTGCTAAGACTTTGCGTCTTCTTTGCAGCCAGCTTGGCTTGCGCAAAAACCGGGAAGAGAATCGCGGCAAGAATCGCGATGATCGCGATCACAACCAGCAGTTCGATGAGCGTAAATGCACGTTTATGATTCATTAGATTTCCATGTCCCAACGATAAGGAAGACGTTCAGGAACATTAGGAAGTTTACGACATACGTCGTAAAGTGAGGTCCCGTCGGCGGCCTTAACTGATTCGAACGCAGAAATCCCGGTTCTCGCGATTAGCTTCTGAACCTCGTTGATCGTCGCAAGACTCTTAGGCGAAGCGACCTCGATTCCAGACCTTGCACTTGCCCTTTTCTGGCCTCACGATCGTGGCGCGCATTTTCGCCGCTCGCAACTTTTCGGGCTATCTTTAAGCCCATGGGACACGGGGGTGGTCTGAAAGAGCAGCTTTCATTCTCGACCTTTCGGTCGGGATTCGCCTTGTTGGAGCGGCTCTCGCGAAGACTCGAGGGCCTTTGGCCTAGCAGCCTTTCCCAACTCTTCAGAAGATTCGAGCCACTTCTCAATCCGTGGTTGGTCTTCCCGCTCGCCTTCGCCCTCATCTGCCTAAGAGGATTGCCGTGGCTCACCCACCCACAGTTCATGATCGAAGATGGCCCCACTTTTTACCAGGCCGCCTACGATCACGGATGGCGATCGGTTTTCGAGACCTATGGGGGTTACTATCATCTCGAACCCCGTCTGGCGGCGTTGCTCGCCGCGAGCTTTCCGGTGCTGCGGGGCCCGCTGGTCATGGCGCTCTGCGCGATCTTCGTCCAGGCTGCGGTCGCTGGGTCGCTTCTCTCCAAGCGTTTAGAGAACCAGATCCCATCGGTGTGGGTCCGCGGTCTTCTGGCTCTTCTCATTGTTGGATATCCAAATGCGGAAGAGATCTTTGCGAATGTGGCCCATTCGCAGTGGTACCTGTGCATCTTGGGCATGGCGTTTCTTTACTGCAAACCCGGCAAGACCAGGCTAACGACGGTTTTGGAGATCTGCATTACGGTGCTCATTGCCTTCACGGGTCCCTTTTCGCTCGTCCTTGCTCCGCTTGCCTGGTACCTGGCGTGGGCGAACAAGCCAAGGTTTGGACGACGGCGGGTAGCTCTTGCCCTCGTCTGGTCCGTAGCTTTTCTGGTGACGGTCGCCTCTCTTCTCGTTCAGCCGAGGTTAGGACATAGCGGCAGCCACCGGCCCTACTTGCTGGTGAGAATGATTAGCGAACAGGTCGCGATCGGCTCGCTGCAGGGTCTCCAAGAGATGCGATCCAGGCAAGCGGACGCTTTCTGCAACATCCCGTCCGTCACGTATGCTTTCGGGGTCGTCGCGGTTTTAGCTTATGGCTTTGCAAAGGGATCGGGCTTCCTCAAAGCGCTGATCTGCATGGGTGTATTCAGCTTCCTGTCAGCCGTCCTCACGGACACTTCTTGGATCGCCCTAGGGAACGGCCTTGGAGAGCGGTACTTTCTGTTTCTGGGCCTCTCGTTCTTGCTTGGGTTGGTCCTACTTAGCAGGAATTTGCCCTGGGCCCCCGGCAGATGGGCGCTTCGTGCTCTTGCAGTTGTGGCAGTGACTGGAATCCTACGCAACTGGACGTATCCGCCCCCCAATCCCGCTCTAGACTACAAGACCCAGTTGGCGAGTTTCGCCCGTTTGCCTAGAGGAGCTGTTCTTGACGTGCAAACGCCGATCGACCGGCTTACCAAACAGTTCCGAATCATTCACTTGCGCAAGCGATGATCCAGCGGCCCTATGGGCCTTTCGGAGAAAAGTGCAGATTTTTCAACACTTCCCCTTGCGAAACGGCCGAACATGTGCGAAACTTTCAGCATGTCGTACGGAAACAAAGCCGCATTCACAGGTTTCGTGATGAGAAGAGTTGGTCTGGCAGGGCTCGCCATGGCGCTCATTGCAGGAGGAGCAATGGCCCAGACCCACAGCACAAAGACCGGTCACAAGAAGACGATCGTTCGCACGCAGAACGCTGGAAAGATCGATGCGAAGACGCAGGCTGAGATTCAGAAGGCCGTGGCCGAAGCCATGAAAGAAGCTTCGGAGGCGACCCGAGAGGCCAAGGCCGAGGTGGCGCGGGCGATGAAAGAAGTCAACGTTGAAATGGCCGGCATGAATAGGGAGATCAACGAA
>DASZPA010000434.1:0-4824 GCA_035550555.1 Fimbriimonas sp.
AGGCCTTCCCATCGGCATTCTCCCCGACGTAACCGGAGACCTCGACCTCGTCTGGGGCACCTTCACTCTAGGACCGCTGGAAGACATGAGAGTGTAAAGAATGTCTTGTCAGAAGTGTCAAATATGTGTTGTCACTTGACACGGCGGGAAGGGGCGTGGGCTTAGTCCGTCCCGAATCTCGTCGGGGCACGGCGTGGCTAGTCTAGAAGGGCCGCCGAGAACGTATCCAGGTAGAGCGTCGCGTCGGGGTGTTGCTGCAGGATCGACGCCGGAACGTCCGGCGTGACCGGCCCCTTCACGGCACCGAGAACTGCCTCCGCCTTGCGCGTGTCCGGGACGCTGCAGACGATGACTCGCGAATCCATGATCTGCCGGATCGACATGGAGATCGCGGACTTCGGGACGGCGTCCATATCAGGAAACCAACCCTCCCCCAACTGCTGGGCCCGGCACGCTTCGTCCAACTGGACGACGATGTAGGGCTCAGTCTTTTCGAAATCCGCCGGAGGGTCGTTGAATGCCAGATGACCGTTCTCTCCGATGCCGATAAACGCGACATCGATTCGGCCACCAGAAATAAGGCCGGCAAGCCGCGCGCACTCCGCTCTCAAATCCCCCTCACCGGAGATGTAGTGGAAGGCGCCAATCGGCTGGGGCAGCTTGTCGACGAACCGCTCCTTGAGGAATTTGCGGAACGAGGCTGGATGATCGATCGGCATCCCCGCGTATTCGTCCAGGTGGAACGCCTCGACCTTCGACCAGTCGATCCCTTCCAAACCAACGAGTACCTCCAGCATCTCGAACTGCGAAACGCCGGTGGCCAGAATGATCCTCGCCGCTCCCCGCTCTCGAAGGGCGTCGCGAATCGCGTCTGCGCCCTGCATCGCGGCCCTCCGGCCCAACTCCACCTTTGTCTCACTCGTAACGATCTTCACTTCGTCTCACAGCCTACTGTGTTTGATTTCCTTGGAAGTAAGCGAGGCAAGTGGGCCGAAAGTTTTTACGGCTTTGAGCGGCTTTGCAAAAGAGGAGCTCTCTCGCCGACTTGCTTGTACAGCCTCTTGAGCTCCACCGTTCGCTCCCTTAAGAACTCCATACACTCCGTCACCAACGCCGGATCGTTGAGGTCGATATCGAGCGATGCCTTGAGGAGAGTTTCCGGCGAGTCGTGAAAGCCTTGGCTGAGCAGACCGATGTATTTGGGAACGAACCCAGAGGGGTCTTTTTCTAGCTGTACGAAGTAGGCGATGGCAAGGATCGAACCAAGCAGGTGGTTGATCGTATAGAGCGGGACGGAGTAGAACCTCTCGTTGGTCATCCAGCGAGGGGAACCTGGCCGACGAGAGACGCCGGGCCAACGCGAAAGGACGGAGTTCTCCAAGCGGTCGAGACCTGCCGCATCGTGAATCTTGCCGGCCGCCACTGCGCGATGGAACGCGTACTCTTCGTCGGGATACTGCGCAAGGTACAACGGGTATTCGGCCTTGTCGAGAAGCTGGAGCAAATAGAAAAGCTTCTTTTGAGGGTCCGATTCGTTCTTGTAGAAGTAGTCGGCAAGAAGCAGCTGGTTTAGCTCAGCATACGACTCATACAAATAACCCGGACCGGCGTAGTACGCCTCCGGCACGCCGTTCTTGACCATCAGCTCGTAGTGAATGGCATGGCCGCCCTCATGGGAGAGGCCGCGATCCAGGTCGTCATAAACGCCGGTGAAGTTGGGCCAGTAGAGGATGCTGGTCATCCCTGGGGCGGACCATCCGGTACCGAGCCCCGAGCGGTTCGGCCCCCCAGCCGCGTCGAGCCGACCGTTTTCGGGGTCGAGGAGAGCTGACATCTCGGCACCATACTCCGGCCCCAGCGGCGCTAGGGCCTGAACAACCTTCTGAGTCGCTTCCTGCAGAGTGAAATGCGGAGGCACCTTGGGCTCTTGGGAAAGATGGGCCTTCCGAAGCTTGGACAACTCATCGAGCAGATGTCCGTTCCGCCGCAGATTAGCGACGAGGCTATCGACCTTCGATGTCTCCAGGTTGATATCGAAGCAGTACCGATCCACCGAGTCTTTAAAACCTCTCAACTTGGCTTCGGCGTTGAGCGATTCCGACAGTTGAATGAGAGCCGTGGCATGAAGAGAGCGACTCACTTCGCCGGTTGGAAGGTCGGATTGGAGGGTTTCGAAAGCACGGCTCTCCCACTGCTGGTAATCCGGGTTCAGCTTGGAAAGAGACGCCTCTTCCTTGTCGGACAGCCGATGGAGTTTGTCTCGCTTGACTTGCGCGATGACGTAGGCGTACTTCGCCAAGCCTGGTTTTTCGGCTGTAAAGCGGGCAAGTTGAGCATCGGGAATGGCCGCAATTTCGGAATCGATGAAGCCGCCGTACTCCTCCTGATCGGGCTCGTTCGAATCGGCGTTCGGTGGGAACTTGGTGTCGAGGAGATAGTGAAGGTGGGAAATGAAGTGCCTTCGGTCGAGAATGGCAAGGACCTCATCACGGGTTTGGAGGGCGGTTAGGAGGTCGTCGGCGGAACGGGAAAGTTTCCCCCGTAAAGCCTCCAGCTTCGTCTTGAGCTGGGCGACGTGGTCCATCGTGTCGTCATTCCGGATAGCAACCTTGGAGAAATCGATCCGATAGTCGTTCAGGTTTTGACTTTGCGCGCTTCCTGCCGTGGTAGTGGCGACCAATAGGACCAAGAGGTTGCGGGCAGTCATCACAGGCAATACGAACGATAACACTTCCCAGTCACCGTCCCGAGCACCTGCTGAAATACATACCGCGCATCTGCCACGGTTCTATGCCTGATTGGGAAATATCTGTCGCGAATTCTGGGAGCAGATTCGCTGGCCTAGCGTCAGGAATCGCATTCGTCTCTTCCCGAGAGTTCCCTCGGAATAGATTCAAACAAATGAAACTTGGCAAGGATTAGCCTTGGCCAGGGCGTCCCTCCTTTGGCTGACACCCAATTGCTGACTTGTAGCGGCGGTTTTTCAAGGTCACTCTATGTCCATTAACGCACGGTTAGTGGTGCGCGTAGAGGATATGGTCAGTTTTAGGGAAATAAGAAAGGCCTTCGAGCTTGAGAGTGCTCGAAAACGCCTGGTATGGGTCTTCTCACTCACCTGTTGGCTCCTGCCAACCGTGGCTTCGCCTCAAAGCATTGCATGGGCAAAGTTCAGCCCGGTGGTCGTTCAAGGCGGAACGTCCACGTCCTGCACCATCGGACTCACGGCTCCGGCAGGTTCAACGGGGTTCAATATCGGCATCTCGACAACCCACTCGTTTGTGCAGATCCCGTCGGTTATCACTATCCCTTCAGGTTCGAAGCAGATGAGCTTCAACGTGCCCATCGGTGCGGTCACTTCGAACCATTGGGCAACAGTCACCTTCAACGATGGGTCTCGTTCAGTTGCAGCGAGCGTGGAAGCAGTCGCACCAGTCGATCTGGCGGCAGCCGATATGAATCCCGAGTCCGTTGTTTGTGGGGCCTCAGCAGAAGGCCACATTCGGCTTACCAATCCTGCCCCGGCGGGCGGGTTCACGGTGTCTCTCTACAGTTCGCAAGACTTCGTCCAGGTTCCGGCCACTGTCACCGTTCCTCCCGGAAAGCAAGACTCGAGGTTTTTGGTAACAACCTCTGAAGTTTCCAGGCTTCGGGCCGCAACGATAACGATCACCTCAGCCGACGTCAGCGTCAAGACTTGGCTACAGGTTGTTCAAAATCCCTCGGTCAAGTCGCTAGGCCTTTCCTCACCGGCTACCACAGGTGGTTATGGCCTTACTGGGAAGATCACCATTGATCAAGTCGCCCCGCCTGGAGGCACGACAGTGCAGCTTTCATGCGATGATGAATTTGTTCAAATCCCGACGTCGGTGACCGTTCCTCATGGGAAGACGACTGTCACTTTTGCGATCGCGACCAGTGCCGTTTTGGTAAGGAAAAGGGCTCGGTTGACATCGGTCGCGCAGAATTCGGGGCAGCCTGTCGATGTCAGTTTTGACGTGGTCCCGCCCGGCTTGGCGGCAGGACCATGGCCGAAGTTTCACGGAGACCTTCGCAACACAGGGCTTGGAGCGAGTCCAGGCACTGATGGAACCATCAAGTGGTCTCTCCACGTGGATTCCTATTCCTCGCCAGCTATCGGACCGGATGGAACCATGTATATGAGCGGCGTGGGAGCGATCAATTCTGACGGCACGCTGAGGTGGGCAACGGATAAAGGGTCTGGGACCCCTGCGATTGGTTCAGACGGAACGATCTACATCCCCGGCGGAGTAGACAACAAACTCTACGCGCTTAATCCAGATGGCTCGACGAAGTGGATCTTTGACGCGGATGGACATCTTCTGGGCTCACCGACTATCGCCTCAGATGGAACAATTTATTTTTCCACTGGTTGGGGAGGACGCTGGCTTTACGCGCTGACCCCCGATGGCAAAGAGAAGTGGTCCTTAACATTACAGGCCGGCATAGGTTCGTCTTCGTCGCCATCCATTGGGCCCGATGGGACAATCTACTGCACAAAGGCAGGCACCGATTACGGCGTCGGAGAACCGGGCGGGTTGTACGCTATCAATCCTGACGGATCGATCAAATGGCGCTTCGCTGACGGGCGCTCTTCTCCCGTCGTGGGGTCCGATGGCACAATCTACTGCAGTGCAGGCTTTGGTGATCTTGTCGCGGTCAATCCAGATGGAACTCAAAAGTGGAACCGCGGGGTTGGAAGGCAGGTCAATGATCCTCCGGCCATTGGACCTGACGGAACAATTTACGCGGTGGACGTGGGCGATAATCTGGTGGCCTTTAGCCCCGATGGCACAACCAAGTGGT
>DASZPA010000435.1:0-4195 GCA_035550555.1 Fimbriimonas sp.
CGGCTCAACGGAGCAGTTCGGCTGGGAAGTCGATCACATTGTGCCCGTGGCAAGGGGTGGAAGTGACGACTTGTTAAACCTCCAACCTCTTTTCTGGGAGAACAATCGCTACAAGAGCGATAACTGGCCTCACTGGGCATGCTATCGGCGCGGATAGAGTGACAACTTGGTGGCCGGCGTGCCGGCCACCAACCCTCGCATGAGGATGTCTTTACAATCGATCTTCACCTTTAGAGCGATTTCTTCCAGGTTCAAATTCGGGTAACACCGTGTGCGCACGGACGCCCTATGCCAACCCTTCGACCAGCCCAGATCTCGCTCCTCTTCCTCGCGCTAACTGCTATTTGTCATGCTCAAGCACCGATGGCCAGCGACTATTCGAGGTCGACGACGCATCGGTGGCTGGCTAAGAAAGTCTTGGCATCGAAGCTGCTGGATGACTGTGAGTCGGTTTCGACTTGGACCACCTTGATCGAGGATCAAGGGACTCCCGAGATAGCTTTGACCGGTGAGCGCTCTCATGACGGACGCACCTCGCTACGCCTGCGGAGCAAGACCACCGGCGCGACTCCGATTCCGCATGGGCGGTACTACGGGACGAGCTCGGCGTTTCGGGTGGTGCAGGGCGAGGATTGGTCGGGGTGGAACCGCCTTTCTTTTTGGGTGTATCCGGACCTGCCGGGGTTTCGGAACGTTTCGATGATCGTGATCTTCCACAACGGCGGCAAGGAGAAGCTGCCGGAGCCCTATGGGAAGATGGGCAAGAACTACGTGCTGCTCAAGAATGGGCAGTGGAACCATGTGGTTTGGGAGATCGGGAATCTGCCTCGCGACAAGGTTTCGGGCATCGAGTTTGCGTATCGGGTTCAGGGGAACGAGCCTGGGGCTACCGACACCGTTCAGTACGACATCGACCAGATCGAGCTGCAGAAGGTGGATGCGGACAAGTTCGAAGGGTGGTCGGTTGCGCCGGGGAAGATCTCTTTCAGCCACGCCGGGTACTCGACGGGGTCTCCCAAGACGGCGATCTCCAGCGATCTGACGGCGAAGACCTTTCAACTGATCGATGCCGCGTCGGGCCGGACTGTGCTGAGCAAGCCAGTGAGGCGGACGCAGACCACCGTGGGTCGATTTCAGGTTTTGGACTTCACGGAGGCCACTCGTCCTGGCACCTACTATCTTAAGGCGGGCGCGAGGAAGACTCAGCCGTTTCGGATTGGGAGCGATGTTTGGGAGTCGAGCCTTTCGAAGGCGATCAACTTCTTTTACGCCGAGAGGTGCGGGTATGCGATTCCGGGCGTACACGATGTTTGCCATGCCGATTGGGTGATGAAGCACGAGGGCAAGTCGATCACGATCAACGGCGGGTGGCACGACGCGGGGGACCTCTCGCAGAACCTTTCGAACACTGCCGAGGCCGACTATGCGATGTTCACGCTGGCTGAGCGGCTCCAGACGCAGCCGCATGACCCGGCCCTGTTTAGGCGGCTAGTGGATGAGGCGAGCTGGGGCCTGCAGTTCGTGCTGAATACGTCGTTCCATGACGGGTTCCGCACCGGGTTCAACACCATGGACCGGTGGACGGACGGCATCGAGGGGACGCCGGACGACATGGTGGGAGACGCGCGTCGCGACCCGATCGCCGACCTGACCTGCGCCTCCGACGAGGCAATCGCCTATCGGGTGCTCGCCAAGTCCGATCCGATCCTCGCGGCGCACAGCTTGCGGATGGCGAAGGAGGATTGGAAGTTCGGGACCGACGAGCTGGACCATCCGAGCCGGCCGAGACCGCGGCGGGACAACCCGATGGCGAACATGTTCGGCACGAGCCAGTGCGAAATGGCGGCCAACGGCGCGCTGGCAAGTTTGGAGCTGTGGAAGTCGACCGGCGAGCGGCAGTTTGCGGACAAGGCGGTCGAATATGGGCGCACGGTTCTTGCTTGCCAGGAGACCTCTGTTCTGCCTGGCCTGGAGTACCCGCTGACGGGGTTCTTCTACCGCGACACGAGCAGGAAGACGATCCTGCGGTACGTGCATCTGAGCCGCGAGCAGCTTCCGACCGTCGCGCTGGTCAAGCTGTGCGAACTGTTGCCGAACCATGCGGATTGGATGAAGTGGTACACGGCGGTGACGCTCTATTCGAAGTACTACCAGCAGGCGATGACGCAGTTCACGCGGCCTTACGGGATGCTGGCGAACTCGCTTTTTCGGGACGATGAGTATGAGGCGGTGCCGGCCGGGATGACCTCGATGCCGCGCGACAGCTTTCGAGACCAAGTGCTGAATGGGATCAAGGTGGGGGACCACTGGTACGTGCGCCGCTTCCCGGTGTGGTTCGAGTTTCGGGGGAACCACGGGACCACGCTGGCTCAGGCGACGGGTCTCTCGGAGGCGGCTCATTTGAGGGGGGACTATGGGCTGGAGTCGCTGCTTCAGGAAGAGCTTGAGTGGGTGATCGGGCGAAACCCGTTCGTCGAGAGCACGATGTGGAGTGAGGGGTACGACTACGCGCCGCAGTACACGGCGATGTCGGGCGACATTGTGGGCTCGCTGCCGGTGGGGATCGAGACGCTTCGCGACGGCGACGCTCCTTACTGGCCGACCGAGAACTGTCACAACTGGAAGGAGGTATGGGTCAATCCGACTGGGCGTTGGATCTGGTTGATGAAGAACCTCTCAGGTACTGGGCAGGTTTCGGGAGCTGCGGATGGTCCGGTGGTGCTTACGAACAAATCGGTGGGAGCTACTTATCGGTTGACGCCTGCTCATCACGGGTTTCATGGTTCCGTTCCTGAAGGCGTGTATGAAATCACTTGTGGCTCGGAGAAGCGGAAGTTGACCGTTCTGCCGGGTGGTTCCTATCGTGTGGATTTGAGGGGTGGCCGTGGAGTTGAGTTGCGGATTGAGTCGCAGACCTCCCGCAGCGGTGTTGTTCGGGTGAAGGCTTCGGTTTCGGGCGTCGGGAAGCACACGCTGACTCTGCTTAGCGAGAACCTTCGGCAGCAGAGTGCGAGCCGGTCGGTGAAGCTGAGTGGCTCGCCGCGGGTGGTCGAGTGGGGGGCGGAGGTGCTTCGGCCTTCGAGTCCGTGGGTGGCCTTGGTGGTTGTCGATGGGAAGCTGGAGGGCAGGGTTGAGGTCACTGGCAGCGCATGGAGGAAGGGGCGGTAGATGGCTAACTCGCTCTTGTGGACTTTTGACGTTGATGAACCGGAGCGACCCCTCTCCCGGTTCGTTCCTCACCGACCTCTCCCCCAAGGGGCGAGGTTTGGCCCTGGCAAGGTTGCTTCGTTGTGCCGGCTAGTCGTTTTGGCTATTTACCACGGCGGCACGGGGGACACGGAGGTTCACGGCGGATATGTGGACTTTTGGCGTTGAGAAACCGAAGCGACCCCTCTCCCGGTTCGTTCCTCACCGACCTCTCCCCCAAGGGGCGAGGTTTGGGTTTGGCGGTTTTGGTTCGTTGTGGTGGGTTGTGAGTGGTTCTTTTTGACCAAGGAGACACGGCGGACGCGGAGTTCATGGCGGAGATGTGGCCTCTTGGCGTTGAGAGACCGGAGCAACCCTCTCCTGGGTCGTTCCTGACCGACGTTTCTCCAAGGTGACGCCGCTCACTACAGGCGTCGAAAGCAATGGTGGTAGCGTTCTCTATCCTTTGCCGGCCATTTGGCGGAGGCGGTCGTTGGCGAAGTATTGGGCTTCGCCTTCTTCGATGGCTTTCAGGATGATGTCGGCGACGAACTCGGGCGTGTCACCTGCGGCGTAGCTTGAGGCGGGGCCGGTGGTTCCGGGCTCGGTCATTCGGTTTTTTCCGAAGTTGGTCGCGGTGATGAACGGGTAGACCTCGCTTACCACGATTCCGTCATCCTTCAACTCCTCACGAGCAGTGAGGCTGAACCCGAGGAGTGCTCTCTTGGACGCTGAGTACACGCTGTATTCCGGCACGGCCATGAAGGCGGTACCGGAGTTGATGTTGACGACGCTCCCGCCCCCTTGAGCGCGCATGATGGGGATCGCGGCTTGCATTGCGATGATCGGCCCGAGCACGTTCAGGTGGAAGATCTCGTCGAAGGCTTCGGCCGAGATCTTCTCGACGGGCGCCGCGTAGCTTCGGCCGGCGTGGTTGATCAGGCAATCGATCTTGCCGTAGTGGCTGTGAACCTCTTTGATTGCGCGTCCGATGCCGGGGAAGTCGGTC
>DASZPA010000436.1:0-5465 GCA_035550555.1 Fimbriimonas sp.
CGTATCCTCAAAGTGGAGCTGCGGAGAGTCCCCCTCGCCGCGGATGTTTACGGCCCCGTTGATGCCGCCCTGCGCACAAACCGAGTGGGATCTCTTAACCGGGACGAGGCTTATCAGCTTGACCTTGTGACCCGCCTCCGCCAACTTCATGGTGGTCATGAGACCTGCCAGGCCTCCACCCACGACGACGACGGTTCTTTGCGCTGCCATATCTCAAGCTGAAGCCGGCCATTTCCGACCCTGTTCAGTCTACTCGGCTTGAGAAATCGCGATCCCAAAAAGAAGAAGGGTCCCCAACTGCGTGCTTGTCAGGGACCGAAGTGTCTCGCGTGACGCGTCTAGCGCGCGTCTGCTGTAGATACTAGCGGCCTTCGCGTTAACACTTCCACCGCGAGCGCTTTTTGCGCGGAAAAAGGCGAAAACTCCGACCGCTTTACCCGCAAGTAATATGGGAAGGTACCCTTTTAGCGACTGCGCTTTGGCGCACTGGTTGCCGTATCGGTCAAGACGTTGTCTTGCACCTGGAGCAGCACCGGAGAACCTCCCGGCGTCGCCGAATCCAAGAGAACGAACGTCCATCGCGTTCCATCGTTGAAATTCACTGGCTCCGAGATCAGCGCCGGACCCGAATCTTGGCCCGCAGGGTACACGGAGATCTGAAAGTTCCCGGAGCCGGCGAGGTTCTGATAGGTCGCCGTTCCGTTGGTCTGAACCGGCGCCACGCCTCCAACGGCCGTGCCGGATCCCGTAAAGGCGGTTCCCATGACGAAGTCCACCGAGCCGGACGCGGGAGACGCGTTCACGAATCGCACTGCGGCTTTGGAAGGAATCGAATCGTCGTCGAGCAGCTGCAGAACGGCAGGCGTCGTCGTTCCGTAGGCGATCGCGTCCACCATATCGCCGCTCGAAAAGGTCCGTGGACTGCTCACGATCGGCGTTCCGGGCGTCGCGGCGGAGGCGAAGGAAATGCTGCCCGCTCCCGACGGCACCTTCGTGTACGGAGTGTTCGGAGTGCCGCTAAGAGTGGCGTAGGGCAGATTGGCGGACACCTGCTCGGCGCCAACCGTCACGGAAGCCAAAGCAACCCCCTGCAACCCGTTGATCGCGCGAACTCGCGGGCTCGGAGGACCCGAATTGTCGCCTCCGGAACAACCCGCCAGCAACGCGGCCAGAACTGCAAACACAGCGACATCGAGCTTGGTTCTCATGGTTCCTTTTAGTGAGCGCGGATAGAGAGCGGATTCTGGAACTGGTCGCTGCCGGAGCCTGGAGTTCCATAGGAGCTTGGGGAGCTGCCCGTCATATCCAAGATGCGATAGACGCGGCTTTGACTCGTGTCGGCGATCAGAATCTGGTCGCGGCCCAAGACCGTCACGCCCATGAAGCTTCCAAGGACCCCGCCCGAGTTCCACTCGATAGGGTTCTTACCGGAAATGTCGTCCACGCGAACGATCCGCTGGTTGCCTGAATCGACCACATAAAGCTTCTTTTGGAAGTCGAGTTCGATCGAGGTCGGCTGGTTGAAGCTGTTCTTTGCCAATCCCACGGTGGCGGACAGGGTGTGAGACGTGGTTCCGCTCATGTCGTCCAGCTCGTAGACCGCATTGGCATCCTTGTCGGATACGTAGACATGGCCGCTATTGTCGACCCGAATACCGTAGAGGCTCTGAAAGGCAGTGCCTCCGGCCGAAGAGCAGGTGGTCCAGTTGGTCCCAGCCATGTCATCCATCCGAACGATCCGCTTATTGCCGGTATCGGTGACGTAGATGCGATTCAGCGGGTCGATGGCGATGCACGTCGGAGTCTGAAACTGCCCGACGCCGGCTCCGGCCGAGCCGTAGGTCGTCCAGTTGGTGCCGTCGAAGTTCGAAGAGATTCGGACGATGCGGGCGTTCGCCTGGTCGACGATGTAAACGTTGTTCGCATTGTCGAATGCGATATCGGTTGGGGTCTGGAACTGGTTGATTCCTGCGCCGGCCGAACCGAAGCTGACAAATCCTGTGGGCGAGTCAAAGCTCTCGAACTTGACGATCCGGTTGTTGCCCGTGTCCGCTACATAGTAGGCGTCGACCGAGGGCCCCGAAGGAGGAGCGCTCGACTGGCTGCCTCCACATCCGGCCAACAAGATGGCCATGATGAATGCGAAAAAGACTGAAATCCAATGTAGGTTGGTTCGCATCGGGCTGATTGTATCCAAACACTTGCGACGGGCCGGGGTTGGCGAGGCTTCGGCAATCTTACCGAGGTTATCGACCCGTACACCGGCACAGATAGGCGTAGGCGTTGTGGTCGTGGATTGATTCGTGGTTTTCCACCTCAACCTCATACCACCGCACGGAAGGGTGGCGGTCCAAGCGAGTCGCCACTTCACGCACCATGTCCTCCACAAAGCGAGGATTCATATAGGCCTGCTCGGTCACAAACTTTTCATCGGGACGCTTGAGCAAAGGATATAAGGGTGCTGAGGCGGACTCCTCGACCAGATCGATCACCTCTTCCAGCCACAGGACCTCCTTCGTGGGCCGAACCTTCAGGGAGACGTAGCCGCGTTGGTTGTGGGCGCCAAAGCTGGAGATCTCCTTTGAGCACGGACAGAGGGTGGTCACGGGCACCTTCAAGTACAGAAGGAAATCTTCCTGAGTTCCCGTCGAAGCCACAAAGCCGCACTCGTAGCCCATCATGGCCGTCTTGCCAGTCACCGGAGCCGCCTTCTCTCTGAAGAACGTGAAGGTGACTTCCAAATGGGAGGTCTCAGCCTTGAGGCGCTTTCGCAGCGCCTCAAGAATCAGCGGGATGGTCTTGCCGCTGATGTCCTCGTTGTGCTGGCCCAGTACCTCCAAAAAGCGGCTCATGTGCGTGCCCTTGTAGTCGTGGGGCAAGTCCACGGTAAGAGAGAAGAGGCCAACCGTCTGCTGGCTGCCCCCGTCGCGGTTGCGCACCTCGATCGGATACTTCACCTTCCGAACTCCCACCTTGTCGATGGAGATATTTCGGGTGTCTTGCTGGCTCTGGATATCCACCAAGGGGACCTCGCCCTCCGGCTTTGAAATAACGCTCATGCCCCCCTTTCTACGCGAGCCGGTCGCGACCAGTCACCGATTCGGTTCATCTCACGCTCTTCCCCCGGACCTCCATCTTCGACGCTACGAAAGATACGCCTCCAAACCCGAAAACGCCGCCTCCAAAAGCTCCGCCGTGTGCAAAACGCTCACTTGCCGGCCGTGCTCTCTTGCCGCCTGTGCGATCCACGCATGGCACCCCGGATTGCCCGTAGCCACGATCGAAGCGTCGGTCGCCTCGACGTTTGCCCACTTCCTTTCCAGCAGCTTGCGGGCCATGGCAGGCTCGACGACGTTGTAGATCCCGGCACTGCCACAGCAAGTATCGGCCTCGGGCAGCTCCGTGAAGCGGATGCCCGGAATCGCTTGGATCAACTCCCTTGGCGGCTTGGTGATCCTCTGGCCATGAGCCAGGTGGCAAGCGTCGTGATAGGTCACGGCCGCTTCGAGCCCCGGAGCCTTGGCCAAGGCTTCTCGAAGGCCGTTCTTCAGCAGGAACTCCGAAAGATCGAACACCCTGCTCGCGAAGCCCCGGGCCTCGTCGGTGCCCAAGAGCGCACCATACTCCTTCATCGTGCTGCCGCAGCCGGCGGAATTGACGACGACGGGCAGGTCTCCAGGGAACGCCTGTAAGGTAGCGGCCGCCAGTCTCCTCGCGTCTTCCAAGTGCCCGTTATGGGCGTGAAGGGCGCCACAGCAGCCCTGGTCGACGTCGCGAACGACATAGCCCGCCCGCCGCAAGAGCCTGCGAGTCGCCTGGTGGACGCGCGGGTACAGCACCCGCATCGCACAGCCTTCAAGGAAATAAACCTCTCCCTTCACCTGCTCAATGCTCGATTCTTGGAGCGGCGGAAACGAAGCAGGCTTCTGAGGCTCCGGACGATCGGCCTCCGGCGCCTCACCCGAAACAAACCGCGATACGAAGCCGGGAATGCGTCGGCCTGGCATCAGCTTGCCGGCAGTTAGCTGCAGCTTCAGGAGGCCCGGGCGGGTCGTTGATTCGAGCAAAGCAGATTTTCCCTTCTGCGGCCGCTCGCTCTCGATCTTGTCTCGAGCGATCTCCAGGATCTCTCCGTACTGCACGCCGCTCGGGCAGGCTGTCTCACAGGCCCGGCACCCAAGGCACAAATCCAGGTGTTCGCGAACGTCTTCCTGCCAATCCAGCTTGCCTTCCAGAGCCGAGCGGATCAAATAGATGCGCCCTCGCGGAGACTCTAGCTCGCTCCCGGTGGTGGTGAAGGTCGGGCACGACTCCAAACAGAACCCGCACCGAATACAGTGCGTCGTCAGCTCCTCGAGATCAACAGCCATGAACCACTCCGTGGGGGGTTCTCGAGTTTGTGAGTTCGTGGGTTGGTAAGGAAATCCGCTCCGGCCTCCCAACTCGCAAACTCACGAACTCGCCAACTTCTCCCATCAAAAAATCCCCATCTCCCCCGGGTTAAGCTTGCCCGTCGGGTCGAGCATCTCTTTTGCACGCTTCATGTAATGGACCGCCGTCGCGTCCTCGAATTTCAGATTGGCGGATCCCAGGCCCCACCCCACCGACCATGAGTACGGATACGCGGGAGCCGACTCCTTCGCCAAATAGAGCGTCGACGTGCGCGGATGCGTTGCCAGCAGATCGCTCCCGGCCTCCCGAACGGCCCGCTCAAAATCCGTCGCCTGAGTCCGTAAGATGAGACCTCTTTCGGAGTTCCGAAACACCTCCAGATCCTTTCTCGGAAGCGCCTTGAGGGGATAAGTCCGCAAAGTCACTTCGGCGAGCACGGCAAGCGTTCCCCGAGCGCCGACCAGAAGCTTCTGAACGTCGTACCCTGCCACGTTCTTGACGGCCTTACTCCCGATTTTCGCCACGGTTCCATCGGCTTGGACGACCTTCCCGCCAAGAACCCAATCCCGCCAATTGCCGCAATCGGCCTCGTAAGCATGGGGAAGATTCAAAGAGATGCGGCCCCCGACCGTCCCTGGAAGCTCCTCGGATGGATGGAACAGGTCCGTCCAAGGCAGGCACTGCCCGGTCGTCTTGAGTGCCCTTTGGAGATCCTCCAAAGGAGTGCCGGCGTACACCGTCACGACCTGATCGTCCACGTCATGTGAGATGATCCCGCTCAGTCCCACCTTCAAGGAAGCGGCGGAACCGGACGAAGGAACGCGAAAGGCTCTGCCCGAATCCGACCCCACCAGGCTGACGGCGCTCAACGACCGAACCGCCTCGACCAGATCTTGCAGCGTTCGAGCCGCGGTCTCTACCATGCGGTGCCCCTCCAGCGCTTCCGGTGTTCCACGCAGGATTTCTGGTCCGGAAGGACCTTGCAAGGATTGCACAGCGATCCTGGATTGAAGATCCGCTTCGCTTTGAGTTGAAGTTCCAGATCCTCGGGGCTGAACATGATGGACATCAGG
>DASZPA010000437.1:0-9055 GCA_035550555.1 Fimbriimonas sp.
CGATCCGCTTGCGAGCCTGAAACGACTTCAAAACGTGCCCGTACAGAACTCCCGGCTTGACGCGGCGGCCATCGAGACCGGAAGGTCCGACCTTTCGGAGAAAAGCCAAGTTGAACTCCTCTGCCTTGGCCATATGTGCGACCAGCTCGGCAGGGGAAAAGCCGCCGTCCGACGGCTGCGTGGCCCGTTTCCGGTCGTCCATGCCAAGGATCCGTTGCGCCATCGCCTCCTTGCGAGCCCGCAACGCCTCATTCCGCTTTGCAACTTCAGGGACCATGAGGCCATTATACTTAACCATTCAGTTAAATTTTGTCGGTATAGTGGCGCCATGCTGGAACGCCGTGGAAAGGACAACCCCTACCAACTCAAAACCCCACCCGGGACTTCAGAGTACGAGATGTATTTCGATAATCAGAACGGCAAAGAAGTGATTGTCTGCAGAGTCGGCTCGACGACTCTCCTCTACAACGCCCGCTGCATCGATGACGTGATTGCGATGCTCAAGGACCGAGTCGACTGGATGGACCTCGGCGGCGCCGACGAGCAAAAGAAGCCAAGCCCGACACCTTGGAAGCCTGGGGACGCTCGCCAGAAAACCCCGTTGGAGGCTGGTACGGCCTGAAGAAGGGTCTCCGGGGCCGCTTCGGCGTCTACTTGCCGCCTCTTCTGGAGGCGATGGGCCTGGTGGAGTTGACTCACGACGCGAAGAACAATCGAGTCCGTGTGATCTGATCGGCGAGGAAGCCGCTCGAAAACAGGCAGTTGATCACGGCCTAATTGCGCCACCATAGGGAATCTCATTACAAGGGGGTAACGAGTGGAAAAACGTGACAATCTAGACTTCCTGCGAGTCACCGAGGCGGCGGCGCTTTGCTGCGCGCCGTTCGTGGGCAAAGGAGACCGCAATGGGGCGGACCAGGCAGCTTGCGACGGCATGCGTCGAGCCCTGAACGGGCTGGACATCTGCGGGACCATCGTGATCGGCGAAGGCGAGCGGGACGAGGCGCCCATGCTCTTCATCGGAGAGCAAGTTGGCAATGGAGAGGGCCCGAAGGTGCAGATCGCGGTCGATCCTCTCGAGGGCACAAACCTCTGCGCGAACGGAACGCCAAACGCAATCTCGGTCTTGGCGGCCGTGGTCGAAGGCGAAGGCCATCTGATGCACGCCCCTGACTGCTACATGGACAAGATCGTGGTCGGCCCCGAGTGCGCCGGCGTCATCGATATCACGGTTCCGTCGCGGATCAACGCCCGCCTGATGTCCAAGGCTCTAGGCAAAGGCATCGACGAGCTGACCATCGGAATTCTGGATCGCCCGCGCCACGAAGCGCTCATTCAAGAGATACGGGACGCGGGGGCTCGGGTGCATCTCGTGCCCGACGGCGATCTTTCGGTGGCGCTGGCAGCTCTCGATCCCGACAGCGGCGTCGATGGCCTGATGGGCATCGGAGGCGCGCCGGAAGGCGTCATCACAGCCGCAGCGGTCGTCTGCTGCGGAGGCGAGATGCAGGCAAGACTCAGATTCACGAACGACGAACAGCGCAGGCGTGCAGAGACGATGGTGGGCGGCGATCTGGAGCGCGTGCTCTCAACCCACGACCTGGCCCAAGGCGCCGTCATGTTCTCCGCGACCGGAGTCACCAACGGCGACCTTCTCAAGGGCGTCCGATATCGTCGAGGCTACGCCGAAACAGAGTCGATCGTCATGCGAGCCGCATCAGGCATCGTTCGCCGAACCTCAACGCTCCACCGCACTGTCCGAAGAGACCAAATGTGACTCTGACGACCCATCTCACGGTATCGTATAAGGCAACTTAACGGTTGCACATGAGGTAGGCAAGGCAAGCGTGAGGCTGACGCTCGAGGGAAAGAGCCTGATGAGCAGCCGTTTAGAGGAGCATCTGGAAGACGGGGAATGGCGGCCGCAGAGATCTTTCGCGCCTTGGGCGATCCGATTCGCCTGGAGATGGTCCAGCGACTGACTCGAGAGAGCCGCTGCACCATTACCGCTATCTCCGAAGGCCTGGGCATCACCCGCCAAGGCGCCCGTAAGCACCTTCAAGTGCTGGCCGACGCCCGAGTCGTCGCGCTGCAGCCAGAGGGCCGCGACGTCTTGGTTTCCCTCGAACCCGAAACCCTCGACCAAGCAAAGCTCTTCATCGCGGAAATCGAAAAGCAGTGGGACACCCGCCTCGACGCCCTCCGCCGTTTGGTGGAGGAGTGAGAGGGGCTTTGCGCCGACATGCAACGCGGATCCTATGTCCAGCCTGGGCCGGCAGTCAGGGCTTCAGCTTGTTTGAAGCATCTGCTGGCTCCAAGTTGCCACGGGTCTCTCGCGTTAACCCTTATCGCACACGATAGCTGCGAGTTTCTCCGCATCGGCTAACTCGTAGTAAGGTCCGCGGAAAGGACGGCTACGCCGGCAAAGGACTTCAGGTTTACACTCCGTCGAGTGGAGCTTGACCAGCGCGAACTGTTTGCCAAGTCCCTCGGTTGCCACATATGCGCAAGTTCCGGCGTCATTCAACCAGACGTTTTGCGCCGACTGAGGCAAGAACATACCGCCTGAAGAACCGCGCCAGAATTTGCGCGAAGAGGCGTTACGCGAGTCATGCAAGCACCAGTACACCCGCCACCGTGCGAAGTCCAAGCAAATAAAGCTGCCTCTCTCCGGCCGGCAATCGAACATGAAGGAGTTGCCACAGCCCTTTGAAGCCTCGCACACGGAGTAAATAACGTCGGCGGGACGTCCGATATCCGAGATTCGGTATCCACGCCGCCCATCGCTGTCTGGAAGGAGATCCCAATTCCTGCCATCGGTCTATGAAGTTCCCTTGTAGATCCGCTTGGATCATCGGTCGTCCTACGATTGAAAGGGTGTGCAGGAGGATTTGGCTGCCCGCCAAGGATTCGAACCTCGATTAACAGGGCCAGAACCTGCCGTCCTGCCATTAGACGAGCGGGCAGCGCGTCGAAGGCTTGTTATCTTACCTCGCTCGAACCTGCACCGTGGGCTCTTCTGCCTGGACCGCACTCGACGGAAGAGATACGGTCGCGACGGCGGACATCCCCTTCACGACCTTGTTACAAGTAGTTGTGAAACGCAGGACCAAGCCGGCGAGACCGGCCAGGCCAAAAAGGACGACCTCGAGGCCAAATCCCTTCCCCAAGAGCAGCCCGACCACGCCTGCGCCGCCCAGAACGGCGAGGAGCGCCAGATTGGTCCGAACCAGCAGGCGAGAGAACAGCACAGCCGATTCATGCGCCGTGACCGGCGGATACACCGCAGTTCCAGGCTCCCGCGGCGTTTCATATCTCCACTTCTGCGCGGCCCCGATGAACCGGCGGCGGTAGCCGCTCCCGACTCCATCGACTCGGTCCAGGGGCGTCAGATATGCGACGTATGTGCGCCCGTCCATCACGTACGAAAGCTTCAGGTAAAGCTCGCCGCCCGGCTTGCCCGGCCGCTTTTGTCCCGCCCATGACGCAGATGCCACGACGTGGCCGGGCTGAACGGCGAACTCTGTTCGCAGACCCTGGAAAGATAGCCACCCTTCATTGAAGCTGACGACACCCGTGTCCGATCCATAGGTAGCCCCGTTCTGCACGAGCTTCAACGCAACCGGAAATTGATCGTCATTGGCTGGAAGGTCCATGAGGCCCGCGACCGATGGAGCCGCACGCCGCGTAAAAGCCCACCGCACGAGCGCGGCGAGACTGGCCCACCAGACGTAAAAGCCCCCGAAGTGCCTGAAGAAGAGTGCGAACAGGCATACGGTCCCGACAACACCGATGGCCAGTCCGCGCTCCCACCTCAGACGAGCAACGCGCCTCAAAAAGATAGGATCGGCAGGCGGCTCCTGATGCCAAATCGAACAAACGCGATCCAAATCCTTCACCTCTTGGCTCTCCAAGACCCACTCAGGTCTCGTAAAGTGCGAACCTCTCGAAGGGACCGTATCTCCGACCGGACGAAGATCCAAAACTCAAACAGCAGGACGGCGTCCAACGGCCAGTGGCTTATTCCCGTCTCCAGGGTGATGAGGACCACGAGCGCCAAATAGGCCGGCTTCCAGATAAGAAGCTCGAACCACGATCCAACCAGCTTCCCTGGCTGTGGGGCGCGAGGAGGCAGCAACCCGGGTTTCGCGGGTGTCACTCTTCCGCCCTCCGATTCGGGACAAGCAAGCCAAAACCTGCAGGAGTATCCACTCCCGAGCCCAACAATCGAATCGAACGGCCTGACTTGAATTTCCCGAGAGAAGTCCTCGGCGTCCCATCGCAGCGAGTACATGCGCGGAGCCGCGCGCTTTCCTCGATCCCGAAAGATCCTTGCTCCAGCGACCGGGAAATTGAACGTACTGCGGCGCCCCTGAAAGTTAACAGAGCCGTCGAGGAAGCTGAGAAGCCCCTGATCGGCGCCATAGCTTACGTCGTTCGCGATGTAGCGGAGTCGCACAGGAAATTGATCGACGCCTGCGGGCAAATCCATCAGCCCGCGAACACTCGAGCCGGCATGTGCGAGAAGACGCGTCGTTTCCAACCACAACAGCAGGAACGCGATCCCAAGAAGCACCCAAGAGGAATACCAAGCCCCCAGCGATCCAATCGCCATGATCCCGGAATAGACAAGCCAACGATCCTCCTTCGCTCGCCGCCAGGGCGGCAGGGCCGACACAAAGGCCCACTCAGAAGACAGGGACATCGACGCAGCCGGAGACGACTCACGTCCGCGGGCTCGAAACTCGACCATTCCTAATCAGATTGTACGGAGGCCAAGTCGAGAACGATGATTCATTGGGCAGATCGAACTAGGCCGTACCCCTGACGGAGAGAGCCACCCTCAAATAGCAGAGACAGCACCGTGGCGATTTCCCAGAACCTGCTTCCTGTCGCTTGGAGGCATTGAGCGGACAATTACCGGTTTGACAAGGATCACTACGCGGTATGCACCTGAGTGGCGACAGACCCATCGGCAAGAGCCTGCACAGCCGGAGCCGACAGTATCTGCACCCTCCCGGTCGGGAGGGCGCGAACAGTCCCGCGCCACCGGTACGACCTGAAGAGCAGTCCGCCCAACAAGAAGGTCCCAATAACGAGGAGAATCTTTATTCCTAACGTGTGCGGGCGATGCACATACGGAATGGTCAACAAGGCGGCGCCGAGCATTAGAAGAAATCCGAAGACGTTGGCTTTCAGAAGGTATTCATAGAATCGAACCGCTGCCGGATGCACCTCGGTCGGCGGATATTTGGCCTCGCCTCTTACGAGAACTCGCGCTTCGCACCAGTTGCGAGCGGCTACCGCGAACCGCTTTCTGTACCCGGAGCCAACTCCGTCCACGCGATCCAAGGCAACGAGGTTTGCCAGATAGGCGCCGTCTTCGCGAGCATAGGAGACCTTCAGGGCCAACAGGTCCACTCCCCACTCTCGTCGTTTGGACGCTGTTGCGGAGACATGCTGAGCCTGCACGGCGAATTCCGTTCGAAGACCCTGGTACGTGAGCCACCCGTCGTTGAAGCTCACCACACCGGTGTCCGTTCCGAAAGTGACGCCGTTCCTGGTGAGTTTCAGGTCCACGGGATACTGGTCGTCGCTCGGGGGTAGGTCCATGAGAGCTGCCACCGATGGAACAGCGCGCCGGGTGAAGGCCCACCGCAAGAATGCGGCGATAACGAGCCAACAACTTCCTATCAGGCCCGCCTGATGCAGCAGCGCCATCCCTGTGCTGAGCAAGGCGACAGCCAAAATAGCGAGAGCCTGCTCCCACCGCACGCGCGACAAGCGGCGCAAAAACACGGGATCCGGTGGAGGTTCCCGATGCCAGCTGCCATACCGAGGCTCCCGTTCGCTCAAGCCTTCACTCGATCCTCAGCCGCAGACCTGGAGCGTGCGAAGCCGAGTCCTAAATCGTGAACCGAGCCCTCCGGAACGTTTTCGAGGAGTTCGGTCGCGGAGGTCCCGCGCTGCCTCATTCGCATCAACGAAGCGAGCGCTCGACACGGTGTCTTCACGCACGCATAGGCGACCAAAAGCACGAGAAATGCCGCAAAGAGCGTGATGCGGCCCATGCCGAACGTTCCCAGGAACAGCCACAGACCCGCTCCGGTGAAAAGGACGGCCAGTGAGGCGGCGATCAGCTCGACGACGTACCGCTCCATCGCCTGCGGCAGCGGAGTTCGCGGCGGCAGAAGGCAACGGTCAGGCCCGGTCATGCGTTCGCTGTCCCAATCCCGATAGGCGAACCAGAACTTTGTCGCGAAGGTATCCCCCACGCCCTGAAGCGTATCGATCGGCTTGATCCTGACAACCCCAAAGAAACCATCCTCATACCAGGGGATGTTGTAGATGGAGTTCGCCAGCACACGCTCTTCCGACTGCTGCAGCATCGAGATCCGGGCGCGCTCGACGGGAAAGTTGAACGAGCACCGAAAGCCCTGAAAGTGCATCGCCCCGTCCACAAAGCTGACGATGCCTTTGTCGCTCCCGTACTGAGCGCCGTTCGAAAGGAACTGGACGTTGACCGGGTACTGCGCGATGACCGAGGGAATGTCCATCAGGTCGCGAATCGACTCGTTCGACCAGCGCTTCAAGAGCGTGTATCCCCAGGTAAAGGCGCACATCGCGAACAAGGCGCCAACGGTAAAGAGGGCGCTTCCCGCATGGGCCCACAGCACAAACGCGAGGAAGATCAAAAGGAGAATGAGGCCGTAGCAAAGATCGGCGGGACGGCCAACCTCCTGCAACCGCAGCAACAACGGTCTCGGTGGCGCGGGCCGCCACTCGCCAAAAGCCCACTCCTTTGCCGTCTTCTTCTGCTTTGTTGCGTCGAGCATCGACTCTCTCTATTGTACGGTTGACCGGACAGCCCACCGACGATTTTGGGCAGATCGCACTAGCGCCGTTGACCGGTCTCGGGCGGCAGACCGTCACTGCCAAGGGGAATCGCCTGCTCTGCGATCGCATCGGTGCTAAAGCGTTCCTCAGCGCTGCTCGACCGCGTAGTTGCTGCGTACTTACGGGACCGGCTCCAATCCAGCAGGGGCTTGATCGCCAGTCCTCCCCAAACCACAGCCAAGTAGATGCCGTACGAGGAGGCTTTGTCGAATCCAACGAGAAGAGAGGCCCCCACGAGCGCGATTGAAGAGAAGCCGATGACCGCCAAAGCACCCAGGAACTCCCGCTTCACTTCGGTCAGCCTTTGAGTGGAGGGAGTCAGCGGCGGGTACTCAGCGGTCGCTTGTGTGTGGTCGACCGTCTCGGCCCACTCTCGAATATGGTGGTCGAACCAAAGCGCTCTGCGCCCTCCAATATCATGCCCGCCGGCCAGTTGCTTGAGCGAAATGCAATGGGCCCTTTCAAAGGCTTCAAACCGAAGAGTTGTGCCCGCCTTCACCGTCGCTTGTTTGGCCCCGAAGAAGGGGCTCCAAGATTCGGAGCTCACTGTCACATCGGCGCTGCGAAGGGAAAATGATGTGCGGAGGCCGCGAAAGATCATCCAAGGTCCTTCAAAAACGACGATTCCCCAGTCCGATCCATAAGGGATGTCGCCCTGGAGCAGTTCCACCATAACCGAGAACTGGGGTGCGACTTCTGGGGAGTCCTTCAATCGCTGAACGTCTCTCAGCGGCCTCCTTACGAACAGCCACTCATACAGCACCGGTACCGCACCCCCTAGCAAGCAAAAGGCAGCCATCCCGTTGAGCCGGACAACGAGGATGACGACTTCCGCAAGCAAGACCACAAGAATCCAGCCTCGCCTTTTGAGTGTCGGCCGAAGCTTTAAGGGCGATGGATGATACGATCTCCAGCTAGCGATTCTAGAACGCTCGGCAGCACGGATGCCACTTGGAGGAACGCTGCTAAGTCGATTCGGCGCTTCTTCGTTCATCGACTTGACCTACTTGCGAGGTCTCAGCTGCTCCTCCATATCCGGCAGTCCGGGATCCCACAATCGCTCAAGGATCATAGATGGCCCGGATCGGAAGCGCTTGCGGGTGACCGGTTCGCCGCTGAGCCAGCGAAAGATCGCGCGGTGCCGCGCCGTCCGAACTGCGACGATCGCCAGCGCAAAACACACGAAAACAATCGCCTGCGAAAGGAAAATCGTCGAGCGCGGCAGCCAAACGACGAGAAGAATCGTGAACCCGACGATCGCCGCAGCCTCCACCACCGCGCCCGCCAGCCTGCGCTTGATCATTCCAGGCTGTGGCGTGAGGGGAGGAAAAATAGCGTCCGAGTAGCCGGTGGCCGACGCGAACCACTCCTCGAAGGCCCGACAAAACTCCGAATCGTAACCTGCCCGTGCGTTCCACTTGGCGTCAAAAGGAACGACCCTCATCGATCCGCCTACAAGATCTCGATGTTCCCACTTGATGTCATAGGCGCAGAAGCTGCCAATGTCGGTTTCCCACGAGGGATTGTCGAATAATAGGCTCCGACGGGTCGAAAACGGCGTTGCGAAAGCTCTGAGGTCTTGGCGCCCCCTTTGCATTCCTTCCATGAATGGCGTTGATCTGGCTGACGATGGCCCCCGAATCGGTTTCATCTCCAAGCAGTACCGAGGCAGCGAGAAGCAGGTGCGCAGACCCTCGAAATGCAGCTGCCCATCCACAAACGTCACCACTCCTTGATCTTGCCCGTAGAAGAGCCCCTTGAACATGAGCGCAATCGACACGGGAAACTGGGGAAGAACGGGTGGAACGTCCATCAAGTCTTGGAGAGCTCGCGGACTTTTCGGCCAGCCTTTTCCCACCATCCACACAAAGGCAACCAACGCGAAGATGCCTGCGGCGCTGCCCACGTTAAGAAACGAGCCTGACGTCCAATATGCGACCCCGCCAAAGAACAGACCTCCGATCATGACAAGCAATACAGGCAGGACGAGCCATCCGACCGCTCGTTCCCTCCAACCGTCCTTAACCCGGACCCAAAAGGAGACCGGCTGACTCGACGCTGGGTGCCACGATCCGAAGACAGGAGACTTTTCGCCTGAATCGAAAGAGCTCAAATCTCCGCCCAGCCGCTCTGGGATCTCTTCAATCCGGACCTGGCC
>DASZPA010000438.1:0-4182 GCA_035550555.1 Fimbriimonas sp.
GATCATGTCGTTTAGGTCGAGCGCAACGGCTTCGTCGGCTTGGAATCGCAGCGTGAGCGTCCCGTGGCGCTCACGCGGAATGCGGTTGTCGATCGGCTTGAGGCTCCAGAGCGTAGCGGCGCTGATGGTGGTCGCAACGACTCCCAGAATCACCTGCCCTCCTCCAATGGCAAGTCCTATGGCCGTAGTCATCCACATGGTGGCGGCGGTTGTAACGCCGGTCAAGATCGGGCCCTTCCGCAGGATCGCTCCGGCGCCAATGAACCCGACGCCAGTCAGGATTCCCAAGGCGAGCCGCATCACATCCATGCGAACGAATGAGTCTGGAGCGTTGCCATGCGTGGCAAGAAGGGAGTTCGCCTGGATCATCGCAACGCACGCGGCCAGCCCGACCAGGATGGTGGTGCGAATGCCCGTCGCGTGCCCTCGCTGCACTCGGTTTGCCCCCAGAATTCCGCCCGCCAGCACTGTCACGGCAAGCCGAAGCGCTATCTCGGGCCAAGATGGATGAAAAGGCATTTCCATCGTCCAAGAGCTAGAAGGGAATCTTCTTAACAGAGTTCCCCCCGGTCCCAGGACGGCTACTTCGCTATTGACGGGTCCAAAACGATGTGGAACGTCGCGCCTTTGCCCACTTCAGACTCGACCCGTATCTCGCCGCAGTGACGCTTGATGATTCGGCTCACGTTCGCCAGGCCGATGCCGGTCCCCGCGAACTGGCCCTGTGGGAGAAGTCTCTCGAACGGCATCCACAGCTTGTTGGTGAACGCCATGTTGAATCCGATGCCGTTGTCTTTCACGTAGAACCCGTTCTCTTCACGGCCTACATGGACAAACGGACTCTCGCTCTTTTGCGAGTATTTGAAGGCGTTGTCCAGCAGATTGCCCACCACAATCCGCATGAGCGTCGGATCGGCCTTGACCGTGATTTCAGGTTCCACCGCATATCCAACGCTTGGGTAGATCCGCGAGCAAGTGAGGGCCACCTCTTCGGCCAGACCGCTCACGTCCACCTCCGAGATCCTCAGCTCCTGGCGCCAGACCCGCGCAAAGCTGAGAAGGTCGTCGGTCATTCGACTCATCTGCAACGAGAGGTCCTTGATTCGCTCGACCAGATCGCGAGACTCGCCAAGATACTCGCCGCACTCGGCGAGGACGATGGAGGCGTTTACGTTGATCCCTCGGATGTGCTGCCGAAAGTCGTGCGCCACCGAATGGGTGAAGCCTTGAAGCTGCTCGTTCGCCTCCAAGAGCTGATTTGTGCGCTGTTCGACGCGCTCCTCCAAGGTTTCGTTCAGACGGCGGATCTCATCTCGCTGCCGGGTGAGCTCTTGGCGCTGCCGGTACAGCTCGAAGAACACACCCGCCTTGCTTCGCAGGATCTCCGCTTCGACGGGTTTGAAGAGAAAATCGACGGCGCCCGCCTCATAGCCTTTGAACCTGCGCGCATCGTCCGGACCTCCGGCGGTGAGAAAGATGATCGGAATTTGGCGGGCTCGCTGAGTGCCGCGCATCAGCTCGGCCAGCTCGAAGCCGTCCATGCCGGGCATCTGCACGTCGAGAATCGCCAGCGCGAACTCGTTGACGAGGATCTGCTCCAGAGCCTCTTGGCCGTTCCGCGCCGTGACGATGGCCAAACCTTCCCGCCGAAGCAGCTCTTCGAGGGCGAAGAGATTCTCCTGTTTGTCGTCGACCAGCAGGAACTTCACGGGTTCGTAAGTTTGCGTTTCTGCCATCACGCCACCTGCCTCGCCAGATTCTCCAAGATGCCGGCAAGGTCGAGCGTCCTAGCTTCTGGGCAAGCCGAGATCGCGGCAGTGGGCATGGCCGACGAATGCGCGGTCTTGGGGTCTTGGACCCATGCCATCCCGCCGGCAGCGCAGATCGCCTGAAGGCCCTTGGCTCCGTCGCTATTGGCGCCGGTCAAGATGATCCCGAGCACTGCAGGACCGAATGCGTCCGCGGCCGATTCGAACAGGACGTCGATCGACGGCCGGGAATACATCACGGGTTCGTCCAGCGAGAGCGACAGATGGCCGTTCCTCTCCACCAGAAGGTGATAGTCCGGTGGCGCGAAGTAGACGCAACCCGCTTGCATCATCTCCTTATCTTCCGCCTCTTTCACCCCCACTTCGCACTTCCAATCGAAGATTTCGGTAAGGAGGCTGTGCCGGTCGGGGGGCACGTGGACCACGATCGCCACAGGCGCCGGAAACTCCTTGGGGAGCGCCGGCAAAAGCGCGAGAAGCGCCTCCACGCCGCCTGCCGAGGCGCCGATCACTACCAGCCTCAATCTCTGAAAGGTCAAAGGACCTCCCGCCTTTGATAGATGCGGTTCTGCTTGTCGAATTCCGTGAAGTCACTTACATATTTGGAGAACCTGAGGGATTCTTTTGATCCCAAGCCCAGGAAACCCCGACGAACTAAAGAGTCTCTAAAGAGGCCGATCGCTTGGTCCTGTAGCTGGCGGTCGAAGTAGATGAGCACGTTCCGGCATGAAACGAGCTGCACTTCGGCGAAGACCGAATCGGTGACCAGGCTGTGATCGGAAAACACCGCGTTCTTTCGCAGAGTCTTGTCGAACACGGCCGCGCCGTAAGCGGCGGTGTAGTACTCGGAAAGGGACGTCTTCCCTCCCGAACGCTGGTGATTCTCCGTGAACTGCGCGACCCTCACGATGTCGTAGACTCCCGCCTCGGCCTTATGCAACGCCTCGGCATTGATGTCGGTGCAGTAGAACAAGGTGCGCGATTCGAGCCCTTCCTCGCGAAAGAGAATTGCCAAGGAGTACAGCTCCTCCCCCGTTGAGCATCCGGCCACCCAGACTTTCAAGGAGGGATAGGTCCGCAAATACGGCACGACGTTGTCTCGGATGGAGCGAAAGTAGGCCGGATCGCGAAACATGTCGCTCACCTGTACGGTGAGATAGCTCAACATCCGGGGAAACGTCTCGGGATCGTGCAAGATGCTCTCCTGCATCTTGGACAGGTTTTCGAACCCGAACTTCTGGCGCGCCTGATTCAACCGCCGCTTGAGAGACGCCACCGAGTACCCGCGAAAATCGTAGTGATATCGCTGGTAGATCGCCTCCAGAAGGAGACGCAGCTCGATGTCGTCCGTCTTCGTCACACGCCCCTCATCTCGACATCCAGACTCGGATCAAGGAGAGCAGCTTGTCGACGTCGAGCGGCTTGGCCATGTAGTCGTTGGCGCCGGCCGCAAGGCAGTTCTCTTGGTCGTCCTTCATAGCTTTTGCCGTCAGGGCGATGATGGGCAGGTTCTTCCACTCAAAGCGCTTTCGAATCTCTCTCATCGCGGTGAGGCCGTCCATCTCCGGCATCATGATGTCCATCAAAACAAGATCGACGTGCTCGCCGGTTTGATCGCTCTTCTCCAGCGCTTCGATCGCCTCGCGACCGTTCCTCGCGATGACAACCTTGGCCCCCCGCTGTTCTAAGATGCTCGTGATTGCGAATACGTTCCGAACGTCGTCCTCGGCTATGAGGATGCTCCTGTTTTCCAAAACGGCGTCCCGGTGCCGTACGCGCTCGATCAGGCGCTGCTTGTCCGGCGGAAGCTCGGACACGACCTGGTGCAAGAACAGCGTGACCTCGTCCAGCAGGCGCTCAGGCGATTTGGCTCCCTTGACGATGATCGACTGTGAGTATTTGCGAAGCTGCTGTTCCTGGTCGATCGTCAGCTCACGTCCCGTATAGACGATCACGGGCGGGAACGAGTAATTCTCCCCTTGGCTCAGCGTCTCCAGAAGCGTGAAACCGGAAGCGTCGGGCAGGTTCAAATCCATGACCATGCAGTCGAAAGTCTGGGTTCGAAGCCGATCCAGGCATTCGGCGACGGTTCGAACGCCGACGGTCTCGACGTCGCCGGAACCTAGAAGAAGGCGGATGCTTTCGAGCTGCACCGCGTCGTCTTCGACGACCAAGACCCGTCTGAGCTGCTGCTCCAAGCGCCCCTGCAAAGCTTGAAGCGCGCTTTCCAGCTCTTCTCGGGACACAGGCTTGAAAAGGTAGCCGACGGCCCCAAGCGAACGGGCTGTGTGCATATGATCGCTGCCCGACACGATATGGACGGGAATATGGCGCGTTCTTCCGTTTTGCTTCAGCCGGTCGAGAACGGAAAGCCCCGATTGATCCGGCAAACCGATATCGAGAAGCACCGCGC
>DASZPA010000439.1:0-20275 GCA_035550555.1 Fimbriimonas sp.
GCGGCGTTCGTGGGTCGATGCCCATGTTCATGGCCAGCGTGATCTCATCGAGGGCGGCCGTGTTGCGCGCCGTTGTGAGCTGGACCGTTGCCGCGGCCACGTTCGTCTGAGCGGTCACCACGTCGGCCGGAGCACCCAATCCAGCGTTGAGCTGGGCCTGGGCCAGCGCCAGGTTGTCCTGCCGGTCCTTCAGATTCGCCTCCGCCACATGGATGCTCTGAATCGCCTGAGCGTAGTTGTAGAAGCTCTGCTTGACCTGATAGACCGTGTCCGATTCCGTCGTGGTTAAGCCGAACGTCGCCGCCCTCTCTTGCGCTTCGGCTTGATGGACGGCGTCGAGGGTTCTGCCGAAGTCAAAGATGAGTTGGCTGACGCTCACATTCGCGCTGAAGCCGGACGAGAGCAGCGAAGTGCCGCGCGTGCCGCCGAAGATCGGCAAAGCGTATTCGTTCGTGAATCCGCCTCCGACGGTCCCATTCGGCAAGAGACTCTGCTCCGCGATCAGGACGTTGCCATGGGCCGCCCTGATCGCGGCCCGAGCGATGGCAATCTGCGGCTGATGCTTGAGGCCTACCTGCGCCGCGTCTTCGGCCGTAATCATGGGACCTGCCACCGGCTGGCCGGGAGGAGGCGGCAGCGTGATCACGGGGGGCGTTGGAACGGGCGTGATCTTCGGCTGGATCGGCGGGGTCAGTTCCTGGGGCGACTTCGTGGGAGGCGGCGGATTCCCTTGCTGGGGAGGAGTGACGCCCGGCTGCTGCTGAGCCGCGCACACCGCCGCCAGCACCCAAACCGCCAAGATGGAAAGTCGTTTGCTGCTTTTCATTGATGGGGCGGAGAAGCAAGAGGCACGGCCTGTTCGACTTCGGCCACAAATGAAAGCGGTTCAGTGAATGGAAGCTCGCCTCCGGCTTGGAGCATGTCTTCCAGAGCCTCGACGATCGCCACCTGGCGTTCCTTGCTGATGTGGTCCAGCACGGCGTTCATGCGTCCGACCCTCCTGTCTTGGCGAGCTTTCATCAGCTCTTGGGCTTTCTCCGTGAGAGCCAAGTGCTTGACTCGCCTGTCTTCAGAGTCTTCAACCCTTGCCACAAGGCCGGCGTCTTGCAGCCGATTGGCCATCTGGGTAACCGCGCTGGCGGTCAGGCCCAGCTCCTCGCCCAAAGAGGTCACGGTTCGGCTTCCGGCATAGAGCAGCCGCACGATGCGGATCTGCGCAAGCGGCAGCTGCACGAGCATCGTGTCCTCGGTCGAGCGATAGATCAGCCTCATCAAGCGGGGCAGAAGGCACTCGATTCGCGCTGCCCGGTCGATTTGGCTATCCATCTTTGCCTATCCTTTCCGGCGCTGTCTCGGACCGTTCGGGCCTACCATCGTCGGAAGAGCCCTTGTGCTCGACGGCGCCGACGCTCGGGCCGACGATCGATGGTGCTAGATCCTTCTTGTTGCGTCGGATCTTCCTCGCCAGGTCGTCGAACATCGTGTAGACGCACGGCACGACGAAGAGCGTGAGGAAAGTCGAGGTCGTAAGTCCGCCGATCACGGCCGTGGCAAGCGGCGCTTCCATTTCGGAACCGCGCGCATAAGCAAGGGCCAAGGGAAACATGCCGAGTACAGCGGCGGACGAGGTCATGAGAATGGGCCTGAGACGAGTTGGCGCAGCCGTCAAGATCGCGTCATCTCGCCCCAAACCTCTGCCACGTAGCTGATTGGTGTAATCCACAAGCAAAATACCGTTCTTTACAACGATACCGATTAGCATCAACAGACCTATGAACGCGGTCAGGCCGAACGCGCGGTTTGTGAAGAAAAGCGCGAGGATGACGCCCACCGAGCACAGCGGAACCGACATCAGAACCACGAGCGGGTAGATGAACGATTCGAACTGGGAAGCCAGCAGCATGTAGATCAGGGCGATGGCCAGGAAGATGGCCAGGTAGAGGCCCGAGAACTGCTTGGCTTGGTCTTGCTGGCGAAGGCCGTAAGCCCAGTAGATGCCATTTGGCATCTCCATCTTATCGAGCACCTTCGAAACGTCGTCCATCACGGCGCTTTGAGCGCGATCGACGATGTTCCCGAAGATCGAAACGTAACGCTGCCGGTTCTGACGGTTGATCTGGTTTGGGCCAAGTTCGATGATCGGCTTGGCAACCTGCTTGAGAAGAACCTGAGAGGCTGGAGTGCCAGCTGCGACCGATGTGACGTTCGAAGTGTTGGACGACGAGTTGTTTCCGCCTCCACTGCCATTCCCGCCACCGCCGCCGTTGTCTCCTCCTCCGCTATTGCTGGCTACCACAGGAAGCTCGCCAAGCTGCTCGGCGGTCCTCCGCAGGTCGGGAGGAACCTCCACATAGATTGGGTACTGGTACCCGTCTTCGTTGTAGTAGCTCGATAGAGAGCCGTTGGTTGCCGCGTTGAGCGTGCTCGCCACGTCTTCAAACGAGAGCCCGAACTGCTCGGCCTTTTGCCGATCCACAACCCAGTGCATTTCGGGAGTGGACTCTTGAACACCGAGGTCGACGCCTTGGAGGCCAGGCACGGACCGCAGCTCGTCTACGATCTTGTTGGCAGTCGACATCATGTCGTCGTAGTTCTGCCCAAAGATGTCGACTTCCATGTTCTGGGAGCCGCCACTCAGCAGCTGAGACACCAGATCGTAAGGATTGACCACGATGCGAGCGCCCGGAATATTCGAGAGCTGCTTCTGCATCAGCTTCATGTTCTCTTGGGTCGAGCGCTTGCGATTGTCTTTCAGCTGAACGGTGGCCGATCCCTGGTAGGAAATCTGCGCGGTGGTGCTGCCCCGGAGCGTGAGGTTGGTGCCCGATGCCGAAAAGACCGTTTGGACGTCCGGGTTGGACAAGAGCACGTTTTCGACGGCCTTGACTGTCTTGTCGGTGAGCGCAAAAGCGGTACCCACCGGATGCTTGATGTTCACCGTGAAGTTGCCGCTGTCCGTCGTCGGCAGCATCTCCGTCCCTACCAGCGGCAGAAGCAGGAAGCTAAGGGCGCAGATAGCCAGCGCGCCGCCCACCACCAAAAACCGGCGCCTGATTGCCCAAGCAAGCCCTCGATGGTACGAAGCGTCCAAGTTGTTGAACCGCACCCCGAACCAGTTGAAGACCTTGATCATGGGGCCCTCTCGTTTGCCGCGCTTGCGCCGCAGCTCGGGATGGGCCTCTTCCTCCACTTCCTCTTCGTTAATGAGCCGAGAAGCGAGCATCGGAACAACGGTAGTGGCGTCCAGCAGTGAGATCGCGATCGAGAAGATCACGACCAAGGCGAACTGCGTGAACATTTGGCCCGCCTGCCCTTGAATCATCAGCAGCGGGAAGAACACGATAATGACGGTCAGAGTCGAAGCTACGACGGCAGGCGTAATCTCCGTGGCGCCGCTGACCGCGGCCTCTGCCGCCCGTTTCTTGTCGCGCTCAACGTGCCGGAAGATATTCTCAAGCACAACTACGGCATCGTCGACAATGAGGCCGGTCGAAAGTGCGAGGCCGGAAAGGGACAGCGTGTTGAGCGTAAACCCAGCGAAATAGAAGAGCGCGAAAGAAGAGATGATCGAGGTCGGGATCGACATCGCGACCACGAGCGTGCTTCGCCAGTTCCTCAGGAACATCAGGAGGATCAGCACGGCAAGGCTTCCGCCGATCATTGCCGAAGTCTTGAGGTCGTTGACGGAGTCCTTGATGAATGGCGCCTGCTGGTACGAGGCCTCGAACTTGAGCTGCGGATACATCTTGTGTATCTGCTGCATCTTCTGGTCCACGGCGTCGGCGACTGAGACGGTGTTGGCCGCCGATTGCGCCGTGATCAGCACGCCCGCCGCGGGCTTTCCATCCAGTCGAACCTGGGTTCGAATCTCCTGGTGGCTGTCCGAGACCTTCGCAACCATGCCGATGGTGACGATGCGTCCGCTCGAGCTTTGAATGGGAAGGTCCGCGATCTGCTGCGGGCTGCTCACATAACCTTTTGCGCGGATGGTGTACTCGGTGAAGCCTTGCCTGGCGATTCCCGCCGGCAGGTCGACGTTCTCCTTCTGGATTCGGTTCGAGATCTGACTGAGCGAGACCCCGTATGCCTGCATCTTGGTGGGATCGCAGTCCACCATGATCGACCGCTGCAAACCGCCGGTTACGGTCGCCGAGGCAACCCCGTCCGCCGACTCAAGCAAAGGGGTGACGTCGTTGTTGAGAACCGTGTAGAGCTGTACCGGATCGTCGATGCCCGTGACGCCGTAGATGATGATCGGCAACGTCGAAGGGTCGAACTTGTAAACGATCGGGTCGTGCAGCGTGGGGTCGTTTGGGAATCCGGCTCTGGCCTTCTCGACCAACTGCAGCGTATCGACGGCCGCCTGGCCGATATCGGTACCCCAGTTGAACTGGACGCGGACCGAGCTATTTCCCAAAGTCGAAGTCGACGAGATCGCGTAAAGATTCGATACGGAGGAGACGGCCTCTTCTACGGGACGCGTGATCGTCGTCTCCATGTCTTCGGGAGCCACGTTCGGCCAGCTGGTCGAGACGGCTACCGTGGGGATCGTCACCTTGGGAAGCAGGTCGACGGGCAGCTTCGTCAAACAGATCGCGCCGAGAACGACCAGTGACGCAATTCGCATAGTGACCGCTACCGGCCGCTCGACAGACCATCTTGCTACGCTCATACCGTTCTTGTCCTCGACTCAGATCCTAAAATCAGTGACCGCCGCCCGTGCCGCCGCGACCGCCTCCAGCCGTGGTTCCGGCGACTCCGCCTCGGCCTCCCGAGCCGGTCGTGCCGGCAGCTCCGGTTGTGCCGATGGCTCCGCCTCGTCCGCCGGAGGTTCCCGGAGCACCCAGACCGCCGGTCATTCCTGTTGTTCCTCCGCGTCCGCCGGCGCCGCCTGAGATGGTTGGGCCCGGCGTCCCGCCCCGTCCAACGGAGCCCGTCGGTCCGGGATTCGTTCCAGCGGCGCCCGTCGCTCCCGGCCCGCTGGGGAAGCCGACTCGTCCTCCCGTGGAACCGTTCACGTTGTTCGCGCCCGATGGACCGACCTGGCCGTTCACCCCTCCTTGAGGAGTACCATTTGTGGAACCTGGAGCCGAGAACTGCTGCCCTCCGCCCGGGTTCATGGCTCCGCCGCCTCCGCCACCGCCTTCACTGCCGGGAGCTGCGCTCGGCGCGCCGCCGCCGGTAGTGGTGGATGCGGTCGTTCCCGACTGGGCGCCTGGCCCGCCTTGACCTCTGCCGCGCCGGCCTCCGCCCCCCTGGCCTTGAACATCCCAGCTGCCGACCTTGACCTTGCTGTTATCGGCGACCGGCCGGTACGAAAGGTTCACGACTTTGTCTCCCGCCTTAATGCCCGACTTGATCTCGACCGTCGTCGCGTCCTGGGCCCCCAGAACGACCGGCGTCACATGCGCCACCATGTCGTCGCCGACGACGGTGACCGACGAGTGATTCGACTCGTCCGTCTTGACGGCCTCGCGTGGAACTGTGACCGCTGCGTGAACATAGGAGGTCACGATCGTGATACGGCAGTACATCCCCGGGCGGAAGATGCCGTTCCTGTTGTCCAAGCTCGTGCGGATCATGAACTGACGGCTGCTCGGGTCTGCCGACTTGTTGATGTCGCTTATTTTCGCGTGGAAGACCTGATTGTCCACTCCGTCGACGGTCATGGTCGTGTCCATGCCGGTGTGAATGTAGGGCGTGTCTTCCACTGGCACCGCCGAAGTCATGAACAGCTTGTCGAGGGATTGGACCACCAGCACGGGAGAGCCCGCTGTGGCCGTCGCGCCAGGGTCGAAGAGGCGCTGAGTGACGGTCCCGGTGATCGGCGACTTCAAAATCAGATAGCTTCGTTGAGCGATCGCCTGGTTCAGCGCCGCCTGGGCCGCGTCGACTTCGGAGCGCAAAGCCTTCAGGTTCTCCTCGTAGGCCGGAATCTGGGACCGGTTGGCGACGGCAGTCAGGAGGACCTTCTTGGCCTGCGTCAGCTTGGACCTGGAGTCTAGGATCGCCGAGTCCTGCTGCTTCCGAACAATGTTTTCCTGCTGCTTTGCCGCACGGGCCTGCGCCTGCGCGGAGCGAAGCGCCGAGGTCGCGGCGTCGGCATCCTTCTGTCTGGCGTTCACCGTCGCCTTGTCCACCTTCTCCGCAGCCTTGGCGTCGTCCAGATCCTGGGGCGCGATGAAACCCTGTTTGTAGAGGGAGTACTCGCGAGTGTATTTGGCGCTCGCGTCTTCCAGGTTGGCCTGGGCCAGCTCGACCTCGGCTTCTGCCGATTGAACGGCAGATTGCGCGGAAGCCACCTTGGCTTCGGCATCCACGTACGCTTCGTGAGCAGTACCAACCGTTCTCTGGCTGTTGGTGACAGTCTCGTTGTAGTCGGCTTCGGCGCTTGCCACGGCCGCCTTGTTCTGCTCGACGGTGCTGTTGATTCCAACGGCTGTCGCGCTTTGCGTGATCCTGGCTTGGGCCAGACGCTGCTGCGCGGCAGCGACGTTCGACTGCGCCTGCAAAATTTGGCCCTCGACGTAGTCGGGGTTGATCCTCACCAAGACTTGGCCGGCCTGCACCTGGTCGCCTTCCCGGACCTCAAGGTAATCGATGCGGCCTGAAATGTTCGGAGAGAGCTTCACCTGAAAAGGGCTCTCGATGGTGCCGACAGCCTGAATCGAGTTCGCGACGTCCTTGGGACCTGCCGTCGCCAACGTTACGACGGTCGGCTGCTTGCGCTGCGCGGCGCCCTGCTTCTGCATCGCCGCATTGGCAGTCGTCTTCGTCACAATACGCCAGCCCACGAGCGCGAGCAGGGCGATCACGATGACGCTGATGATGAGGATTCGCTTCATGAGGAGGAAAGAAAAGCTTTAGCAGCCTAAAGTATATATCGTCAACTGATTGAATATTGTTACGGTGGGAGCAACTTTTTTAACGATTCGCAATTTCTAGGGGACGAGCGATAAGAACGCCCGTGAGCGAGTCGGACCAGTCCAGCGCCTCGCTAAGACGCTTATCCAGGGTCACCTTCATGGAGCTCCTCTTTGAAGAGGCGTCCAAAAATCGCAAAACACCGGCCTCGTCTCTGTAACAGAGGCCCGTATGGGCGACATCCAGCCCGGGAGTGTTGGTGGTGACGGCGACGATGTCGCCGGTCTTCAGAAGATGCTCAGCCTGAGCGATCTTGGGAAGCGGCAGATACGACGTCTGGATCTCATCGACCTTCCTCTCCATTTCTCGCATCGCAGGAATCAGGTCGGGATTGGATTTGAGCTGGCGGTAGGAGTCCGGGTGAGCGGACATGAAGCCAACCCTTTGGGTGAACGGCTCCGCTCCCGGCAAGTCTGGCGTCAGGTCTTGTACCACACCCTTTCGCACGTTGTCGCCAATCCATTCTTTGGTGTAGTGCAGCCGGGTTGTGAAGTCCCCTTGAACGCCTCCTCGATACCGCGTGAAGCGCACCTCGTCGATCAGCGCCTTTTGCGTGGGCTTACGCTTTCTCAGAATTCGAGCGATGTCCAGAGAATCTTCGAAGAACGTGACGCAGTCCAGGCCCCTCAGATTCACAACGCAGTATTCGCGATCGTCGTCAAGCTCGACCGTGTGTCCGACGTAAGGCGTGCCAAGGAGCGAGATCGCGATTTTGCCGATTCGCTCACCGATCGGCAGCCCGGCCCAACCTTCTTCTCTGGCTCGCGACAGGATCTTTTCGAAGACTTCTTGACCCTTGAAACTGGATAAAGGCGCCTGAGCAGCCGCGCCAAACCGGGCGCCAAGGGCAACCGCGCCTGCGGAAGTGAGGAGCTGTCTTCGGTTCAGGGAAGCGTCGTCTGGGATTCGGTCCACTCCTTATTGCCAGCATCCGGTCATGACAATCATCTTGATATTTCGTGACGGAGACGAAACCTTCCAGGTTTCCTCACAGGCTTGCCGGCTTTGGCAGAGGGTTGAACTTGAACAGGCTCCCCGGTGAACGACGCCGTTTCCATCCCAAAGTTCACCGAAAATGCGGTCGATAAGTTCCGCGATAAGGTGGCAATATAACGGATTCGATGACTTATGAGCAGTTGATGTCTGACGCCAGGTCGGCCCAGGCAGCAGGCCGATGGGACCAGGTGGAAAAGCTGGCTGCGGCTGCTCACGAGCTGAACCGTTCGGAGATCATGCCTCGGCTGATGCTCGGCATGGTCGCGGCGCGCCAACAGAAAGTGGACCAAGCGATCGGTCTGTTCGAAGGCGTGGCAAAGGCCGCTCCGAACACCTTGGAAGCGGTCTTTTGGCTCGCGCTGCTCTACCGGCAGGTCGGACGCATACGGGAATCGATCGACTGCGCGGAGCGAGCCATCGAGTTGAACCCGCGCGAGGCCAATCTCCACAGCAACCTCGGCCTTACTTTCATGGCCGCGGGGCAGCCCGCGGAAGCCGTCTCGTGCTTTCAAAAGGCGGCGGAGCTGAATCCGAAGCTCGCTCCAAACTGGCACCAGCTGGGCAAAGCGCTTCAGCTGCAGAGCAGAGATGCGGAGGCAGTCGAGGCGTTTCGCCGAGCCATCGAGCTGGCGCCCAACTCATCCGACTCCGTGCTGTCGCTGGGACAGTCGCTGCTGAACCTCGACGATTTCGACGGCGCCATCGAATTCGCGAAGCGTGTTCTAACACTGAATCCCAGCTCGAGTGCGGGCCATCTCCTGTTGGCTGGCGCTTTGATCGAGCAGGGACGGTCGGCGGAAGCTGACCCACACCTGCGAAAGACGGTGGAACTCGACCCAAACGACAGTCAGGCCCGCGCGATGCTCGGGATGCGCTTTCAGGCGCTGGGGCAGATGGACAGTGCCCGGCAGGAGTTCGAGGAGGCGATTCGCATCCAGCCGAAGCAAGGTTTCGGATACTCCGCGCTCATGCAGAACCGAAAGGCGAGCGAGTCCGACCGGCCCCTGATGGCGCGGATGGAGGAGATGCTCGCCGACCACGGAATCTCGCCTCGGTCCGCCAGCTATCTTCACTACGGACTCGGAAAGGCGCACGAGGACCTCAAGGAGTTTGGTCCGGCCATGCGGCACTTCGACGAGGCGAACCGCTTGGTCTTCAAGCTGAAGTTCGGAAGCGATCCCCTGAACCGCACCGACTATGCGGCGTCGGTCGATTGGATTATCGGGACGTTCACCAAAGATTTCTTCCTGCGCTACAGGCGGCTGGGCGCCAAGACTGATCTCCCGATCTTCATCGTCGGAATGATGCGTTCGGGGACCACGCTCGCCGAGCAGATCCTATCGAGCCATCCGGGGGTAGAGGCCACGGGCGAGCAGCGATTCTGGACTGCTCGCGCCCCTGAGATGCTCCGTCCCGACTCCCCAACTTTAAGGGAGGAGACGGTAGGGCAGCTCGCCGGGGCGTACATCGAGAGGCTCCGCTCGCTCGTTCCGGATGCTCCTCACGCAACCGACAAGATGCCGGGAAACTACATGTATCTCGGGCCAATCCACCTTGCGCTTCCGAACGCGCGCATTATCCACACAAAGCGCAATCCGATCGACACCTGCATCTCCATCTACGCGACCCCCAACCGGGCGCCGAACATCTTCGCCCACAACAAGGACAACATCGTGTTCGCCTACGAGCAGTACCTGCGGTTGATGGAGCATTGGCGGCGCGTTCTGCCCGCGGACAGGTTCTTGGAAGTGAGCTATGAGCAGCTCGTGACGGACAGAGAGGCGGAGACTCGCAAGATCCTCGAATTCTGCGGGCTGGAGTGGGACCAAGCATGTCTGTTCCCGGAACAGAACGAGCGGGCCGTGGTCACGCCGAGCGTTTGGCAGGTCAGGCAGCCGGTCTATACGACGTCGATGGAGCGATGGCGCAACTATGAGCCTTGGCTGGGCGACTTCAACAAGCTCCGAAAGCACCTCTAGCGCGGGCGAACCATCGTAAACTGAAGGCGATGGCCGTGTCTCACGAGGCCCTCGAGAATAAAGCGGAAGGCTTGGCGGAACCCAGCGGTCCGGCGCTTCGCTTCGCTACCTGGTTGTCGGAAGATGAGGCTTACAGCGACCGGGAGAAGTGGGTCGCGAGGCGGTACGCACACTCCGCCGCCGTTCGTCGCGGCCTACCCGTCGGCCTTGCGACTTTTGCCGTCGTATGTCTGGCTTCCTTCTTCGTTTTTCCTTGGGTCAGGATCGCTTTCCTAGTGTGCCTGGTTGGTCTGCTGCTTGAGCGGCCGCTAAAGAGGACACCGCTTTGGAAGCTCTCTCTGAAGATGTCCGAGAAGCTGGCTGGACCCAAGCATGTGCCCGTGAGCGATGCCTTGGAGCCGGCCAAGCCAGACCCCACTCAGCAGTGGACCGTACGGCTGGATGTGGTTCGAGGCGAGTGCGTCATGGGTTCTGACACCGGTCTGATCTGGTTTGACGACGATCGGCTCTACTTCTGCGGCCGATACACGTCGTTCGCGATTCCAGGCTGGTGTTTTCCGGAAGGCTTGCAGCGCCCGGCTGAGATCGTCCGGCCCGTAAGGCGGCGCTTCTTGCTTCCGATCGAGGCGCCCGTCAGAGGCGCCAAGCTAAGAATCCAATTCGATCTGGTTCAAGAAGACGTGGAGGGCCCACACCACCTCCAGATCTGTTCGGCGGTGGAGAACTGCACGGCCAAGGCATCTGCCGACGCCGAGGGCCAGTTGCCTCCCTTGGACTTCGGGCCATCGGTACCTCGTCTTTTCGAGCTCCGCCGGCTGTTGGTGATGGAAGTGTTCAAGTTCGGCTCGCTGGGCGTCGTCGGATCGGTTCTGCTTTGGATCGGACTGTCGAACTTCGGCTTCGACTGGTATTTCTTTGGGCTGGCTGCCACGGTGTGGCTCACGCAGGTCTACTTGTGGGGCCGGGGCGGCGCCGGCCTCCTCCTTAGGGCTATCCAAGACGAAAACCAGCTTCGGAGCCTCGTTTCAATATCACCTTAGGCTAATTGAAGCTTCGCAGGACAAACCATCCAGGCTCCGAGGCGTCTAAACCTAGTAGAGCACCGAGCAAGGAGAACGTCTTATGAAACTTTGGATTTGTGCAGCTTTGGCGCTGGGGACGGCCGGGGCCGCAATGGCTCAGCGGGGCCACTCTCACGGCAGCTACCATGGGGGCTATCACGGCGGATACCGCGGCCACTCGTACCACGGAGGCGGGGGAATCAGCTTCGGCCTGGGATTCTACGATTACCCAGCCTACAGCTATCCCGTTTATGACCGTTACTATTACGACGACTATCCGTACGACTACTACGCGGAGCCGTACTACAGGCCTGGTATCTCGTTCGAGCTAGGTTTCGGCGGCCACCATTACTACCGGCGGCCGGTGCGAGTGTATCGAAGAAGCGGCCGGGGCTACTGGCGCCACAGAGGCTGAGGCCAGACGGACGAGGGTAGCCGTCTGTTCCAGCGCCGAAGGCGCGTTCATATATGCAGCCTGGGGTGGAGCAGCGAAGCTGCGGAACCCCAGGAAAGGTTGCCGGAATTGTTTGTGCTTCCACGCAACGGGCTTCAAGGTCGCGGATGCATCACATTGGAGCCGGACTACTTTTGCAAGGGTTCCAGTACCGCTCGGACGCACTTTGGCTCCGTATCTCGACTATAACGGGGTTCGTGGCCGATTGACTTTTCAAAGGCATCCCACGTCCCTGCAAATAAAGGTGCAGCTTTTCGGTCACCCTCTTTGAAAGCGACTGCGGCAAGCTCGTGAGCCAAAAGGAGCTGTTGCGGTTTCTTGGAATGGCCCAGCACCCGAGCCGCGTTGGAGAAGTCATCATCGCTAACCAGGCGGTTGGCGTTGTAAAGCATGAGGACTACAGCCTGTCCTCGAGCTGTCGCAGGCATACTGGCAAGCTGTCTGGAAGTTTTGGCGTCGCTATGGGCCGAAATCCACTTCGGGTCCATGCGGTGCTGAATCGTCTCTAGAATCTCACCTTGCGAGCTTTTAAAGGCGCCGGCGAACCCCTCCTTCTTGGCAATTTGGAGCGAAGGCTCGAAGTAGATGGTTCTCAAGCGGTCGGTGACGGCTGTGGGCGGCTCTTCGTCGGTAGCGTACACCTTGGCAGCGTTTCCAAGTCCGACGAACTGGGCGCCGAACCGCTGCTTGCGCTTCAGGTTCATGAGATAGCGGTCCTCAGCGGCGGCGATCAGGCTGCTGGGCTTTCCGAGGAAACTCGCGCAGGCCGAAAGCTCGTGGGCTCGCACGAAGCTTTCGAGATCGTTGCCGTGCTGCATCAGGAGGGCCGCAGCGTCGAGCCCCTCGCGCGTGAGCTTCGACGCCTTGGCCAAGATCTCGTTGGTCTGCCTGAATCGCTCGGCATCGCGACGGGTCATGGTGGCTATCTGCTCTTTGGTCGGCTTGCCGGTTCCTTGGAACATGAACGCCCGGTCCGCTTGGTCTTCCTTAACAATGTTAAGAAGTTGCGTTGAGTAAGGGTCTTGGGCGCGCTGCCCCGGGATCGTCGCGCTCAGCAGAAAAAGGATCGGCATAGAGAGAGCGTAACCGGAAAAAAGTTGAAAGCCAGAGCCTATGGCCCACGAATTGCCACCTTTGCCACAAACCGTCGAATCCTGAGCCAAACGCACGATTTCGACCCTGTTGCGCGTCTATTATCAACTGTTAAGAAATGGTTATGGCACTTCGGAGGAGATTCTGAGGCCGCCATATGACACTCCTATGAAAAAAGCATTTACCCTTATCGAGCTGTTGGTGGTCATCGCCATCATCGCCATCCTTGCTGCCATTCTGTTCCCGGTCTTCGCTCAGGCCAAAGTGGCCGCGAAGAAGACGCTTTGCATCAGCAATGCCAAGCAGATGAACTTGGCGTTCCTTATGTACGCCAACGACAACGACGACACGATGCTCACCCAGGAGAACGGCGGGATCCACAACGATATCCGCGAGTTTCAGGTGATCCTGCAGCCGTACATCAAGAACCGGGACATCATGTTCGATCCTTCCCGCAACCTGACGGGATGTTCCACGAACGTCGACCCGAAGGGCCGATGCATCGGATTTGCCCCGAACTTCGGAATCTATTCGTACCGGATCGGCACGGGCATGTTCCACGCGGTTCAAGCCGATACCGACGGTTCGGGTGACAGCGAATGGCCGGGCGTCAACTTCGGCTCGGTCGTGGCGCCTGCCAGCACCATCCTGGTCGGCCTCACCAACGACACGAATATGTACACGCTCTCGTTCTATTTCCAGACGGGCGACGGCACAACGCCCGCGGCGGTGCGCTATGGCGGCCAGTATCCGATGGGCTACGTGGACGGCCATGCCAAAACGATCAAGATGGCGGCGTACAGCTTCCTGCACGACGGCGACTCGTTCGACATCATGCCGATGAACGTGAACGACATCAAGTCGTACTGCCGAGACGTGGATGCGGCTCCGGAGCTGAGCGACGGCTTCAGCGGTTCGGCCCCCTGCGGCCAAATCGCCGACCAGCTCGTCCAGTACCGGGTGGCGCTATAACGCGCCGAATCCTCCTTATCGCCCTGGCCGCTCTGACGGCTTGGGCGTGCTTCGGCTGCGATCCAGGCTCGACCGGAAGCGGCCCCGCGAACCACGTCGACAAGACGGGCGCGAAGAACAAGTAGAAGGGCGGCTCGCACGAGCCGCTTTTCGGTTTTTGGGTTTGTGGGTTGTCAGGCAGGAAGTCGGGCCAGGGAAGCGCCTCGCCTTGGGCGCGAATTCGGATCAATGCAACGGCATCGACTTCCTTCAAGCGACACCCCCAACAAACTACAAACCCAAGAACCTCTGAACCCACCGGGGTGTAAAATCCTTAACGTGGGAGAGAGAAAGTGAGCTCGGCGCAGGCCGAGCCGGAGTTGGGGCTGCAGAAGGCTCCGACCGGGATTGAGGGTTTTGACGCGATCACGTATGGCGGACTTCCAAAGGGAAGGCCGACGCTGGTTTGCGGCTCCGCCGGATGCGGGAAGACCCTGTTCGCAATGGAGTTTCTGGTTCGCGGCGCCCTGGAGTTCGGTGAGCCGGGCGTCTTTGTTGCGTTCGAAGAGAGCCCGGAGGACCTGGCCACCAACGTCGCCTCGCTCGGTTTCGACCTCGCGGACCTGCAAGCGAAGAACCTGATCCGGATCGACTATGTGAAAGTCGACCGGGCGGAGATCGAGGAATCGGGAGAGTACGACTTAGAAGGGCTGTTCATCCGCCTCAACCATTTCATCGATCAGATCGGCGCCAAGCGGGTGGTCCTGGACACGATTGAGACAATCTTTTCCGGGCTCAGCAACCAGGCGATTTTGCGCAACGAGCTGCAGCGTCTCTTCCACTGGTTAAAGGATAAAGGCGTCACGGCGGTCATCACGGGCGAAAGAGGCAGCGGGCAGCTCACCCGGCAGGGACTGGAGGAGTACGTCTCGGATTGCGTGATCCTGCTGGACCATCGGGTGATCGACGAGGTGAGCACTCGCCGCATGCGCATCGTCAAGTACCGCGGCACCGTCCACGGCACCAACGAGTATCCGTTCTTGATCGACGAAGAGGGATTCACCGTCCTGCCGGTGACCAACATGAGTCTCGTGCACAGCGTGACACAGGAGCGAGTCTCCACCGGCGTTGCCGCACTGGATGAGATGTTGGGAGGAGAAGGCGTCTACCGCGGAAGCAGCATTCTTCTGACGGGCACCTCGGGAACTGGTAAGAGCTCACTCTGCGCGCACTTTGCCGACGCCACTTGCCGGCGCGGCGAGAAGTGCATCTACTTCGCCTTTGAAGAGGCTGTCGAGCAGATCGTTCGAAACATGCAGACGATTGGAGTCGACCTTCGCGGGTGGATCGACCAGGGTCTGCTCATCATTCAGGCGACGCGGCCGATGCACCACGGTCTCGAAATGCACTTGGCGACCATGCAGCGAATGATCGCAAGGGTGCAGCCCTCCACGGTCATCGTCGATCCGATCTCGAACCTCCAGTCGATCGGTTCCAACATGGCTATTTCGGCAATGCTGATCCGACTGGTCGATTTTCTCAAGGCCCGAACCATTACCGCCCTCTTCTCAAACCTCACGTCCGGTGATCAGAACCGGGAAATGACGGAAGTGGGGCTCTCTTCGATCATGGACAACTGGATCCTGCTGAGGGACATCGAGCTGAATGGCGAGCGAAATCGCGGGTTGTACGTTCTGAAGTCGCGTGGAACGAACCATTCCAACCAGATTCGCGAGTTCTTGATAACGAGGAATGGTGTTCACCTGAGAAACGTTTATCTCGGTCCGGAAGGCGTTCTCACCGGTTCGGCAAGAGTGGCGCAGGAGGCGCGAGAGAGGGAAAGACAGGCTCTGGCCAAGGAGAGCTATGAGCGGCAAAGGGCGTTGTCCGAGCGAAAGAAGCGTGCTTTGGAAGCCCAGATCGCGGCGCTTCAGGCGGAGATCGATGCGGAAGATCTGCTGGCCACGAGCGAAGCGCGCGATGAGGATGCCCGCCTCACTCGATCAAAAGATGATCTTCAGGAGATGTTATCCAGTCGCACTGCGCGGAACGTAATGAATAATAGGCAGGGAGAATAAATATGACTGAGATGGCGCTCGCACCTGGAGCTGGAATGGACAAGTACATCCTCACGCTCTATGTGGCCGGGCAGACCCAGAAGTCAATCGCTGCCTTTGCCAACCTCAAGAGGATTTGTGAGGAGCATTTGGAGGGCCGGTACTCGATCAACGTGGTGGATGTGGCCAAACATCCCGAAGTTGCCATCGAACACCAGATCCTTGCGCTCCCAACCCTCGTCAGACAGGTACCCAAACCCATTCGCAAACTAATTGGCGACCTGTCCAACACGGAAAAGGCGTTGCTGGCTATGGAAATTAGCCCCGCAACCTAGTAATGAGCGATTACACCGACGAGTTCGAACAGTTTGAACAGACCTTAAAGCAGGCTTCCGAAGGAACCTATGTTCTTAAACTGTACGTGAGCGGTTCTTCCACCCGTTCCGCCAAAGCGGTCTCCAACCTCCGCGCGATTTGCGATACCTATCTCGTAGGCCGATACGAACTCGAAGTGATCGACCTCTTCCAGCAACCCGAAATGGCTCAAGAACAACAGCTGCTTGCCGCTCCCACGCTGATCAAACAGAAGCCTGAGCCTATACGCCGGTTGGTCGGGGACCTCTCCGACACCGATCGGGTGCTGTATAGCCTGAACTTGCAGAGACAGATGCTATGAGCGAAACGATTCAAAAGCAGTTGGAGGAGAGCCATTGGGAGAAGATCATTGCCACTCTTCGGGACCGGTTGGAAGAGGCTGAGGCTACGCTGCAGGCGATCCGAACGGGAGAAGTGGACGCGTTGCTGGTGCGCGGACCGAACGGCGACCAGGTCTACACGCTCAAAGGCGCGGACGAGCCTTACCGGGTCTACGTGGAGGAGATGGCCGAGGGCGCGGTCACCCTGGACAGCATCGGAACGGTCCTCTACTGCAACCTTGCTTTTGCTCAAATGGCCGGCGAGCATCTGGAACGCGTCATCGGAAACAACTTTTCGGCGTACTTTCCTGAACTCCTCAAGAGCAGCGAAGATCCCAGCGTTCTGGCGGAGATTGCCCGGACAGAGACGGTTCTTGTGGGGCAGGGAAAAGAACTGCCCGTTCTTTGCTCGTTCAAGCCTGTGGATCTGGACGGCCCGGCCGTCTTTGCCGTCACCATCACCGATCTTTCTCAGCAGAAGGAGAACGAGTCAAAGCTGAAGAAGGCGACAGTCGAGTTGGAAGGGTTCTGTTACGCCGTCTCGCACGATATGCGGGCGCCTCTGCGCGCCATGATGGCGAACGCGCGGATCGTGATAGAGGATTACGGGAGCCTTTTGCCGAAGGAAGCCATCTCAGATCTTGAAGGGATCTCCGCTTCGGCAAGTCAGCTCGGCAAGCTCATGGACGACCTCCTTGCCTACTCAAGGCTCGTGCGACAGGAGGTCTCTGTCGACGTGGTCGACCTTTCCCACATGGCTTCCCAGATTGCGATCGTCTTGTCCAAGGCCGACGGCGTCCAAGTCGACTGGGAAGTCGAGCCAGGCCTGAGCGCCCGGGGCGACTCTCGCCTGCTGGAGATGGCTCTTTACAACCTCTTCTCGAATGCGGTCAAGTTCTCCGCCAAGAAGGAGTCGCCGAAGATCCGCTTCGGCTTCAACCACACGGCGGGCGCCTTCTTTGTCGAAGACAACGGCATCGGCTTCGACATGCAGTACGCTTCGAAGCTCTTCGAGCCCTTTGAGCGCCTTCACCGCCAGGCTGATTACGAAGGCACGGGCATCGGCTTGGCGAACGTCAAGCGGGTCATCAACCGGCACGGCGGGCAGGTGTGGGCCGACGGAGAGGTAGGGAAGCGCGCAACTTTCTTCTTTACGCTGGGCTGAGCTTGGGAGTACGCGGGAAGGCTCTGCCGCAAGTAGGTGCGCGATCAAGGAGTCCGAAGAGTCTGCTAGCAGGGCTCGTTGATCGAGAGCCAGTATTCCGCCAGCTTGGCGAAGCGCGCCATGTAATCGTGATAGTCGACGGCTTTTCGGACGAAGCTGTTGGCGCCGCTTTCGAAGCAGCCCATCACGTCCGCCTGCTCTGAGGAGGAAGTGAAGCAGACGACGGGTATCCGCTTAGTACGGTCGTTGGAGCGTATCCACTTGAGCACTTCGTGTCCATTCTTCTTGGGAAGCTTGAGGTCGAGGAGGATCAGGTGTGGGTTCTCCGTCCGAGGCGCTGTAAGGTATTCGACCGCCTCGACACCGTCCCGAACCACGTCCACCTTGCACTTGACGTTCGATTTGGCAAAGGCACGCAATGCCAACCGCTCGTCGGACGGATCATCCTCCACTAACAGCACTAATAGAGACTCCCCCATATCGTTACAGTAACCTCCTGATTGCGATTAACTACCGAGCTTTGACCGGAGGCAGTGTGCGGATGATCCCTTGGGATAGGGAACAAGGCCTGCTGCGTGCCGGACTAACCATTGCGAGAAAACCCATGGGAATAGCACAAATACTCGATTTGAATACCGAAATGCAGGGGTGCATCGACAACTGCCTCGAGTGCCATGCGATATGTGAGAGAACGGCCATTCACTGCTTGGGCTTGGGCGGAGAACACGCTTCAGCCAGTCACCAGACAATCATGCGTGACTGCGCTCAGATCTGCGCCACATGCGTCGATTTCATGATCCGGAAATCTTCCATGCACCGTTCGACTTGCAGCGCTTGCGCGGCGATCTGCGCGAGATGCGAACAGGATTGCCGGCGCTTGGCAGGTGGGGACGAGCAGATGCTCAAGTGTGCCGACGCGTGCGCCAGATGCTCCGATTCTTGCCGAGCGATTGCGAGCAGCTAAGTTCGAATCTTTTTGCTAGACTAGGGTTAGGAGCGGCCCGTTCCCGGCCGCGAAGCCATCATGTCTGGACGAAGAGGTCTTGTTTCGGCGGCCTTTGCCGCCTTGTTGATTTCGGTAGCGTGCGGTTCGGTTCGGCAAAACCTCGCCGTTGCGCCGATCAAGCCTTCCGGCATCTACGGTCTTGGCGAAGAGGCGGGCTGGAACCTCACATTCCCGGCCGGAGCATCCGGCAAGTACACCTACTTCGTTCGCAAGAACAACCTCGAACAGATTCAAACGGGCGAAGTGGATGCCTCGGCGGGCAAAGCGACGATCGAAGTCAAGCTGAACGAGCCGGCGATGATCGCGCTGCAACTTGTGCCGACTCAAGGGCGAAGGCTCATGTTTGGGGCAGCCGTCGAGCCGCGGAAGCTCCAACCGGTGATTCCTCGTCCCCGAGACTTCGACGACTTCTGGAAGCGCAAGATCAAAGAGCTGGAAGCGATCCCAGAGAACGCGGTGATTACTCCCAAAGACAGCGGCAGGCCGGATGTCGAGTACGCAACGGTCCAGATGGACCACGTCAACGGAACTCACGTTTACGGACAGTTGGCCAAACCCAAAACACCCGGCAAACACCCGGCGCTGCTTCTTCTTCAGTGGGCCAGCCCTCCCTACCCGCTCGACAGATCTTGGGTAACGAACCGCGCTGCTCAGGGATGGCTGACTTTCAACATCGAGCCGCACGACGTGATCACGGACGGTCCTCCTTCTTACTATTCCTCCTTGCCGGAGACGGTCAAGAATTATACGGCCATCGGACAAACCAGCCGAGAGACAAGTTACTTCGTTGAGATGTATCTCCGAGACTACCGAGCCGTCGACTTTCTGACCCACCAGCCCGATTGGGACGGCAAAACGCTGGTGGTGATGGGAACGAGCATGGGAGGCCAGCAGAGTCTCTGCGTGGCGGGATTGCATCCAAAGATCACCCATGTGATCGTCGAGGAGCCTTCCGGCTGCGACATGAACGGTCAGCAGCACGGCCGGCAGGTTGGCTATCCCAATTTCACTTCCGCTGGACACGATGCCCTGAGTGCCGCTCAGTATGTGGATTGCATCAACTTTGCACCTCACATTCGAGCGGTTTCATTGGTAGCCATGGGCTTCATCGACAATGTGGCGGCGCCAGCGGGAATCTGGACGGCATTCAATCTCATCCGAGGTCCCAAGGAGGTGGCGCCCATGCCTGAAGCCCCGCACAACAATCTCGCGACGGCCGAACAGCAGCGGCCTTACTTCTCAAGGTCTGAGGAGTGGCTGAGCAAGCTGCTGAAGGGGGAAAAGGTGGACGTGAACACGGATGCAGGCAAGCCATGATTTTGGCGTTGACAATCGCAATGCTCACGCAACAGGCTCCGGCAAAGTTCGACGACCATCAGTCGATGATGGATCAACTGGGAATCAAGGCGCTCCGCCGCGGCCCCGATCCGAACAACCAAACGACCTTCGACGAAGCAACCGCCAATTCCTACAAGGACAGCATGCCCGATGTGCTCACGATGAAGAACGGCACAAGGGTCACCAAGGCCAGTCAATGGCCGCGGCGCCGGAAGGAGATCGTTGAGGATTTCGAGCGGGAAGTGTACGGCCGTATCCCTCGTCATACGCCAACGGTGACTTGGGAGGTCACGGATACGACGCAGGGCGACAGCGGCGGCATTCCGACCGTGACCAAGAAGTTGGTTGGGCATGTTGACAACCGCAGCTTCCCGGAAGTGAGCGTGAATATCCAGGCGAGCTTTACCGTCCCGGCCAAAGCATCGGGTCCCGTGCCGATCATGATCGAGTTCGGAGGGTTTGGCTTCGGACGAGCGAGAGGAGTCCCTTGGACGCAGCAGGCCATCGCCAAGGGCTGGGGCTATGGAAGCATCAACCCGAACAGCATTCAACCGGAT
>DASZPA010000440.1:0-6361 GCA_035550555.1 Fimbriimonas sp.
CAAGGAACTCTGTACCCATATCGATGCCTTTATCGATGCCTACAACCAAGACGCCCACCCCTTTGAATGGAAGAGAGCTACCACCAAACCCAAATCGCTTAGCCATTCATTGACTAACTTATGCAAGTGAGCACTAGGTAATCCCAACGGGATTCAAGAACAAAGCCCAGGGTTCGGCGCTTACAGCCGAACCCTGGGTAAGACATCAGATATCGAATCAACCTCAACGAGGTTGCAGAGCTCTGCACCATTCAAATGCCCCAATCTCTATCCGCGGTCTACCTGCATTTCGTCTTCTCCACCCAGAATCGAATCCCATAGATCGAAGCCGGACCGATGCGATCCGACTTACGTGCCTACCTCGGAGGAATCTCCAACAACCTCGACTGTCCAGCCTTGGATGTTGGCGGTGTGGAGGATCACGTTCACCTGTTGGTCCGTGGTGGACGGAAAATCGCAGAGGCGGACTGGGTCCGAGAGGTGAAGAAAGGCTCATCCAGTTGGATCAAGGAGCGCTATCCAAATTTGAAGGATTTCGCCTGGCAGAGCGGGTACGGAGTCTTTTCGGTCGGGGTTCGCGAAGTGCCGGCCGTTCGCGCATACATTCAGAACCAGATTGAACATCACAAGAAGATGTCGTTTCAGGATGAATATCGACAGATTTTGAAAGAGTTCGGCATCGATGTCAGTGAAGAGTATTTATGGAACTAGACCGTGTAGGGGGACGCTCTGCAACCCCGTTGGGGTTGGTTATCCTCTCCGTGGCCTCACCCAGGGTTCTGCGAACCCTGGGCTATGTTCTTGAACCGCTTTGCGGTTCTCTTCCGGAGCGTCGAAGCGGTCCGTGCGCGTCATAATGTCCCGTGACCCCGGAAGGACGATTGCTGTCGCTCTACCTGGGACTGACCACCTCGGTGAATGGGTTTTTGCAACCCTTTGTGCCGATCTACCTGCTGGAGGCAGGTCTTACCAAATCCCAGATCGGACTCGTCGCCGGATCCGGCGCCGCAATGGCTTTGCTCATCCAGCCGTTGCTTGGAAAACTGTCTGACCACGTCGACGCGCGACGCCCTTTTGTGGCCCTGATGTCGGTGCTCGCATGCCTCGCGTACATGTCGTTTCCATTCCTTCACGGCGCGCCGGCGTTTCTGTTCGCGGTCGCGCTGGGGGCAAACGCCAGCCTTTATCTGCAAGGCGTCGGCGGTGTGCTGGTGGGCCGGCTCGCCCAGAAGGGACGCGGCGGCGCGACCTACGCGGCGTATCGAGTCTGGGGCTCCATCGCGTATGTGTTCGTGGCCATCGCCGTCGGCTTAATCTTGAAACCCAAGGGCGGTCATGGTCGGACGCCTCTCGATCTCATGTTCGAGACGGGGCCGCTGATCTTCTTGGGAATCGCGGCGCTGGCGTACTGGCTTCCCGACCCTAGAAGACCCGTGGAAGCAGAGGAACATACAAACAAGAAGGTTCTGATCTCGCCCAATCTTCGCCGCTTCTTGGCGGTCGACTGCCTCTACATCATCTCCCTCTACGGCGCTACGAACTTCATCTCGATCTTCATGCAGCACTTGGGTGGAACGGGGCTCTTTTTGAGCTGCGTGTTTCTGCCAGGCGTCATCAGCGAAGCCCTCGTGATGCGGATCTCTGGCGCCTACTCGGACCATTACGGCCGCCGGCCGGTCTTGGCCGTCTCGTACGTACTGCTTCCCTTTCGTCTCCTTCTCTACTCCGTGGCAACCAGCCCATGGTGGGTGCTTGGCGCCCAGTCGCTGCACGGATTCAACTTCGGGATCGTCGGGGCCGTGGCGATCGCGTTCGTCAACGACCAGGCAGACCATCGCACGCGCGGCGCTCTGCAAGGTCAGCTCTCGTTGGTAACGGCCGCGGCCGGAGCGATCGGACCGAGCCTCATGGGCTTCATCTCGGACAAATACGGTCTGCCCGCCATGTTCCAAGTCGCCGCCGGACTCGCGTTCGTCGCGACGGTCATCTTCATCCTCTTCGTAAACGAGTCGAACGAGCACGCTCAGGGGACGGGAATCAAGCTCCTCGACTCCGCGCCGTTCCCGGCGCTGAGTCAGAGTTTGTAAGTTGGCCAGTTTACAAGTTGGTAAGAGTGAGACACCTAAAGACTCCCTCTCACAAACTTACAAACTCACAACTCGCGTTCAGCCGCTCTTCTTTGGATGGAAAGACTTGTCCGGATACTTCGGCGTCGGTGTCGGCGGCACCGGGTGGTCTTTGATCTCCTTCGATAAATAGTCGATTGCTGCCTCCAACTGAGCGTCCTTGCCGAGGAACGTGGCGTGAGGGAGGTTATCCACGACGATGTCCGGATCGACTCCGTGCCCTTCGATGAGCCATTTGCCTTCGGGACCGTACAGACCGAGTTCGGCGGCACTTGCGATGCCGTTATCCACGAGTGTGTTGTCGAACGACAACCAGACCTCGCCGCCCCAGGTTCGGGTGCCGATGACCTTGCCGATGTTCAGGCGCTTGATGCCCTCGGTGAAATCCTCGCCGTCCGAAGCGGTGCCGGCATTGCAGATGACCACCACATGGCCGCGGAAGGCCCACATCATGTTCCAGGAGGCCTCACCGACCCTCGGCTGGAAGTAGTGCCACGCCTTTCGAAGCAGACGCTCCAAGATCCAGCTATCCACGTTTCCGCCGCCGTTATTGCGGACGTCGATGATGAGCCCCTGGCGGTCGAACACGGGGTAGAAGTCGCGTTCCCACGTCGCAATGTCTCCGGCCCCCATGGCCCGAAGATGAACGTAGCCGATCTTCCCGTTGCTCGCCGTCTCGACCTCATGCCGCCGCGAGAGCTCCCAATCCGTGTAGCGGAGGTCGTTGAATGCCCCCTCGCTCATGGGCGTCACGATGCAGTCGCGCTCCTTCCCGCTCGACTTGACGTGAAGCAAAACCTGCTTGCCGGCCTTGTTCCGCAGCAGCATTGCGATGTTCGGGACGCTGAGCGTGCTCACCCCGTTGATCGATATGATCACATCACCCACTCCCATATCGACACCGGGCTTGAGCAGCGGGGGCGTACTTTCAGGGTAGTCGGGATCGGCGTGATAGAGACGGTTGACTCGGTAGCCTCCCCCGCTCTCGTCACGCACCAGGCTTGCGCCGAGCGAAGCATCTTGAACGTGGCCCGTCGTGCCGCGGGTGTCTCCACCTACCACGAACGTGTGCAGCGTCGAGAGCTCGCCAACGAGCTGCGATAGGACGTTGTTGAGCTCTGAGCGGTCGCGGACACGGTCGACAAGCGGTTGGTACTTTGCGAGCTGCGCGTTCCAGTCGACGCCGTGCATGTTCGGGTCATAGAAGTAGTCGCGGTGCAGCCGCCAAGCCTCGGTGAAGATCTGCCGCCACTCCTCGCGCGGCTCGATAAAGAACGTCCAGCCAGAAAGGTCGACCGGCTTATCAAGAGACACATTGTCGGCGGCATTGACCGAGTAGAAGTGGCCCCCCTTCTGGATGAGAAGCTTCTTGCCATCGGCCGACAACTCGAACCCGCCGACGGCGGGGACGAGCACCTTGGGAGATACGTCCTCATTCTTCACGTCGACCACGATGAGGTTCGAGCCGGCCCCGACGGTGCTGCTCCGCGCGAAGATCCTGCCCTCGGCCGCGTATAAGTCGCTGTAGTTGCCAGCCGGGATCGGCGCCTCTTGCGCGCGATCGATGATGCCGTCAAAGTCGATATCGACCTGCACCTTGTCCGTTTTCTTGGCGTCCGGTTTCTTGGCGTCCGGCTCTTTGTACAGTTCGTCGCCTTCTTGGAACGGCGATCTGAGCCCCTTCTGCAGTGAGACGAGATAGATCTTCGACTGCTTGTCGAAGTACGGCTCCGGCTGCCGCGAACCCCACGGCGCGCCAACCAACGAGTGGAACGTTCGCTCCGAAACGAAGTAAAGCCACTTGCCGTCCGGCGACCATGCCGGGTTCTCGCTGTCCGACCTATCCGTCGTCACGGCCGTGCTCTTGTTGTCCTTCACCGAATACACCATCACGCGGTTGAACGTGAAGGTGGGCAGCGTATAGGCCAGCCATCGGCTATCCGGCGACCAGCGAAAGTCGGTGGGGTCACCGTCTTTGCAGGCCACCACTTGCGTCGACTTGTTGGTGCCGAAATCGTAGACCCAAAGGACCTGGTTCTTGTCTTCGTACGCCAGCATTTTGCCGTCGGGCGAGACCGCGCCCCCGTTCACCAGCACCTTTGCGCCGTGACTGATCTGCTCTGGCACACCGACGCCGTTGGCCGGATACTTCCACCACTCCGTCTCGCCGGTCTGATCCGAGAGAACCAGAACCGACTTGCCGTCCGAAGTGAACATCGCGTTGCGGTATCGAACGCCCGGCTTCCGAGTGATCTCAACGAATCGGCCGTCCTCTACAGGCGCAACGAACACCTGGCCCCTCGCCGTTAGCGCGATCTTCGATCCGTCGGGCGCGATGTGGACGCTCGTGAGGTAGGCCATCGGGTTGTCGACCGGCTTCTCGCGGGATTGGTCGAAATCGGACGCCAGAGTGATGTGGAGCATCTTGTCTTGCCCGCTTGCGACATCGAACAAGTGAAGATCGGCGCCGAGTTGGTAGACGATCTTGCCGTCGTCCATCGAGGCGCTCTGGATGTCCCAGTCGGTGTAGTGGGTCAGCTGCTTCAGGGAGCCGCCATCCCCGTCCATCGACCACAAGTTCATGACGCCGTCACGGTCGCTGAGAAAGTAGATGCGGTGGTTCCACCACATCGGTGTCTTGCTGGTGCCGGCAAAATCCTTCGTCAGCGGAACGGCCTCCGCTGCACCGTCTGTGTACTTCCAGATGTTCTGGTTCTCCCCGCCCTGGTACCGTTTGGTGCTGCTGCCCTGGAATGGAAGCCGAGTGAAGAAGAGCGTCTTGCCAGTTGGATCATAGACGCCATCGCTCGCTTCGGCGAGTGGCGCCAGAGTTTCCTTTCGAGTCTTCGGATCTACCAAGACCACTTGGATGCTCGGCGACCCCGAGTGCTGTGCTGTGGAAGCGATCACTTTTCCGTCGGGACTCCAACCGTCGACCGCGACGTCGCCTTCAAACGTGATCCGCTGGGGGACGTCGCCCGACATGGACAACGTGTAAGCCTCGCGCGGGCCGTCGTAGGTTCCGGTGAAGGCAACTGTCTTGCCGTCGGGTGATAGGGCCGGGTGCGACGCCGGTGCGACGTGGCTCGTGATCGCAGTCGCCTCACCACCGTTGGCGCCCACTTTCCACAGGTCGCCTTGTGATACGAACACGATCGTGTTGCCGCGGATCGTCGGCTGCATGTAATAGCCCTCGTTAGGGCCGGACGCTGAGGCAACCGCACCAAGCACAGCGAAAAAGGAGAGAACGGCAAAGGAGCGCATATCTGGCTACTAGACTACACGCCGCCTGGGAATTGTGGGTCCGCAGTCGCTCCATTCGGCACACAGGATCAAATCGCGCAAGACGTTGGAGGACGCATCTTTCCCTGCGGTCTCGTCGGATTGTAACTGTGAGCCCCATCCGGAAGCCCTAACCGTGCGTTCCATTGATAGCCACGGCTGAAGCGGCGAAGCCCGCGAGGGGGTCCTGGATTCCGCCACCTCACCTTCTCCGAAAAGGGCCAACGCCGACACATCCCCCGTGGCAACTAGCCCGAGCTCTGCAGCCAATGGCCAATTACCTTCGCCATTCCGTTAGGATGCCGGAAGAATCCCAGCTTCTCGTAGAAGCCGACGAGGTCGTCATCGGCCTGCAAATACATGTGATGCCCCGCCACTCTGCTTGAAAGAATCTCGACAATCCTTCTGGCAATGCCTCGGTTTCGGTGCGAGGAGCGGGTCCACAGGTCGATCAGATACGCATTGCAGACCCCGTCTGAAAGCAGCCTTCCCTTTCCGACGATCTCCCCGCGATCGAGCGCGAAGCAAACATGCGTGCTGTTTCGAAACGACCGCTCGAGCTGCTCTGGGGTGCGGCCATTGTCGAACTGGTCGGCCATGAGCATTGCCTTCAGGCGATTCCAATCAACGTCGTCGGCATCAGTCTTAAATACGATTTCACTCAAGTGCCTACTTTACGCTTTCTTGCATCGATAAGAAGAAGATGGTCTCTGCGAAAAGAGGACCTACTTGGCGGTTGGAGTCAGGAGCAAGATCGTCGGAATCCAGCGGGAGCGGTCCTTGGAGCCTGCCTGCACCAGGATCTGTCCCTTGTCGTTGATCGCCTCGGCCGACTCCAACTCGTACGGCGAGTCGGATGGCACGCAATCGTTCAAGTCGAGCAGCGCTCCATCCCTCCACATCGCGGCGTGACGTATCGACGTTAAGCTTCCAGGTTCGCTTTGCGTCCAATC
>DASZPA010000441.1:0-1834 GCA_035550555.1 Fimbriimonas sp.
GTGATCAGGCTCCTTCGCTCCAACTGCGCCTGCGCCGTCGCGACAACGGAGGGAGTATCGACGCTGCGGGCGGACACGGTGAATCCGATCAGCTTTCCACTGGAGAAGATCGGATGGCTCGCGGGGGTCACGACCACGCCCACAGCCTTCTGCTGCCCAGGTCCGACGCTCACCTGATCGCCGTCAAAGTCGTAAGTGCAGGCGTCTTCGGGGTCGCTGCCAACCAGCTGGACGGTGTGCTCCGTGTTGCCGAGGTTCACCACCGTGACCTCGAACTGGTTTCGGTTCGAAAACGGAGAGACCGAGCCCTTCTTGGGATCGATTTCCAGGCTGATGTGGTGATAAGGCCTCAGGTGGACGACGCCTTGGGCCGATTTCTGCTCGCCGGATTCCAACGAGCGAAGCCGAATCACAAAAGGGTAGTTGCCTGCCAGGCTTTCGCTCATCCTCGGAGGCTTGACGAAGACTCGCTCCGTGCGCGTTTCCTCTGGCTCCACGGCGAAAATGGGAACCGGGATTGCCTTCCACTCGGCGTCGTTGCCTTCTATTTCATGCTCGTACCGGTCGGTTTCTTGGCCCTTGTTGACTACCGTCACGGATACGGGCGTGTTTCCGCCCGCTTCGACCTCCACCAGGTCTTGAGCCAACTGAAGCGTGAAGGCCATCTTTTTACCAGGGTACCTGGGCATCGCAACAAAGCCCGTCCTTGACCAGACGCTTGGCGGGAAGCTACGCTTCCAGGATGACCGCCGAAATTGTTTCAGTGGGTACGGAGTTGCTTCTGGGCCACATCGTCGATACCCACGCGCCCGTGATGGCTCGCATCTTGGCCGAATGCGGGATCGGCTGCACGCGGCGGGTGACGGTGGGCGACAACTGGGATCGGCTGATGATGACGCTGCTGGAGTCGCTCGACAGGGCGGATATTGTCATCACTATCGGAGGCCTTGGCCCAACGATGGACGATCTAACGCGGGACGCCATCGCCGCCGCAATGCAGGCGCCTTTGGAGAACGTTCCGGACATGGAGGAGAAGCTCCGCAAGTTCTTCGCTTCCCGCAACCTCTCGTGGCTGGAGTCCATTGGACGTCAGGCGCAACGTCCGGCCGGCGGCAAGTTCATCGACAATCCGAACGGCACCGCTCCTGGCCTCTGGGTGCAGAAGAACGGAAAGACCGTGGTCGCCTTGCCAGGCCCGAAGGGCGAATTCATGCCCATGGCTAACGGCCCAGTCAAGGAGATGCTCTCGCGCCTGGAGGGCGACAGCGTGATTCACAGCCGCACCCTCCGCATCGTCGGAATGGGCGAGAGCATGGTCGAGGATGCGGTGAAGGACCTGATGGACTCGGATTCGCCGACCGTTGCGCCCTACGCCCACACCGGGGAGGTTCACCTAAGACTCACCGCTCGAGCGCGCTCGGTCCGAGAGGCGGAGCAGATCATCGTCCCCATGGAGACGGAGATCCGGTCTCGACTGGGAAGTGCCGTATTCGGAGTGGATGACGAAACCTTGGAACACTCTGTCATCCGAGCGCTTACCGCGCGCTCGGAGACGCTGGCGGTGGCCGAGAGCATGACGGGAGGGGAACTGGGCGCCCGTCTGACCACCGTCGACGGCTCCAGCAAGGCGTTCCTTGGCGGAGGCATCGTCTATTCGCCCCTTGCCAAAGTGAGACTCGCCGGCGTTCGCGAAGAGACGATCAAAGAACACGGGCCGGTCAGTGCTCAGGCAGCCAAGGAGCTGGCGGAAGGCATCCGAAATGCCCTTGGAGCCACGTACGGCATAGCCATCACCGGCAACGCCGGTCCCACCCCCGACGTGGACAACAAGCCC
>DASZPA010000442.1:0-3005 GCA_035550555.1 Fimbriimonas sp.
CAGAAGGAAGGCTTGCCCAGGCGAGTACGGCCGGAACGTCTTGCTCACCTCCGAAGAAGATCACAACCCCGATCCGCTGTCGATCCTTCTCCTGCCCAGGCCGCCGGCGCTCAGGCCGCCTTACCCCGACAGCCTCCTAGATAATCACCGGCCGAATCGTACCCTTCATCGGCTACTTGCCTCCTTGACCCACCAGACGCCGCGAGAGCGCTTTCAGGTCAGGGCTTTCGTAAAACTCGAGACATTTCATGAGGGCGTAGTTCTGTCCGTCGTACGGGGACGGTTTGTCGAGGTCATGTGGGATCGCCCTGCGAACGCGACTGTATGCTTCGCCCGCGGCGTGACCACCTTCGAGGTAGACGTTGGCGCTGCGTTCGGCATCAGCCCCGAACGGCGTCTTCTGGTAAGCCATCGCAATGCATTCAGCCCACGCATATGCGCGGAGCAACTCGGCCTCTGACGCAGGTCTCTCCAGGCCAGGATGATTTCGCACTGTGGCCGCCAAAAGGATCGCAAGAAGAGCGATCTTCGTCATGAATCCATCTCCCAGAAATAGGCCTTGATGGGTCCGGGATTGAAGTAACAAGAACCGACACAACCAGCGACCTTACGCCTTCCGCGCCGGCCGCACAGTCGACGCCAAGGTGGAACGCGAGGCGGGGGACCTTCACGGTGAAAGTCCGTAGCGATCACCCGGTCGACTCTCAGCGAACCCTGCGTACGTAGTCCCCGATGAAGTCCTCGGCGAACGGCGGGTGGCGAATGACCAGCGCTGACCGAGTATGACCGGGTTCGAGGCGGTCGATGAAACTAGCTCGGGTGGTCCCAAGCCTGGGACGTACTAGTTCAGCGACGCGCCGATGGTTCGGGTCCTCTGTGTTCGGGCCAAGAACCAAGTGGACCTCTCGACTGTCGACGCCGCAGTTGTCTTTCTCGATCGCTTCAAGTAACTCCATTCGCGCTTGAGCGTCGGTCTTGGTGAAGCTGTAGCCGACGAGAATGATCTTGACGGCGCGCTCAAGGTCGCGGCGCTGGGCCCGGGGCGACGGTGTGTGAGGAGGGACGGGCTCTTGAAGCTTTCTGCTGCGCATAGTTCCCTTAAGGGATAGTGGCAGCGACGGAAATTTATCAGGTAGTCGAGGAGATCGACTGCGCGACTGCGCCGAAGCTTCTGGCGCTTCTGAGCCCCCTTCATGACTTTTGGCATGCCGACCCCACCGAATGGATCTTTCGTGGGCACGCGTCGGCCGAGTGGTCTCTTCTTGCAACGGCGCATCGGCGTGACGTCGACCCGTACGCGAAATGGGGGATCACCGGCGAGCAGGGGATCGAGTCAGGCGATTGGCTGCAACGTCGGGCCGCCGAGTTGGACCTTCTTGGACGCTTTCGAAAGGGCCTGGACGGTGCTGGGCTTGGCATTCCCCTCAACCCATTAGCGTCGTACGAATACCCGGAGGTGACTCATCTAGGCGAGATCAGGAGCGACGCTCTCCCAATCCTCGCGTTGGCTCAACATTGGGGTTTGCCGACGAGCCTGCTCGACTGGACGAGGATCGCTGGAAAGGCTGCCTACTTCGCCGCGGCCGATCCGAAGGCCCATGAGTCGACGGGGCAGCTTGCGGTGTGGGCGCTGAAGGAAACGGTCTTGACCGCCGGAATCTTCGCCAATGAGCTTGAGCTGCGGGTTGTCGTGGCGCCTCTAGCGAGCAATCCGAATATGCACGCTCAAAGCGGTCTATTCACGCAATCCCGGGGTGAAAAAATCGTCACCGTCGACGACCATCTTCGTCGTCAGTTCAAAGAGTTCTCGAAGGACTTGACCCCGAGGTTCCCGTTGCCCTGGATCCGGAAGCTTTCGCTCCCGCGGTCTGAAGCCCGGAGCCTGCTTCGGATTCTTTCGTACATGGGCATCCACGGTTCGTCGATGTTCCCCGGTCCTGACGGCGTCGTTCGTCGTATGCGCGAAGAGGCGATCTGGCGGAGCCTGAGCTAGCACAAGGATCGGCGGTCCGAGTGGGTCGCGGCTTTTCGACCGCTGGGCTTGCTTTCGGGTACACGTAGCTCCTAGGCCCAGCTGACCACACCCCCTGCCGTGCTACCCTGCCTCAGCAGAGCGCTTTAATGGCGCAGGGTAGCACGGCAGGGGGTGTGGGCAGCTGGGATAAAATCGTAAGTCATTGATTTTATTGCAAAACATAGAGACGCGCCGCGCCACAGATCTCCGCCGTCCAATCCCAGAAAGGCGGCCCACTTGACGATAGCCAAAAATCGCCGATACCTTAGCTACAGAGGCTAGGGAATGAACCGGGTGACGAATTTGCTCTCCGAGCGCGCGGCTGAGAAGCAGCGGGCACGTGAGAAAGACAGGCGCCGCATTCAGAGCGGCGAGGTCACCCCCGTCCAGCTTCGCGATGAGAACTCGTTTCTCAACCTCAGTGGGAGCATCCAAATCCTCCACTTCGGGCGAGCCCCGCTCCGTACGAAGTAGGTAGCCGGGCTGTCTTCGCCCTCCGATCCTCCTCCGCTCACGGAAGAACAGACTAATGCCCTGCTCAAGGCGCTGGGCGACCTCAACGTCGTTCTGGTCGGAGGCCAGGCGATCAACGTCTGGGCCAAGCTATACCTCTCGCGAGTCGAAGCTCTCCAGGGCGAAGGCCCCTTCACCAGCAAGGACATCGACTTTCTTGGTGATCAGGAAGCCGTCCGTGAATGTGCCCGCCGACTCCCCCTAGGGGAGGCCATCATTGAGCCAGCGTTCGACCGCGAGACCTCCATCAACAGCGGGCTCGTGAGATTCATCGACGACACCGGCCAGAAGCGCGAGATCGACTTTCTATCGAACATGATGGGCCTTGAGACGCCCGAGGTTGCGGCCACTGCTCCGGCGGTGATCATCCAAGGACAACCGGTGGCGATCATGCATCCGGTTCTCTGCATCTTGGGCCGAGTCCCGCTCATTTGCGACTTGGGGCGCGCGGACGCTGACACCCTCCGGCAGCTTCGCG
>DASZPA010000443.1:0-35731 GCA_035550555.1 Fimbriimonas sp.
CCTTCCAAAAGCATAGGCAAACCATACCTCTCGGGCCGAAGGATTGCTCAGAGGCTCTTTGAATAGGCGATGTAGACCGCGGAGCCCTCGTCTGGCGTGACCAGCTCCTCACCGCGAACGAGCAGCTCGAATGGGTTGAAAAGCCACGCCAAGCCAAAGGTTCGCCCTGCTTCTTCGGCCGCCCGAATCATCGAGTCGAGCGTCAGGCCATTGAAGTGGCGGGGCTGGAAGGTCACTCTGTCGCCGCACACTTCGAAAGTGCCTCTCGTGACGACTTTGTGCGTGAACGTGCCGTCGGAGGCCAGCTCCAGCGGATACTCCTCTGTGGCCTTCGCAAACCGCTTGCGGTCCAGCGGAGACAATGAAGCCTCCATCCCCTCACGAATCTTCGTGCGTCCCTTGTACGATCCAACCAAAATACTATCAACGCCCACGGCAGACATTCTCTTGCGTGGTCTCTTTTTTCTACCCGCACGAGCCGACGTAGAAGCTGCGCCCTTCTATATGATGCTGCCAGTTCCGCCGTTATCGCAGACCGTCGATCACGGAGGCAAACTTTTTCTCGACAAACTTGCGTTTGACTTTGAGAGTCGGAGTGATCTCACCCGACTCGATCGAGAACGGCTGGTCGAGCAGAGCGTGCTTCTTCACCATCTCAAAGGCGGCCACCGACTTATTGACTGCGTCGATCTCTTTTTTGATCAAAGCCTTGGCTTCGGCATTTCCGCTAAGAACCACTTCGTCGCCTAAGTGGAGGGCGTTGCGTACCGCCTCAAAGTTTGGGACGATGAGCGCGACGCAGAACTCCATCTTGTCGCCCAAAACCACGGCCTCCTGAATGTAGGGAGAAACCTTCAGCTTGTTCTCGATCATCTGCGGCGCGACGTTCTTGCCGTTGGCCAGCACCAGAATGTCCTTCTTGCGATCGGTGATCTTGAGGTTTCTGCCCTCGAACTCCCCAATGTCTCCCGTGTGGAACCAACCTTGAGGGTCGATCGCTTGCGCGGTTTCTTCAGGCATTTCATAGTAGCCAAGCATGAGCGCGTCGCCGCGAATGAGGATCTCTCCGTCCTCACCGATCTTGCACTCCATATCGAGCGCCTCGCCGACGGTCCAATACTTGTTGTTCTCGGGCCTGTTCACAAACGTGCCTCCGCATGTCTCTGTGAGACCGTAGCCCTGAAGAACGTTCAGCCCAACCGCCATGTAGAACTCGGCGACCACGGGTTCGAGCGCGGCGCCGCCCGAGACGAAGTATCGGAGCTCGCCCCCCGTCCGCTCTCGAACCTTGGCTCCAACCAGCTTGTCGAGAATGGGAAACAACGGAGCGAACTGTCCCTTCGCCTTCTTCACGCCTTGGCTCAGGGCCAGATGAAAAAGCTTCTGTCTCAAGGGTTTATCCTTTTGGACCGAGCTCAAGATCCTTTCGCGCAGGTTCTCCAGAAACCGCGGAACCGTTAGCATGATCGTCGGGCGATACTCCTTCATCTCCGTGGCAAGGGACGCCAAGCCGCGGGAGTAGCAGATCGTCGCCCCCAGTGAGACGGGCAGGCACTGTCCCGCAACCCTCTCGTAAACGTGCGACATTGGAAGAAAGCTGAGGAACCTATCGTTCTCGGTCAGGTGAATATGGCCCTTGGCCGTGTGGCACACATGGACAAACGCACGGTTTGGCATGACGGCGCCTTTGGGCGTACCGGTAGTTCCGCTGGTGTAGATGATCGTGGAGGGCGCGTCGGTCAGGCCGGCGTCGATCTCCGCATTGAACTCGCCCGAATCGAACTCTCGGATCGCCGCCTGCTCTGTCAGGGAGCCGGGCCCTTTCAGCAAGATGGTTCGCACGCCCTCCATTCCGGCGACCTTCTTGAGCTGGTCCTCGGCGCCCCCCACCACCATGGCCGCACCACAGTTTTGGACGATATATCGCGTCTGGTCGGCAGGCAGGGTCGGATAGATCGGCACGACGACGAGTCCCAGGCACTGGCATGCCCAATCGAACAGAGCCCACTCGGGACAGTTCTCAGAAACGATGCACACGCGGTCGCCTCGAGTAAGGCCCGAGGCTCTCAGAGTCACCGCGAAGCCCTTCACACGAGTAAAGACCTCCTGGTAGCTCCACGAAATGGCTTCTTTGCCAAGTGTGACAAAAGCGGTTCGGTCACCAAATCGGCCGACAGTCTCCCGAAGCATCTGGCCTAGCGTCATCGCGGAGGGATTTTAGCGCGTTTCGGAGGCCTCTTTACCACTTGATCGCGCAGTTCTAGCGGCGAGCCAGGCGTACGTCGCGGTGCGTAGCCCCCGCGCTTGAGTCCTATGGCAGGAAGTGCTTGTCTTCCAGGAGGACCCGGAGCCGCTCGGAGTCCTCACGAAAGGTTTCAGGATCGTATTTGACCTCGCTGGTATAGAACTGTGCGAGCGATTGAATTCCCCTCTCTTCGATCAGCGCCTTAAGCTCCGGGATCGACATGTACCGCTGCCAGCCGCGGACCTCGCGCTGCTCGTAGACCGTTTCGATCTCGTCGCAGGTAAGCGGCCGATAGACCTCGTCGTGCAAAAACGTGCCGACGGGCAGGCGGTCGCGCTGAGAGGGCTCCTCGGCCGGGTAGCCGACCACAATCGTGGTGACTGGAACGCATGTGTCGGGCAACTCTAGAAATCTGGCGATTTCTGTCATCGAGGAGAGCGTCGTGCCCATGTAGCAGATCCCCAAGCCGTTCGCCTCAAAGCCCAGGCAAACGTTCTGAGCAAGGATGATCGCGTCGAAGGCGGCGACGTGGTAGCCGAGAAGGTTGTTGAAATTGTCTCGGGCGCCGCGCAGGCGCAGCCACTCCCGCGTTCGAAACCAGTCGGCACAGAACGTCATGACAAGTGGCGCCTCGAGCACCATCGGTTGTTCGAAATGGAGCTCGTACAGGCGGCGTTTTCGATCGGGATCCCGCGTCAGGACCATGGTGACGCAGTTGAGATTCCCAGACGTGGAGGCGCCGGCGAGAGCGTCGGCGCAGACTCTTTCGATCAGCTCCGGGTCGATGGAATCGGGCTTGTAGCGCCGGATTGAGCGATGTTTTTGCAGCAGCTCAGAGAACTCGATGACAGCTCCTAATCCGCGACGTGATACGTCTTCTCACCTGCCTCGATCGGCACTTGGAGGCGGTTGGCGAGGGGCGGCAGGGGGCAGGTCGCGAAAGACGTGAAGGCGCAGGGCGGATTTGTCGCTTTGTTGAAATCCAAGAGGACTTTTCCGTCTTGCGGCTTCGGCGCATCGAGAAAGCGGCCCGCCGGGTAGGTGGTCTTCCCTGTTGTAGCGTCCCGGAAGTTGAAGAAAAATCCCTCACCCGCCGCTTCCGCCTCCAGCCGGCACTTATGGCCCTTGAGCGTGAACTCGACGTAGCCGGGATTCTCCGCATCGCGCACGTCTCCGAGAACATTCGTGATCTTCATCGTTCGGCGCTCCTGGTAAGGAACATAGGTGGCTTCGATACACAGGTCGGGCCGGACCGGGTACCACTTCTCGCCTTTGAACTCCCTGCGGCCTTTGCAGTTCATGTCGAACATGCGGATGCCCGTCCGAGAGCCGCGCACGATCACTTCAAACGTAACGGAGCCCATCTTCACCTTGTCGGGTGAGCCGGATGCGTCGGGCTTGAGGACGGCCGTCGTTGCCGTCTGACCATTGATGGTCGCCGAGACCCCAGGCGCAAAGGCGATGCTGACCTGACCCTTGGAAAGAGTGAGCGTTCCAGCGTTCGCCGGAGCAGCCTCCTTCGGCAAGACAACTTTGCATGATGGGGAGGAGCCGATGCTGTTCGGTCCGTCGGTCAGCCACACCAAGCCTGCCACGCTCAGCCAACCCTCCTCTTTGAGCAGGTCTGCCTGTTGCGCTTTTCTCCAGTCCTCGATCTGCTTTCGGTAAGAAGGGGTTGACGGGCTTTGGGCGCCCACGACGACTGCAAAGATCATCAGCAGCAACTTCATCACAAACCTCTCCTCCATCTTACGCGGTAGCGATCCGCTAACATTGGATGGATGGCCGCCGGCACTTCGCAAGTCACGATTGACGGCTCTCATGGGGAGGGCGGCGGCGCTTTGCTTCGGGTGGCTCTCACCATGAGCGCAATGACGCTCCAGCCGGTGGAGGTCACCGATATTCGCGGCGCAACGCTTCATCCGGGCATTGATCCGGAAGACCTTACGTTGATGCACGCGCTTGCCGAGTCGACGGGCGCTGAGATGGCCGGGATTACTCCTGGAGCCAACCATGTGAAGTTTGCTCCCACCCGAACGCCGAAAGGCCTCTCCGGCAGGCTCGCCTCCTTTCGCAACGAGTCGAACCGGGGAGCGAACGCGCTTATCGTCTTGAACTCGCTCATGCCCATCCTTGCCGGAGCGGGCGTCTACTGTTCGGTCGTTTGCGAGGGTGAGACGTTCGGTACGCGAGCCCTGGGATACGACGCGTTCGCGGGCATGACCCTCGAAGTCCTCAAGAAGCTGGGACTCTACGCCATTCCCACCTTGAACAAGGCCGCCTTTGGGCGTGAGGCCCGCGGTGAGGTGGCCCTGGACGTCGAGCCCAGCTACCTGGACGGCCTCGACTGGACTTCGAGAGGCGAGTTCCTGGGGATGTTTGCCACCGTCACGACTTCCAATCTGCCCGCTTCCGTCGGCCACCGCGCGTTGAGCCACCTGCAGTCGCTGGCGAACCAGTACAAGACGACTATCGACGTGGAATGCGTGGACGTGCCGGCGACTGGTCCCGGCTGCAACGTGACCGTCTCGGCAATGTACGAGCGGGGAATGGGCGGCGGTTCCGCGTTGGGAGCTCGAGGCTTGCGAGTGGAGATGCTCTCGCAAGCGGCGTTCCGCGAGGCGGCTTCTTGGATGGAGTCGAACTCGTGCCTGGACGCGTACCTCGCGGACCAGATCATCGTGCCGTGCGTCTTCGGCCACGCTCCAGTGCGGTTCAGCGTCTCCTCGATCACGCAGCGGCTACTAACCTCTATCTGGGTGATCAAACAGTTCATCCCGCTGCGAATCACCGTGAAGGGCAGCGAGGGCAAACCCGGTGTCATAGAGATACAGCGTTCTTAACAGTTGGGCGGCCTGCTTGTTAAGAGGGCGTATCCGCGCTCGACCCCAAGATAAACTTCCTTCGGGAAGCATGTCGAACGAAGTCCAGTCGCTACTTGCGTCAGCTAATGCGGCTCACGCCGCGGGGCGGCTGCGAGAAGCGGAAAGCCTTGCCAGGAATGCCCTCGGGAAGGACGCCGAAAACGTCCAAGCCCACCTTCTTCTCGGCGTTCTTGCCGGGAAGACCAATAGAGATGCCGAAGCCCGAACTCATTTGGAACGGGTTTATCACTCCGATCCCAACTCTTTCGAGGCGGCCTTTTGGCTGTCGCTCCTGAGTCGGCGAGGTGGCAAGACGGACGAGGCGATCGGGTTTGCACAGGTAGCGCTGAAGATCCGTCCCACCGACGCGTTCGGTTTGAACAATCTTGGGCTTTGCCTTTTGGATGCTCTTCGATTGGAGGAGGCTGCGGAGGCTTTCCGCAAAGCGGCTTTAGCGCGGCCCGAAATGGCGCAGATCCACCACAACCTGGGAACCGCGCTCTATATGTTAGGGCAAGACGAGGAGGCCGCGAAGGCCTTTGACCTCGCCCTCGCGAGGAATCCTCGGTCGGTCGAGTCGTTTCTTGGACTGGGCCAGACGATGATCAGCCTCACCGAGCCGCAGGTCGCGGAAGATGCCGCGCGCCGCGCGCTGTCGTTGGCGCCCCAGAATGTCGAGGCCCACCTGCTGCTCGCCAATGCGTTGGCGGAGAACGGGCGGACCGTTCAAGCCGAAGACCAGATGCGCAAAGCGCTCGCGCTCAACCCAAACGACGCCAAAGCGCACGCTCTTCTGTCCATGAGGCTCCAGTCCGTGGGCCGATTCGACGAGGCAAACGAGCACCTGGTCAAATCGATGCAGCTCGAACCCGACCAGGGATTCGCGTACTTCGCGTACGCGTTCAACAACAAGATCAAAGAGAAAGACCGGCGTCTGGTCGAAACGATGGAGCGTCTGACCTCTGAAGGAGGCTTGCCGCCGCGGGAAATCGACTTCCTCCATTACGCTCTCGGACGCTCCTACGAGAGCTTGGGCGAATACGAGAAAGCCTGGGTCCAGTTCACCGAGGCGAACCGTCTGGCTCGGAAGATCAAGTTTGGGGACGAGGTTTTCGACCGTCATGCCTATTCCAAAGAGATCGATTGGCTTATCGAGACGTTTTCGGGCGAGCTTGCTGCCGGAGAGAGCTCGAGCGACCTTCCGATCCTGATCGTGGGAATGATGCGGTCAGGCACGACCTTGGCTGAGCAGATCCTCTCCTCCCATCCCGAGATAGGCCCCGCCGGCGAGCAGCGGTTTTGGCCCAGGGCGCGACCAACGATGTTTGGCAAGAGCGGATTTCGCTTCGATGCTTCCACATTGCCGCCGCTCGCCTCCAAGTACGTGAACACTCTCAGAGACATGGCGCCGGGCGCTCGCCACGTCACCGACAAGATGCCGGCGAACTATGAGTTGTTGGGTCCCATCCACATGGCGCTGCCGAACGCCCGCCTTATCCACATGCGCCGCGATCCGATGGACACATGTGTCTCCATTTTTGCGACCCCGAACCGGGTTCCCGTCGAGTACGCGTACGACTTTTCCAATATCGCGTTCGCTTACCGGGAGTATCGGCGGCTGATGGAGCACTGGCGCAAGATCTTGCCAGCCGACAGGTTCTTGGAAGTGCGGTACGAGGATCTCGTCCGAGACCGCGAAGCACAGACCCGGCGAATGTTGGAGTTTGTCGGAGTGGAGTGGGACGAAGCCGTGCTCCACCATGAGAGAAACGTCAGGAGCGTGATCACTCCCAGCCTGTGGCAGGTTCGCCAGCCGATCTACTCAACCTCCGTGGACCGGTGGCGACGCTACGAGCCCTGGGTAGGGAAGTTCGTCGAGGAGTTGGTCTCCTGAGACCCCAGTTACCTGATCGACGCTGTCGCACCTGACGGGTCGGGCCAAACAGAGAGTGGGTGGCGGCATGGCCACCCACTGACTCCTACTGAGGACGCTGAACGAAGTTCGGTCCTTCGACCTTCTTTGCCACCTTGTCCAAGGCGTCCTTTTTCGCCTGCTGCTGATCGTAAGAGATATCTCCCGTGCCGCATCCGGCAAGGGTAGCGGTCAAGACCAGCACTGCAAGCAGAAAGAGGGCTTTTGCCACTACTGAAGCCCCCACATCGGCCACGGCTGCGTCCATTGCGGAGCGGCGTTCGAACTGCCATAGTAGGCCGCCTGACCGAGTTGGCAGAGGTTTGTGCCGCCCAGGCTCACGCCGTACTGCTCGGCGGTCGGCGTGTTCGCAAGGAACTGCCCGACTGCCATAGCCTTCGTGTGGCCGTCACAGAAGCTGAGCGGCACCGTCTCCGCAAAGGGAGCGGCCGTCGGATCGAGCACGTTGTCCTGCTCGCCGCAGGGGCCGGAGCCGCCCGGTTTGTAGAAGTACGCCTGCCAGTGCTCCTTGACGGCGAGCGGATAGTAGGTCAGTGTCTTTCGATTCGAGGTCGTACCGCCCTCGTAGCCGCCGACCACGGAGATCAGCGTCTGTTCCATGATCAGCATCGTATCGGCGGGCGTGCCTACGGAGGTCGTGGAACCGCCCAGCCATGAGACGCGGTTGCCATAGTTCGCGTAGGCGCCGCCCAAACCACCGTTAGTGAGGTTCAGAGAGCCGGTTATGGCCAGGTTCAGAGCGTAGCCGCCGTCCAACTCGCCCTCCAGCCAGCCAGTGGGACTCTTCTCGATCACGGGATGGAAGAAGAGCGCGGTGCTCTTCACGTAAGGAAGAACCCACTTGCCCCACTCGTAGTGGTTGTCGCGGAACGCATAGGCGCCCGCGGTTCCAGGCGCGCCGTTGCAGAAGGGATACGGGTTCGTACCGGCGGGCTGGTTGTTGTAGACCGTGTTGAACGAGTCGTTTAGCGTGCATCCGTCTCGGCGCGGATACATGTCGTCGTAGTCGTTCGCGTACATCATGATCGCGAGACCGAGCTGCTTCTGGTTGGAGATGGACGTCGCCTTCTTGGCTGCCTGCTTGGCCTGCGCAAAGACGGGGAAGAGAATGGCGGCGAGGATCGCGATGATGGCGATAACGACTAAAAGTTCGATTAGGGTAAAGGCTCGTCGACGCATGATCGCCATATTACAGGCGCACTGTCAAGACTTTGTTAACAAGAATATTACATTAGAATTGTTACTGTCTCAGCAATTACTTGCGTGTATATATCGCGCCGGACGCAAGAATTTGAGTCTCTTCGCCTCAGATCGTTATAATGGCTTCGTGAAGCTAGCGGTCTGCATTGTTCACAACCGGGACCGGAGCCGGATCACGGACGAGCTGGTCAAGGCGGGATTCAAATTCACGGTGATCGGCTCGACGGGGGGATTTCTGCGCGAGGGAAATACAACGATCCTGATCGGCGTGGAAGAGGCGGACCTGCCTGGACTGGAGAAGCTGATTGGCCAGAACTGCCAAAGCCGGGAACAGCTGGTGAATGTGATGCCCTTCGAAGCAGCGCCACCGGGAGCGTTTATTCCGAGTCCAGTCAAGGTTCCAGTCGGCGGCGCGGTAATGTTCGTTCTTAACGTTGAACAGTTCCTCCGTTTCTAAGCTGAACGGTTTGGTTGGATTGGAGTCGGCCAAACGGGTCGTCCAACGGCTCATGGAGCGCGAATCGGGCATGCATGCCGTTCTCTTTTACGGCGCCGAGGGCTCGGGCAAAGAGGAGTTGGCGCGGATTCTTGCCCAATACTGGCTCTGCAAAAACCCTGACCGGAGCACGGGTGCGGACGAGACTTGCCAAGCCTGCGGAGCCTTTAGCCGCAACACCAATCCAGACTTGCTGGTGATCGCGCCGATTGGCGCGGGAAACTTGATCCTGGCCAAGCAATTCGAAGCGGCGCCCAACCCCAAAGAAGACGATCCAATCCCGATGTTCCACTTCCTTCGAACGGGGCCCGTGATGTCGCGCCACAAGGTTGTCCTTATCTCCGACGCGCACCGGATGAACGAGACCTCTTCCAACAGTCTTCTCAAGACCTTGGAAGAGCCTCATCCCTACACGAAGCTGATTCTGACGACGCCGTCGATCGGCGCAGTTCGGCCGACGATCCTTTCCCGTTGCCTCGCCACGGCGTGCTCCTTGCCCACCAAGGAAGAGCTCAAGCAGGTTTTTCCAAGCGCTTCCGACCTTGACTTCGTGCTGTCGGAATCCGCGCCCGGCAGGCTTAAGCAGATGGCGAAGTCGCTTGAACACTATCGTGCCATCGCTCACTTCGCCCGAAGTCTGGTGGGCAAACCGGGTTCCTCGGCACTCACCGCAAGCGAAGAGTTCCGGGGAATGGCCGAAAAGCTGGAGGGCAAGGAAGGCGGCCAACGGGCCGCCAACGCCGAAGCCTTGGCCCTGTTCGCGCTCGTCCTTACTCGCGAGCCGGGCTTGCCCGCAGAGTGGGCACAAGAAGTGGCGGAGGCCCACCGACGAATCCTCGGCAACGCCAGCGCAGGGATCGTTTTCGACGCCCTGTTCGCGAAGCTGCTGCTCTAGGCCTCCTACTTCTCGGCCAAGAGTTCTTTGATTCCAGACGTCAGCTTGGCGAAGCCTCCGGCGTTCCGATACTCTAGCTCACCACGCCAGCCGCCCCAGATCTTGCCCTTCTTGTCGACCAGATATACGGTTGGCCAGCAATCCTGGTGCCAGCGCTCCCAGTTCCTGTGGTCGTTGTCTACCAGCACTGGATACTCGATGCCCCATTTCTTGATCGCCTCTTTGAGCCTCAGTGGCTCTTTCTCCGATTCCATCTCAGGCGTGTGGATGCTCACGATCTGGAAATCCTTGTCCTCGCCGAACTGCTTCTGCCACTTGTTGATGTAGGGCAGGTTGTGCTGACAGTTGATGCAGTCCAGCGTCCAAAAGTGAACGAGCACGACCTTACCCCGCAGGGACTCAAGATCAAGCGGCTTGTCCGTGTTCAGCCATGTGCCGCCAACGAATTCCGGCGCCTTCACATTCATCCGTTGCCCGACTTGAGGGATAGCGCTAAGAGCGGCTGCGAAAACAAGCGCGGTGAAGAGGCGGCGATAAAGATTCATCCGATCATCCTTGTCTAACGCACCCAAGACAAACCGGTTAGCAAAGGAAGTTCCTCATGAGCTGATTCTGGGAGGGTTGTCGGCCGCAATGATTACTTCGAAGGGCCTGTCAAGGCCCACATCTGGCAACGCGAGTTTCCAGCGCCGAAGGTGCCATTCATGTGCAGCCTGGGGCGGAGCGGCGAAGCCGGCGTAACCCCAGGCTAGACACCGTCCGGTATCCAAGGGGTCGAAGGTCCGATCCATGGAAGATGTCTCAAAAACTGCAGGGACTTGCAGTCCGTTGAACTCGCCTGCAGCTTCTCTGGGGTTTCCCGCAGCTTCGCTGCTCCACCCTAGGATGCCTATGAATCGCACGTCCGGTGCTTCAGAAGACCTCTCCCACTGCACTGATGAGAGATTGGGAACGGCAAGCTCGAGCAGGTGGCGAAACTTCCTATGGAGGCTCGCGCTGGAGAGTGGAACTTTCCCTCGCATCTTGTTTGTTCGATTGGCAGGCTGATATGGTCGAACGGAACGCTAGCCAAAACGAGACGAAGGAGCGCTATTCCCGGATTGCCCACGCGCTGGAGGCCGATCTTCTGCGCTACGCGATGAGACTCTCCGGAGGCGATTTGGATTGGGCCAAAGACCTGGTACAGGACGTCTTAATCACCGGGTACACGTCGTTCACAAGAGGCGAGCTGCCAGACGGTCCCCATGCCCGCCCTTGGCTGTTGCGAGTTCTTACCAATCGCTTTATCAATCAGTACAACCGCAAGCGAAAGTGGGAAGCCGGCTTGGACGTGGCGACGTTGGAGAGCGAAGCTTCTGGGTTGATCCCTTCGGTGGCGGCTGGGCAGGAGGAATTAGTGGATTCGACCCTCGACGAGCCGCTGGAGGCGGCGCTCAACGCTCTTCCTGAAGATCAGCGCGCTTGTGTGGTGCTCGTTGACGTTGAACAGCTCGAATATGCGGAGGCAGCCGCGATACTTCAGATCCCAATCGGCACGGTCCGTTCGCGTCTGGCCCGCGCCCGGCTCCGTCTCTATACACTTCTCAAACCCTATGCGCAAGCCCGGGGAATCATTTCATGAACCAACTACCACCTATCGCCGACTTGCCTGAAGAGCTCCACCCATGCAAGCATATGGAGACGCTCGTCAGCCGTCGATCGGATGGCACGTTAGCTGGGCCCGCCAAGTGGTACACGGACTTTCACATCTTGACTTGCGTCAACTGCCGCACGGCGTTGAAGGGCCTGCGGGCGCTTCACCAAGAGATTAGGGATCTTAAGCAGTCGGCGAAAGAAGGGCTCCGATTGAGCAAAGAGGAGTGGGACCTGATTGAAGCGGGCTGGGATCGAAGTGACAAACCTGGGCAATCCGCAGGTCGGTAAAGGATTCTATTTGGCTACGGCTGAATGATGTTGATCTTGGTCTGGCCATGCCACTCCTTGGCTCCGAAACCCAAGAGGCGGGACTCTTCCGCAGGGATGGGACAGAACGGTCGCTTCAGACGAATCGGATTGGGATCCCCATACCTCAGCGGCGTTTGCTCGGTGCCATCCTTCTCCACAAATCCAACCCAGAGGTTTTCGACGATTGCCCCAAGGTTGTATCCCACAAAGTTTACGTTTGCACTGAGGGCAGCCTTTTGAGCCCTTGTAAGGTGACTCGATACAACTTGCAGACCTCTTTTGGCCAAGAGTTTGCCCAGCGTCCCTGTGCCTTTCGCCTTTGTGGTGAGTACGTCAAGTTTCAGTCGCCAAATGTCTTTTGGCGCCCCGTTTCGCAAGACCTGCAAGGTTAGATCGTGTCCGACGCCGAAATCGACCAAGTAACGGCGGGAGGAAACTCCAACGGGGAAATGAGCGCAGTTATAGCCGTCAGCATTCATCGCCATGACGTATAGGTCGGAGTGGCGACCTTCAAAGGCTCCGCGTCCATACGCAAGATCGCGCAAACTCGGTCGCCCTTTCGGTTGAAGCAAGAGGCCGATGTAGCAGACCAACATGTTCCTACATTAGACCAAGCCGGAACGAGATTGCGATAATGAATGCGGATTGTCCGACAACTCCTCCGGCCATCGCTACTCGCGGATCGTCGCGTCGATCCCTTCCATGGTGCCCTTCGAAGCGCCGGAAGCCCTTGAGAAGCGGTTAGGAGTTAGGTTTCACCTGCGGCTCGGCGCCAATGAGAGCCTTTTCGGCCCGAGTCCGGCTGCTATCGAAGCGATGCGAGAAAGGGCAGCCACGTCCTTTCATTACGGCGATCCGCAGTCTTATGAGCTTCGCCATGCGCTTGCGGAACGCTTTGGCATCCGTGCGGACAACGTCTGTGTGGCGAGCGGCATCGACGAGCTGCTCTCCCTTGCAACCAGGCTCTTTGTCGCTCCCGGCGAGTTCGTCGTCACCTCTGTGGGCACGTATCCGACGTTCGACTTCGCTGCCCTGGGGGCTGGCGCCGACGTTCGAAAGGCGCCCTACCGGAATGACGCTCCGGACGTGGAAGCGCTTGCAGAGGAGGCTCGCCACTGCAAGGCCCGATTGGTCTATCTGGCAAATCCCGACAATCCGACTGGAGCACTCTTAGGCGCACTGGAAGTTGCCCGCCTACGAGAGGCGCTGCCGCACGATTGCGTGCTGCTTCTCGACGAGGCGTATTCGGACTTCGCGCCGGTCGGTACGCTGCCAAAGATCTCCGGCGGAGACCCCGGAGTGCTTCGACTTCGCACCTTTAGCAAAGCGTATGGAATGGCCGGGGCGCGTATCGGCTATGTTATCGCCCACGATTCCCACATTCGGGAGCTGGACAAGATCCGTCTCCACTTCGGAGTCAATGCGGTCGCTCAAGCCGGGGCGCTAGCGTCGCTGTCGGACGACCGGCACCTGAATCATGTGGTCGCGGAGACTTCGAAAGGCCGCCGCAGGCTGCGGGAAGTGGCCCTTACATGCGGGTTTGAGACCTTGCCGTCGGCAACCAACTTTGTCGCGATCGACTTTGGCACCCGAGAGAAGGCGGAGGCTGTTCTGAATTCCCTTCTGCAGAAGGGCGTCTTCGTGCGGAAGCCCAGCGCCCCGCCCCTGGATCGGCTCGTGAGGATCACGATCGGGAGGAGCGAGGACTTGGATCTGTTCGAAGAGATCTTCCCGACGGTGCTCTAGTTGGGCGTGCCGGGCAAGACCACGTCGCGCAAGCCGAAGTAGGGGTCCTTGTAGGGAATCTTGAGGATGGTCTCCAAGACCGTTTCACGCGCCTCTTCGGGAGTGGGCAGCGCCTTCTCGGAACCTAGCCAGAGATGGATGACGGCGCGAGTCCGAGTCATATTCACCTGCGAGTCGCGGTCGATGATTTCTTGAGGCAGCACGGCCGGCTCATGCATGGCCATAGGCTGACCAGTGATGCGCGCAACCGTCTCATCTGGCGTCATCGGCGTAAGGCTCATGTCGTTGATCCTCGACGCCGCTCGAAGGAAGTTGATGCGCGCGGGGTCGAGTTGGTCTGGAGGTATCGGTGTCCGCACGCCCGGAATAGGTCTTGCTCCGATCAGATTAAGGGTGGGAGACTCCACCATCGCCTTGCTCATCGTCGTTGCCGTTACCGCGATCATCGAACCTCGTTGCTCGTGATAGTCGATAACATGCTTTGCATCCGTATGGGTTAACTTGTCAATCGACTCGTGGATCGCCGGCATGAAGTCCTTCGGTGTGTAGATTCCCGGATAGGCGTCGACAACCTTGCCATCCGAGTTGCACAAGTACATCACCGCATTGCCACGAACGGTCCGCGTCAACTTGTGGCCATCACCGAAGTCGATCGTCACGTGGGGAACGGCCCGGACTTCCTCCCAAGCTGGAATCACATCCCGCGTAACCAGTTGCTTAAAGCCTGGGTCCTTAAAAAGCGTTGCGCGAAGAGTGCGTGCGTTTGCGCAGGGCAGCTCCTCATCAAGGCGGCCGAACATGCTGAGAAGCAGGATCGGTTTGTGCTCTTGCCTTGCTTGAGTCAGCGCGTCGTCGAACGAGTCGAACCACCCGACGCCATTCACCGACGTCTTCCTGGCATGTCTCGTCATACCGAGCGCGCCAATGGCCGAGAGACAAAGAAGAACGCCGACACTCCAATGCAATTTCATCAGTCTTTCCTCTGTTTCGACTGACGTCGGAGAGCCGGCGCCGTTTCGGTGTTAGCTCAGGCTACGAAAGCCTTGGCGAGCTTTGAGTCTTGGAACTGCTCGTAGGAAGTTACTTTTCCGTCGCGGAACTTCCAAACGAAAATCCACTTCACGAGGGTGGACTTGCCCGTGGATTTGGCGGTACTGCCGAATGTGCCGATGGAGATGACCGTGTCTCCGTTGGCGATGAACTCGCCGGGATCGAAGCTCTGCACATCGACCGATTCGTAGATCGCCTTGAAGAAGTTCGGGACTTCCTTGGTGGTGTTGAAGCTGCCCGCCCACGGCACTGCGGGATCGAGGTAGCTGTGCCACTGGACGTCTGGTGACAGCTTCGAAACAATGGAATCCACGTCGCCCCGACCGAAGGCGGCGTACATGTCCTGAATGGTTGAAATGTTCTGTTGCTCGTTCATAGAGAAGGTCCCCTCGCTGGGATGCAACATTCTTTCCCTTGCAGATGAACGCGTAGTGAAAGCGTGGTGAAGACGTGATGAAGGTTATGGCGCTAAAAGAACCGCTTGGATGATCTCATCCGTCGAGCCTCGACCACCTATCGCACCGTCGGGAAAGCCGAAATACGCAGCCTCGCGGCTCCCATCGGAATCAGAGTGAGGCTCTGCATGGGGGTCGAGACTGCCACCGGGCTTTTCGGCAAGATCGCCACCAACTCGTTCTGGTCGAGCTGCCAGGACGGGATCTCCTTGCCTTCCGTTACGATCTCCAGCGGGGCGCCATGTAGCGTGAACGGATTGTCGTCGGTCGGCCACGAACGCTTGATCACTTTGAAGCTGGGCTTCTGGACCAAGCCAAAGTTCCACGGGCTCTTCGGCAGGATCTCGTAAGTCGGCCATTTCGAGGGGTCGGCGCCTGGCTGCCATCCAGCGTCCCCCTGAGTCGTTTTGAGGCCGTCGACGCGGTTGAACTCCTCATCGATCTTAAGGCTGAAAGTGAGAGGTCCATAGTTGACACTGACCGAGTTCTTCATCTGGTCCCAGGTGTGGACGCTCGGGTGCATCGGCAGATGGATCGAAATCATGTCACCGTCGGACCAAGTGCGGTGCACCAAGACGTACTTCGACGGCTCGGCATCGATCCTGTCGCCAGGAACCTCCACCGTCGCACCCTTCGCCCAGTCGGGAATCAAAACGTAAAGAGGAAAGTCGGTGGGCTTGTGCGTCTTAACGACCATCTTGACCGACTCGTCGAAGGGATACTTCGTAGTCGTCGTGATGGTTACCTGATCGCCGGAGCCAACCTTCGCAGTGACCGTGCCCCCGCTGAAATGGATTGCGGCCAAGCCGTTGTCTTGCGTGGCCTGCCAAGTTCCCTCCAAGTAGTTAACCCACGCGCTGGAGCTGTTGTGCTGGCAGCAGCGGCTGCTGAACGGGTTCATGAGCAGAAACGGCCCGCCGTTGTCCAGGCCGGGGGAGTGGTTCTTGGCATCGCTCACGGCCATGTTCGGAGCGGTCAGATATCGCAACGCCCTGTAATCCGAGGTGAACGCCGCGGGAAGAGTGTTGAACGCAACGTCCTCGCTGTTCGCCGCCCACTTCGGGTCGCCGGTGATCTGCATCAGCAAGTCGTTCGAACCTAATTGCTCGACCATTCCGCATGTCTCGACGGCCTGGTGCGGATCGTCGTGGCCCGGCCGGCAGTTTTCGTCGGAGCCAAACATCCCGCCCGGAACCTGGCCGTACTTCTCGCGGATAAAGTCGAAATCGCGATAGGTCGCCTCCAGGTCCTCCTGCTTTCCGCTCTGCAGGTAGTAGGTGCCCGGCTCGCGGAAGCATTCGGCGATATTCACGTTGTGGTAGTTTGGCAAGTCGCCGAGCTGCCGCCAGTCAGCCGTGTTGCGGTCGATCTTTGTGGCGAGCTCTAGCAGGAACGAATCGCCCGTCCGGTTGTAGAGCCAGTAGACGCTCGCCAGGTTGTCGCCGCCGCGGCTGTTTTCCCAATAGTCTTTCAAGAAGTGGTCATCCGGGATCATCAGTTCCCACTTGAAGTAGCGGGTCATGAACGGCAGGATCCGCTCGTCGCCGCTGTATTCGTACCAAGACTGCAGAACCTGCAGCATCAGCATCTGAGCCCATAGATCACGAAATCCTTTGCTATGGTTGTGGATCGGACCGAAGTCGCCGTTCTCGCGCTGACTGCCGAGGGTGCCCTCGATCCAAAACTTCGTCTCATCGAGCATCTTCGGGTCACGCAGCACGTAGGCGATTCGCGAGTAGCCACGGAGCCAATAGGGCACTTCCTCCCATCCGTAGTCGCCCTTCCCATCCTTGTTTAGCCACGCGTTGTTCTTCTTGGTAAGCCAAACGGATATCTCGCCCAAGTGCCCGGTCAGTCCGTCGCGCTGAAGCTCCAGGCTCTTTCTCAGCCATCCGCTTGGATCAAAGGCGGTGATGGGGAGCTTTACCAGCGGTGTGGGCTGGAGAGGCCGTCGGCTGGGGAAGTAGAACGAGTTGCCGCCGGCAACTGGAGGCCGGTCGACGATGGAAGTGTGGGAAATCATGAGAGAAGCGACGAGGGCGATCAGCATCCAATAGGAAGGGTACCGCCCACCGGTTAGGCGTGCGGTACGCGGAGGGCGCCTTGCTCGCTTTTCGTCAGCTCTCCCGATTGGAGAAGCTTTTCGGCAATTGCTTCCACACGCTCGACGCTGGTGCCGACCGCTCTTGAAAAGCCAAGCAACTTCAAGGCTGCCGACGGAAGCTCGCGCTCGGTGATTCCGAACGAGTTGCGCACGGTCGCAATCACCGCAGCAGTCAGCTCAGGCTCGGTGATCAGCTCGACCTTCTTCTCCTTGGCGGGACGCTGAGACCAGTCACGGACGATCTGCAACTGCGCCGCATGGCAGTAGATTCCATCCGCACAAAATCGATAGAGTTCGGGGTTCCTGGCAATATGCCTCTCCAGCTTAAGTTTTGAAACGCCAGGAAGGCCTGTCTCTTTGATCCGGCTCAACAGAAGCGCGAGGCAGATCGGCCCCTCTGTCTCGACAACGCTCTGCACGAAGCTCATGAATCCGGCCTCGTCGTGGACTGGCGTAATCGCGGTCGAGACGTAGCAACGCGATGGGTCGGTAGAGCTTTCGTTCGTTGACTCGGTCAATATCTCGGTGTCGAAGAGAACCGGCTCGGGCTCTGGTTCCTCAGGAGCGTCGGTGATCGCTTCTCCGACAGCCTGGATCAATCTTTCTGTCTCGCCGTCACGGTCTTGCCACCAGTCGTGCGACCAGATCCGGTGCATTCGCCAGCCGCGGTTCTCTAACACCATCTGGCGCAGTTTGTCGCGGTCTCGCGCGCTTCTTGCCGAGTGATAGGTCGCGCCATCGCATTCGATGCCAAGCACGTAGCGGCCGGGACGACTCGGATCGACCACGGCCAGGTCGATTCGGAAGCCCTCGGATCCCACCTGGCAATGAACCTCGTATCCGTTGTCTCGAAGGGCGTCGCCAACCTCCTCTTCGAACGGAGATTCCTCGAGCAGTCCGGTCGGCGCGGAGTCGCTCAGGAATCCCGATTCGGCGAACCGCAGATACCTCTTGAGGGCCCGAACGCCCGGTCTGCCCTCCTCTGCGCGAATGTCGTCGGCGCTCATGTTGCTGAACACCTCGCACCTCTTTCGCGCGCGAGTGAACAGAACGTTCAGACGCCGCTCGCCTCCATCCTGAAGGATGGGCCCGAACTGTTGACGGATGACACCGCCAGAATCTCGACCGTAGGTGATACTCACGAGCACCACGTCCCGCTCGTCGCCCTGTACCGTCTCCAAATTCTTGATCTCGAGCGGCTCGTTCGGATGGCGCTCGCGGAACGCCGCGAAGAGCTCCGGATTGGCTCTCTCGCGTTTGGCGACCTCGTCGTAGATCAGGTCGGCCTGCGGCTTGTTCATAGCCGCTACCAGCAGACTGTCGCCAGGGAACGACTTGAGGTGGTTCAGGACGCGGTCGGCGACCAGCGTTGCCTCCATTCGGTTCACTCGGTTCTTCGACCCTCCTTCATAGACCGTGTCCGGGTGGTGGTGAAACTCCATTCCGATCCGGTTGCCGGTCTGGTCGGTTCCTGGGCTTGGGAACACGATCAGCCGGTTGTCATAGAACATCTCGTTGGAAGGCTGGATCAGGGATGGGTGGATCGAACGGTAGTGCCAGCGCAGGTCGGGGCGCCGCACTTTGCCAATAACCACTGCGCTCATAAGGCTCAAGACGCTCTCCAGCTTGCGTGCCTCTTGCGTAAGGTCGTCCTCGTCCTCAGGCTCGTCGTCCTCCATCAACTTGTCGAAGAAGCTGGAAGGAGGCATTTGGCGCGTGTCGCCCACGACGATGCACTGTTTGGCACGAGCGATGGCACTCAAGGCGTCTTCCGGCCGAATCTGGGATGCCTCGTCAAAGACGACCAGGTCGAACAACGGCGCCTCGGGAGGAATGTGAATCGCCACCGTAAGCGGGCTCATCATAAAGACAGGTTTGATGCGCTGAATCGCCTCTCCCGCCTGCTTCATGATCCATCGGATCGGCTTGTGCCGCCGCTGCAGCTCGCACTGCAGTTTGAGCTGCAGCAGATTGCCTGTCGAATTGGCAAAAGTTGGCAGCCGCTTGAAATGCGCCATCCGAACATGTGCTCGGTTGTAGCGCAGTTTGAAGCTGTCCAAGGCGCCGAACTCCTCGATCGCGGCCTCGTGAGCCTTCCGCTCGAAGGTTCGCAGTTCTGGCCGCTGCTGCATCGCATCCCGTAGCACGCCCGTGTAGTAGCTTCGTATAAAGCTTGTTTCGAGGCGCTCGGAAGCTAGAGACCACCGATCGGCTACGTCGACAGCCGCATTCAGTCTGCCGGCAAGGGCCTTTCGCCGTGCCTCGGAAAACATGACGTAGTCGGACAGCTTCGGCAGACCCTCTTGCCAGGCAATCAGCTTGGAGCGAAGCACCGACAAGTCCGTTGTCTCGATTCCCTGAGTCGGGTATTTGAGAAGTTGCGCAACGATATTGCAGGAGGCAACGGCATCCGCCTGCCCAGCGCAAGCCGCCTCAACGGGTTGCTTCAACATGGCCGGATCGTGCCGCTGCGAGAAGTAGTCGAGGAAGTCTGCGGGAACCTGGCCGTCTTTGATGCTGCTTTTGAGCTGTAGAACCCAGTTCAGGATCCGCTCGATTGCCTCCGTATCGGTGGCCGCTGCCTTCCACTGCGCACCGAACAGCCTCCGCATCCTGCCGTCCTGCTTCTCGATCTCGCGGTCGTCAGCTTGAGCTTTGCGGACGGTTTTGATCACCTCAAGAAGCCGGTCGTCATCCAAAGCCTCGTTGAGCAGCGCGATCAAATCGCGGCGGACTCTGCGATACCTACCGAGGAGGACCTTGTACCACTTGCTTCCATAGTGGGTGAGCACCTCTTTCGCGGACGAAAGATCGGACGTCCAGATCGGCTCCTTGACCATGGGCGCCAGCTTCGCCCTAATCTCGTTTCGCTCCCGGATGGCTGCGGTCACTATGCGAACGGCATCTGCCTCGGAGGGCCAATCGGGCTCGTTGAGGTTGACGCCTTCCAATTCCGGAGCGGAGCTTGCAAAGAGAACGCAGGCCCTCAAGAGGGTCGCATTCCGCTCCGTCGAGGCTAGTGCTACGCCCAACTCAGCGAGGGCGCAGGACCATCCGGTTTCGGCTGCCTGAACCGCACCAAGCGCCTTCTGAAGATCTTCTTGCAGGTCGAGACGCGTTCCTGGGTCGAGGTAATCGATTTCAGCTCCCCAGAACGGGTGGGCGGTGGGCATCCCTACTGGCCCCAACCGAGCTTGCAGAGCCCGAACGAGCGGAAGTGCCGACTGGATATCGGCCGTGGTCAGCTTCCGCATGCCTTCGAACTCGACTCTCCCTTCCCGATCCTCTGCGGCTTCAATTGGCAAGCCAGCCAAAATCGACATCGCCTCGAATGGGGAGCAGCCGTATTCGGGCAACGGATCGTTGTTGGCCGAGCTGTGCGTGTTCAGGCGGTCTCTCAGCTCGGTCAGCCTGGCCACTTTCGCTTCCTCGTCCCGAACCGTGAGGCCCCGTTCGACGGTCCGTTTGATTTCGGCATAGAACTCGCGCCGGTTAGCCAACTTGTCGTGAAGGTCCAGACACATGGGGCCGAGGTCCGCCTCTTGCAGCTTTCGTTTCACCACGTCCAAAGCAGCCCGTTTTGCCGAAACGAAAAGCACGGTCTTGCCGGCCGCCACCGCTTCAGAAATCACGTTGGTGATCGTCTGTGATTTTCCAGTGCCCGGCGGCCCCTCCACGACAATCGAAAGCCCTTCCTTGGCGCGGATGAGGGCGATCGTTTGCGAGGCGTCGGCGTCGAACACTTCTCGGCTTTCGACGACGGATCGCACTTCATCGATAAAAGTCGAGTCGCCAATGCTGCTCTCTGGAGAAGAGTAGCCCTCGCCCAGCATTGCTCTCAAATCCGGGTTGTCCCATGGCTTGGCGCCCTCCGGCCACATGTCGCCGCTGAGGTCGACGTACATGGCGTACTTCTCGTAGCTGAAGAAGCTCAGGCTGACCGCGTTGCGGTCGACCGCCCAGTCGGCCCTCGAACGGATTGTCGATTCAACTTCGCTGAAGTATTCGGCGACCTCCTTCTCATCGTCCCAAGGTGGCAGTCGCAGATTCAGCTCTTGCAGCTTTGCTTCCAAGGGCAGGTTCGAACCCACGTCGCCTCCGTCGTGGCGCAGCTTGACGATCCCATTGGCTTGCTGTTCCAACCGCACGGGAACGAAGAGCAGCGGCGCCAGACATGGCTTCTCTTCCTCCTCGCGCCAGCTCAAGACGCCCAGAGTGAGGAACAGCGTGTTGACGCCAAGCTCTTCGCTCGCCAGGTGCGACTCTCGGAGGATGGTCCTGAGCTTCGGCTGCAGCAGCGATTCGAGTTCCTTGGTGTTCAGCTTGGAATCGAGCTGCGCCAGCGGCGTCGCGGCGTTCTCGACAAAGGCGTCGAGCTCTTCTTCGGCGGCTTTCCGAAATTCCCCGAGGGCGACTGGGTCGTCGTGTGCGCCAAGCTCCTTGGTCGCGAATAGGGATGACACTGGATCGGGCAGACCTACAAAGGACATCTTCTTGCCCTCTTCCACAAGCATTCTGTGGAGGTAGGAGCTGTCCTCATCGACGATCTCTATGCTCAGCCGCTTAGAGGGCCGGTAGTTGAGCATGCGGTTGCGAAGGGTGAGGTCGAGCAGCTTCTTCCGCAACCCGTCGATCTGACGCCGAACGGCATCGCCTTTCGGGTCAGTCTGAGCCATCTATTCAGTTTACAGGGAGGCGCTATAAGGCTAGGCTTAATTCGCCCATGCGAGACCGTCGGGGTAGTTGCCGACGTCGATGGATGCGGTCTGCTTCCACTCTTGAAGATCGATTACGGACACCCTCTTTGCCGACGCGCCCGCCACATAAGCAAACTTGCCGTCGGGCCGAACCAGCATCTCTTGGGGCGACTTGTCGACCGGTATCGTGCGCGCCACCTTCATTTCACGCACATCGACAACCGCCACGAGATCCTTCTCGGGGATCGGCACCAAGAGCCATTTTCCGTCCGGTGTCGTAGCGGAGCCATACCCATGACCTGGCAGATCGATCCACTTGGCGATGAAGTTTTTCGCCGTGTCGATCACTGCCATCCGCGGCTGAGTCTGGTCGGAGGTGAAGACCCATTTGTCGTCCCTGGAGATGGCAATTCTCTGAGAGACGTGCGAAATGGGGATCACAGCGATCGTCTTCTTGTTCACCAGATCGAGAACCGAGACGCTGCCCGGATTCACGTTCGACGTGTACCCCCGCTTTCCATCCCGGCTGATCGCCAGCATGTGAGACTGTTGGGCGCCCGTCGGGACCTTTCCAACGATCTTGAGGGTCTTGGGGTCGACGATGGTCACGGCGTCGTCGAGCTCAGTCGTCACATAAAGAAGGCCCCGCGCCGGCTCGTACACGGCGCAGTGCGGCCGGACACCGTGACCGAAGTCGACCCGTCCGGTGATCTTGCCCGTGGTCCAATCGATGGCGAGCATTTCAGTTCCGTCGAGTCCCGGACTCCCAACCCCCGAGCTCCCGTAGATCGGCATGAAGACGGTTCGGTTGTCTGGACCGACGGCGATCTCGTGACCGTGCATCGTGGTTTGCTGCTCATCGATCACCGCAACTTGTTTGTTCGTCGCTGGGTCCACGACACTCAGCGTCTTGTCGCCTTGGTTGACCACAAAGAGTCGAGGCCTATCCGCAAAAGCTCCCATCGCACACCCTCCCATCAGTCCCAGAGCAGCCAATCGCCCATATTTCACGTTGGGACAAGGATAGCGCGTTAGATCAATGGGCATCGACCAGCTTGTCGTAGTCACTGTGGCTACCGATCCAATCCCACACGAAGATGCCCGTTTTCACTTCAGCTGCAACAGCTCGATAGTGAAGGCCTCTGCGCACAGAATAAACTGGATGCGGTTTAAGCCTTTTAAAGTTGAGGCTTGGATGGTGTGGAGATCGGGCCCAAAGACTGTGAGCTGCTTGGGCCTGTTTTTGGACTACCCCCAGCAACCGTGCAAGGCACTTGCGGAACTCAGGCGAAACGGACGAATTCAAGGTGAAGTTTAGAAATCGCCACAGGATCCAGCGCCGTATTGCCGCCTGGCACGCTCAGCAATTTTGGACAAGGTATCGGGAGTCTCGGCAAACCTCCGCTGCCAACGGGCTTCGTCCTCAAGTTCTGCCTCGATGATAGCGGCTAGAACCTCTTGATCAGCTTCGGAACGGGCCTCGGACTTCTTAATGCTTGCCCGAGATGTTTGACCATCGTTCTCATTACGTGGCGAGAGTGTAATTCTCCGCCTTTCAAATCCTGGCGTCTCCTTAAGACTGATTCAGGCTGCGCAGGATTTGAAGCTGTCGGATGTGGTCCCGGTCCTTCGCACGATTAGCCGCAGATTTCATCGCGATCAGATCGTCGATACATGCAACCCGCACATCCAATCCAGATAGCTTCCGTACCTCCGATCTTTCCCAGAGGCCATCAAAAGAATCGACTCCCGGAACGATTCTCAGGATGTCGATCTGGCCCGCATCAGTTATGAGCTCGACGACAGCAGTTTGGAAGCTCCGCTCATCCCAGACGAAGTTCGAAGCGGAACCGAGTTGGGGTGGAAAAGGATGTAACGGGGCCAGCGCACGCACCATTGCTGCCGAGCTGGAGTCGTCGGCGGAAATCGCGAGGTCTAGATCGAAAGTGACATAGGTCGATCCGTGAAGGATCATTGCGAGACCGCCTACAACGACATAGCGAACGCTCTCACTATTCAGCGCTCTCAGAAGGTCGGCGAACTCCGGCACGGTCTGCGGCAAGGATGCACTCCAGAACGAAGCGAGCGGCCCGCTGGTGTTGTTCCAGCTTCTGGTCGTCCGTTAGCGTGAGATTGTATCGCAACTTCGCGAGGTCGTTCCCCCACTCGTCCTGCTCTCCCCAACCGGGAATTGGCTGCAACTCATCCACAACCTTTGATACCTGAGCACGGGGCCGGCAAAACGCAGAGAACCTATCGGAAGGAAAATCATCGCCCAGCGGATCCCAAGATTTGAACGCTCTTTGAACCTCGTCGGAGTGCGTCTTGAAGTACCGCACTAGCTGCTCTGGCGGCAGGGACTTGAGCTTTGCCGAAAGATCAGTTCTCGCCTTCAGCTCGTCTCCCGAGAGCTTGGAGACCGACTGGCGACGAGCCACAGCCCGTCGCCAATAGAGACTATTCGAGGGCTCTTCATAGGCCTGCAGCCTGGTACAGCAACCCGCTGAGCCGCATGTTCACGTTCAACCATGAGCAAGACCGGCAAGACTGCACGTTCCTTCAGCAGCTCGAGATCTGCCAAACGATGGGACTGAGTCAGTTCGGGCCTGCGACGGACGTCGAGAGGACGCCGAGTCCTTGTCAAGGCTCGCACATTTTGGTGACGAACTATCTGGTCGTGCCGTTGACGTCGGTCAGGGCGCACACCTCTGTGGTCGCGAACGGCTCCACGCTGGTGGCGGAAGATGGTACGCGGCTGTTCAAGCCGGTCTGGGTCTACATGTTAACGCCGGGCGACTAGACCTTCAGCTTGAACAGAAGGAACTCGAGGACCTTCAGCGCGTAGGTCAGCACGACAAGCATGCAGATGAAGAGGAGGATCTCCACAAAGACGGTGGGCGTATCGGCTTTCGAACTGGTCCCGGAGATCGTCGCAACGTGGACGGCCTTATTGATGTTCAGCACGACACCCGTCAGCGCGTCCACCAGGGGTCCGTGAAGGAAGAAGTAGATCGCCGCGAAGGCCAGCAGCATGACCGGTAGGGAGAGCTTGTACTTGTGGCGCTGGTGCTCGTTGTAGATCACGCAGTTGCGGCAACGCTCCGCCTTCTGGCCCTCGGTCAGCTTGAAGTTTTTCGGGATCATGTTCGTGGCGAGCAGCGCGTCCTTCGGAATCGGCTTGTTCTCCATCGCGTTCCGAATGACCTCTTCCTCGCACATGCACCCGACCCGCTCACGCCAGCACGTCCGCTTGGAATGGAAGATCGGGCACCGCTCGCGAACGAACCTGCGGCAGTACGGAAGCTGCCAGCAGCTTCCCATGAAAACGTTCTGGCGGTCGGCCTCTTCCTTCACGCCCTTTCCGTATTTCAGATGGTCGGCCTTCACGCCGATCTTGGCCCGTTGACGGACCTTGATGCCGACCTGAACGAGAAGGGAAATGATGGAAAGGCTGCCCAGCACCATGCCGCCAGTCTGGACGCCGCCCAACGCCTCGCTGATGGCAGAGTTGGTCGTCGACGAGTCGCCCAACATGCTCGGCACGTAGAGAGGAGCGAAGTAGAGAGCAGCCGAGATGAGCACCAAAATGGCGCTTGCCACGTCTTCTCCCCACCAAAGAAAGCCGCCGCCAACCGCGACGGCTACCGATGAGAAAAGAAGCACATGGCCGGCGATGCCGGTGATTTTCAAAGCGTCGGCGTTTGCGGAAGAGTCGCCGGCGACCCGAAAGCAGAGGAAGATGAGCAAGGCGACGCAAAGCAACGTGACGACGCCGCCCAGGATCAGCAGGAATCGGGCGATCCCGCTGAGAAGGTCTTGCAGGGTGTCCGAAAGCTCCCGGGAACCGAACGTCTTGCTCATACTTTTCTCTTGCTACTTCTTGACGCGTTCAAGGTACGCGCCGCTACGCGTATCTACTTTCACACTGTCACCAACATTTATGTGGAAAGGCACCTGGATAGTTGCCCCTGTCTCCAGTTTTGCGGGTTTTGTGCTTCCTCCACTCACCGTGTCGCCCTTGAATCCTGGGTCGGTCTCCGCGACTTCCAGCTCCACAAAGTTCGGAAGCTCGTATCCCAGCGTCTCTCCGCTCGCGGTCAATGCGACAATCTCCGACTCGTCTTTCAGAAAGCTTCCCTGGTCTCCCAGCGTGGACATGGGGACGGGGATCTGCTCGTACGTATCGAGGTCCATCAGATAGGCGTCTGAGCCCTGCTTATAGAGGTACTGCATCTTTACTTTCTCAACAAAGGCAGGCTCTACGCGTTCCCCACTGCGGAAAGTCTTCTCAATGACTTGCCCCGTCTTCACCTTCCTGAGCCTCGTTCGAACGAACGCCCCGCCCTTCCCCGGCTTGACGTGCTGAAATTCGATTATCGTCCAGACGTCCCCGTCCAGATAAAAGTGCATTCCGTTCCTAAAATCGCTTGTGTCAATGGCCAAAGCTGTAATTCTCCTAGGCCATTCGGCCCGAATAAGTTTACTGTGCCGCTCTGAAACCGAAAGGGACCGAATGCCGCCGCATGCCGATAGGCTGCATTCTTAACAGGGATCAGTTCCCGCCGAGACGGGGCTCCTAACGCCTCAAGAAAACCTACGCACTGCCGCCTGCCGGGGGCCGCTGCTCCGGGGTCTCCATTTGGTCGATAATGGCCTTCAACTCACTGTCGGTGATCGTGCATTGCATGTGCTGCATGAGCTGAACCAAAAGCTTTGTGTTGTGCTCGAGGCCCCGCAGGATCGCGATGACCTCCTTCTCCGCCTTTTGATTGATCTCGAAATCGAGCTCCGCCCGAATCTCGGAATGGCGGCTCTGCACGTTTTGGCCGACCATGATCAGCGGCATCAAGAGGATCTGGATGACGTTGCTGATGAGTAGATAGGCGACGAACGCAGGGAAAGGATCAAAGGCGACCCAGTGCAGGCCCGGCAGCTTCGTCGCGATGATGTTGTATCCGGTCCAGCAAACGGTCCATGTGAAGATGAGGAAGAAGAACCCCATGGACCCGACTTTGTCGGTGATCGCTAGGGCCAGCCTGTCCAGGGGTGAAAGCTGGTTCTGATGCTCGACGTTGGCATTCTTGACGGGCGGCGCTTCGCGAACAAACCTCTTTAGATGCAGCCGCTTCCAGAGTTCCGCTTGCCTTTGAGATGGGGTGATGGTCTCGTCTGCCATATCTTCTCCATCAGCATTCAAACATAAATCATGAGTGAACACAAGTAAAAGGTCCGTTGGCATGGGCGCCGCCCGCGCAATTGGACTGGCGAGCGCTTCAAAATCGGGGGAATGACCGTCGATCAACAGCTCGAGTTGCTGCGCCGCGGGACCACCGAAATCATCTCCGAAGCCGACCTGCGCAAGAAGCTGGAGTCGGGCAGGCCGCTACGCGTGAAGCTGGGCGTCGATCCAACGGCGAAGGACGTGACGCTGGGTTGGGCCGTCGTGCTGCGCAAGCTCCGAGACTTTCAGAGGCTCGGGCATACGGCGTGCCTCATCATCGGAGACTTCACCGCTCAAATCGGTGACCCGAGCGGCAAAAGCAAGACTCGGAAGCAGCTCACGCGAGACGAGGTTCAAGCAAACGTCGACGCTGTGATGGAGCAGGTCGGCAAGATCCTGGACCGAGAGAAGACGAAGATCTATTTCAATGCGGACTGGCTCGGCAAGATGACTTTCGAGGATGTTATCCGCCTCTGCTCGCGCTACACAGTCGCAAGGATCTTGGAGCGGGACGACTTCACCAAGCGTCTGGCCGAGCAGCGCCCGATCGCCATGCACGAAATCATGTATCCCCTATGCCAGGGCATGGACTCCGTGGAAATCGTGGCGGACGTCGAGATCGGCGGCAACGACCAGAAATTCAACAACCTTGTCGGCCGCACACTGATGGAGCAGTACGGCCAGGAGCCGCAAGTGGTCGTGCTCTGCCCGCTGCTTGTCGGCTTGGACGGCAAAGAGAAGATGTCCCAGTCGCTCGGGAACTACGTCTCGATTGTCGATACTCCGAACGATGTGTTCGGCAAGACGATGTCGATCCCGGACGACCTGATCGAGAATTGGTTCGAGCTCTGTACGGACGTTCCGATGGCCGAGGCGCGCCAACTGATGGCCGAGACCCCCAACCCGCGCGACGTCAAACGGCGGTTGGCTGCGGAAATTGTGCGTCTCTACCACGGCGCCGAGGCTGCTACCGCCGCCGACAACTACTTCATGGAGACGTTCAGCCAGCGGAAGCAGCCGGTCGACGCCGAAGTCGTCGCTATTCCGGCCGATCTGGTCGTCGACGGTTCCGTATCACTCATCCACCTCGTGTCCGCGTTGGGATTGGCGAAGAGCAACGGCGACGCCCGCAGGCTGATTCAAGCCGGGGCCGTGTCCGTCGATTCCGAGAAAGTGTCGGACCCATCCGCGAAGCTGGCTGCGGGGGAATTGCGGGGAAAAGTGCTTCGCGTTGGAAAGCATCAGTTCGTCGAGTTCTCCTGAGGCCGGTTCAGGACTTGGCGACCGGCTATTCCGGCATCTCTTCCACCTTAGCGATTTGACCTAATCAAAGAAAAATTATGGTCCTATTCATCTTTGGCGGACAAAATCTCCAAGGACGGTCTAAATCCAGGTATAGTAGCAGCTTGAGGCAAGCACCCCCCTGTGTTTGCCGTTGACCGGAACGCCCCATGGGACGTTGCGTTGAGCGGCTGACGAGAGGGCGCCTCAAATTTTTCGAGGCTACGACAACGCTAGCATGCCGCTAAACCCAGAACTCAAGCAAAAGACGATCGCGGACAACCGAACGAACGACGGGGACACTGGTTCCACCGAGGTTCAGATCGCGATTATGCAGGCCCGAATCCTTCAGATCACGGACCACCTGCGAACCCACAAGAAGGATTTCCACTCTCGGAGGGGCCTTCTTCTGCTCGTCGGAAAGCGCCGACGACTTGAGGCCTATCTCCGCAACAAGGACGTTGCCAAATATCGCGAGCTGATCAAAAAGCTCGGCATCCGCGAAGTCAAGCCTCGCTAACGGAGGCATCTAAATGATTCATACCCACGAATTCGAGGTGGGGGGCAAGGCCCTTTCGCTCGAATACGGGCGCGTCGCCAAACAAGCCGGCGGCGCCGTTCTCCTCGGCATGGGCGAGACCGTCGTTCTTGGAACGGCCACCATGTCCGAAAACGCCCGAGAGGGCATCGATTTTCTTCCCCTGGTCTGTGACTATGAGGAGCGCAAGTACGCCGTCGGAAAGATCCCGGGCGGCTTCATCAAGCGCGGAGGCCGGCCTTCCGAAAAGGCAGTCCTCACCTCACGTCTTATCGACCGTCCGCTTCGCCCGCTGTTCCCCAAAGGACTTCGCAACGACGTCCAAGTGATCACGCTGCCGTTCGCGGTCGACCAGGAGAATCCGCCTGACGTCCTCGCGATCTGCGCCGCCGGCGCCGCGCTGGCCGTCAGCGACATTCCCTTCAAATATCCGGTTGCGGGTGTCCGCGTCGGACGCATCGACGGCAAGTTCGTTCTGTTCCCCTCCATCTCGGAGATCAAGGCGTCCGATCTGGACCTGGTCGTCGCAGGCCACAAGTATGCGATCTCGATGGTGGAAGCCGGAGCGACCGAAGTGTCCGAAGAGGACATGGTCAAGGCACTCAAGTTCGCTCACGACGCGATCAAGGTGATCGTCGCCGAGTTCGAGAAGTTCGCCGCAGAGGTTGCGACGCCCAAGCGCGAAGTCACGCTGCACACCGTCGACGAGGACCTGAAGAAGGCGATCGACAAGAAGTACGGCAAAGAGATTGCGAAGACGCTCCTCGGCTCCAAGGACAAAGCGATGCGCGAGAGCGCTCTCGACGACCTGATCAAGGGCATCGTCAAGGACCTCAAGCCGGAGTACGCCGAGAAACCCGAACTTCTCGCTCAGTTGCCCGAAGCCGCCGACACGGTGGTCAAGGGAGTCGTTCGCGACCTGATTATCAAGAAGGACACGCGGCCAGACGGTCGAGGTCTGGAGGACATCCGGCCCCTCGAAGCGGTCGCCGGTCTCCTGCCGAAGGTTCATGGATCGGGACTGTTCACCCGCGGTCAGACGCAGGTTCTCACGGTAGCCACGCTGGGTCTGCCAAACGACGCCCAGACGATGGACGGCCTCGAGGACGAGGATCCGAAGCGCTACATGCACTTCTACAACTTCCCGCCCTACTCGGTGGGAGAGGTTCGGCCGATGCGCGGTCCGGGCCGGCGAGAAGTGGGACATGGCGCCCTTGCCGAGCGAGCTCTTCGATCGGTGATCCCGCTCGACGATCCCAACTTCCCCTACACCCTGCTGCTGATCTCCGAGGTTCTCGAGTCGAACGGTTCGACCTCCATGGCATCGGTCTGTGGATCGACTCTCGCCCTGATGGACGCGGGCATCCAGATCAAGGCGCCCGTCGCCGGAATCGCGATGGGTCTCATGTCGGACGGCAAGACGTTCAAAGTCTTGACGGACATTCAGGGCATGGAAGATTTCTGCGGCGACATGGACTTCAAGGTCGCCGGAACGAAGGACGGCATCACCGCTCTTCAGCTCGACACGAAGCTGGAAGGCATACCCGACGAGGTTCTCGCGCGGGCCCTCAACCAGGCGAAGACCGCCCGGTTCAAGATTCTCGACGTGATCACCGAGGCGATCCCTGAGCCGCGAGCAACCGTAGGTGAGACCGCTCCAACCGTGACCACGATCCAGATCAACCCCGAAAAGATCGGCGCCGTCATCGGCCCGGGTGGCGCGGTGATCAAGAAGATCACGGGCGAGACCGGTGCGAGCATCGACATTCAGCAGGACGGAAAGGTCCTGGTCGGCGGCTCGAACGGCGAAGCCGTCCGAGATGCGATCGCCCGCATCAAGGCGCTCACCGACGAAGTGACGGTCGGCAGCGAGTTCCGAGGCAAGGTCACCCGAATCATGGGACGTGGCGCGATGGTGGAGTACATTCCCGGCCGCGAGGGTCTCGTGCCGAAGGAGCAGCTCTCGGTCAAGCCGCTCGGCCGAATCGAGGAGGCCGTGAACATCGGCGACGAGCTCAACGTTAAGGTTCACGAGATCGATCACATGGGCCGTGTGAATCTGACGGCAATCGGCATCAAACAGACGCTTCCGGGTCTGGAGGACAACGAAGGCGGCACGCCTCCTCCTCCCGGCGACAACCGGGGCGGTGGTGGCGGCCGAGACCGAGACCGCGGCGGACGCGACCGAGGCGGTCGGGGCGGAGACCGTGACCGAGGACGCGGTGGAGATCGCGGCGACCGAGGCGACAGAGGCGACCGGTTCGGCGGAGAGCGCCGACCGCGCCAAGAGGAGTCGGCGAGAGTCGAGCAAGCCGCAGGCGAGCCGATCAGCGCGCCGTCCGTCCCAGACGCGTTCCCGAAGCGCGAGGACGAAAACGTTAACGCGCGGTTTAGGCCGCGTCGCTAAGTTAGAGCCGTTGAAATAAAGAAAGGCGGCGCTTGGAAACAAGCTCCGCCTTCTTAATTCGGCCGCGACCTGGAACGCTGTTGCCTTGGAGCGCACGCCGATAGGCGATGTTCCCACAACTCTAAAGGCTTGCCCTTTGTCCAGATCTTGCAAACTGTCGAGGGCCGGATGGTTCTTCAGCGCCAACGGCGCGACCCAGACCAGCCCACACCGAAGCTGTGGGACAGCATCGATAGGGATTCTCCGGAGCGCCGAACGTTCGCCTCATAGCAGCTCCGGGAAGGCACATCTCCACGAATGGTCCGAAAAACGAGTCGCAAACCAATTGGTAGCTCCCTGTACAAGGCTATGGAGCGAACCTTCGGCCCTTTACGTTTACGGCGTCCGATCCCACACCTGGGTGTGGGCTGGTATCGAACGGGCCCTTGGCCCTGCGGGATGAAGGACAAGCTTGAAAGGTTGTGGGAGCCTTTCGGCACATGACGCTCCAAATGCAACAGTCTCCTGGTTCGTGGTCGCGCCAAGAGTCGCAACTGTGACGAAGCCGATGGCCCCCGAAAGGTTTCTCGCGATCACGAACTACCTCTCGGTCACGTTTTTGAGCGCGGATGCGCTTCGGCGACTGCGTCTTTCAATCGCTCGATAGAAACGTGGGTGTAGACCTGTGTAGTCGCAAGGCTCTCGTGGCCCAGCAGTTGCTGCACCGTCTTCAAATCTGCTCCGCCGTCGAGCAAGTGCGTAGCGAAAGTGTGGCGGAGGGTGTGGGGGGAAACTTCGGGTGGGAGGCCGACTCGCTTGGCCCACTTCTTTACCAGGGTCTGGACGCTTCGCGTGGTGAGGCGCCCGCCCTTCGGGTTCGTGAAAACCGCTTTGCTGTCGATGGGTTGGACGCGCTCGGCGGAGAAGTAATCCTTCAGCGCGGAGGAGCATGTATCTCCGAAGAGAGCAATCCGCTCTTTGTTACCTTTTCCCAGTACGAGGGCATTCTGTTCGCTCAAGTTCAAGTTTGGCGTATCAAGCCCCACAACCTCACTCACGCGAAGGCCAGCCGAGTACATCAACTCCAAGATAGCGCGGTCGCGCAAAGGAGTCCGCGTCTCGCCCTCTTGATCGAGCATCTCCCCAGCCTGATTGCGAGTCAGCGCTTTCGGAAGCCGTTTGCGCTTCATCGGTGCTTCCAAAGGCTCGGTCGGATCACGTTGGATGTGGCCGGCGCCGACCAGAAACCGACAGAACGTGCGAAGGGTGCTGAGCTTGCGGGCGCGCGTAATAGGCGTGCTCCCATATCTGCGCAAATAGGCTCGCAGCCGCTCGGTGGTCAGATCGGCTTCCCCATCGGTCAGGGCAGATAGCTGCGCCAGGTCGGCCCCGTAGGAACGAACCGTGTTGGCGGATCGCCGCACACGCAGCGAGTCAAGGAATTCTTGGATCCAAATGTCCAGCACGGACTACACCCAGGTGGAGGCGCGGCGGAAGATCTTGTAGCTGACGGGGCGCCGCACGTGGCCGTACACAAAATCGGGCCATCCGGCCATAAAGTCCAACTCGTACCCGTCGGGCGGCGAGATTAGAATCAAGGGCGTCTTCGCAGCGATCGGGTGCGCCATCTTAGCGTAAGCGAACCGTTCGTAGCCTTGGATCTTGCCCGGCTCGGCCAGCGTGGCGATCAGATCGACGAACAAGAGATCGGCATCCTGGCAATTGTCCAGAGCCTCCGACCAGTCCGAAAAGGTCAGGCACTCGTCGGAAGGGTGGAAGCCTTCCCTCGCGGCGGCCTCGATCTCTGGGTCTTTGGTGATAAGAACGAACTTCATCCTTGACAAGCTATGCAAAAATCTATGTGCAGACTATAACAAGCGCAGGTGAAAACTAGAACTACTTGGGCTACAAATTTGTTCTTTTTGTTGAGAACACAGTGGAGAACCCGAGGGTCTAGTTCTTAGACAGTGTCGTCAAACTTCCTCGCAATCGACGAAACACGACTATAGAAAAAAGCCCGCCGGGGAGCGGGTTAGGAGATTTTAGAATGCTTGCAGTTGAGACCGCAGAGAGGATGATCGACCTAGAACGATCTGAAGAGGCTCTGAGCCGGTTCGACGCGATGATGGACGACACCAAAAGGCGGGCGTACACCATGGCGCTGCAACTGACCCGGAATCCTTCGGACGCCGAGGATCTGGTCCAAGAAACATATGTAAAAGCGTGGAAGGGCTTTGATAGCTACATTCCTGGACGACCGTTTTTAAACTGGTTGTTAAGGATCATGCAGCGGGCCTATCTGGATTCCCGCCGGCGCGAGAACCCCATTCGAAAGGCCGAAAGTCTGAACTCGATGATCTCGCCCAGCGACGGAGAGGTGCAAGAGCTTCCGATCCCGGACAGCGCGCCGACGCCCGACGAGGAGATGCTCCACGAGGAGTTTCGCCGAGAGCTTCTGACCGCCCTCGAGCAGCTTCCCGAGGTGTATCGCAGCGCCATCACGATGTGTGACCTGGAGAACCTTAGCTACAGTGAGATCGCCGACCGTCAGAAGACGACGATCGGCACCGTCCGCTCCCGCATCCATCGCGGGCGCAGGCTCCTTCGGGACATCATCGTAAAGCCAGGCTCGATCTTCGAGCAGTAAGGCGGGGGAAGCCGGGCGAACCTTCGAACTCGCCCGGTCTTTTGGTTTGTGGTTTGCGGGGTTTGTTGGGCTTAGCCCAACTCAGCGAAAACGTCGACGATGTTGCCGTCTGGGTCTTTGAGCTGGGCGTAACGCATGCCCCAGAAGGCGTCGTAGGGCTCTTTGTAGCCGTTGAACCCTGCCGCGACGATGCGGGCGTACTGCGCGTCGACGTCGGCGGGCGAGTCGCACTTGAACGCCATCCCCATTCGGTACCCGACCGGCTCGACATAGTCCGGGTCGATGTCCTTGGCCATCTCGACGGCGTTCCAGGAGAATCGAAGCCCGTTCGGGAGGGTGGTCTCGTGGTAGGGATGACCCGCCTCCGGGTCGGCGACTTCCCAGCCGAGGGTGCGATAGAAGCGGATCGATTCGTTCATATCCGCGACGACAATTCCAATCATGTCGAATTTCATGAGTTCTCCTTGAGTGCGTAGCAGTTCTTGGCGCCCTCAATTGGTGCGAGGCGCGGGTGGTTTTTCAAGAGATCGTTAACCAGGGCTGCCTGCAGCCGTAGGTGTCTGGCGAAGATGGTCCCGTCGATGTAGGCCGAGTGCTCGGCGTGATTCAAGACAAGCTTCTCGACGGCAGCGTGGAGGTCAGTGCCGTACGCCTCCTTCCAAGCCTCCGGGTACAGCTTGGCGACGAGGCCGTGGCTCATCTCGTCCGCCTCGCTGGCTGGAGCGAAGACTTTGGCCAAATAGAGGTACGTCTCAAGCTCCTCGACAGCCTTCAGATAGGCTGCCCGGTTCTCTTTGCCGGTCGGAAAGCCGGCGGTGATCCGGAGCTGCTTCGTTGTGAGGGGCTCGTCGGAGGCGTCCAACGCCTCATAGACCTTCCATGCGTCTCGCGAAAGCTCCCCCGAGTTGTAGAGCTCCTTGGCCGGCGTTCGGTTCATCACCGCAGCCAGCACGGTTGGAAGGAGCTTCCAAGAGACCCAAGTTGGTTTCTTGGCCACGATAGTCGAGTAGAAGGCAGACCGCGTCTTGCCGAGATCCCACCGCCACTCGTAAACGAATCCTGCCGGGCTGTCCCAACTAGCTTCGGCAATATAGTTAGGCGTGCCGACGTGTGCCAAGAGCAGGCTTGGAAACTCTGGCGATGCTCCATAGAGTGTCACAAGTCCCATCTCGTCGATCATTTGCACGGCCGAGGCGGAGTCAGGAAGGTTTCTTTGGCCGTCCTGCCTCCAAGCCGCGAGCCGCTTTGCTCTTGCCTGTTCGATGTTCACGCCGGACAGGTTAGCGGCCTATCGGTGACACCTGTCTGTCACCGAATCAAGTTTTTTCGTATTTCTGCAAGAGGGCTTTTGCTTTGCCGACCACGATCTCCAGTAGGTCGGGCGGTCCGAGGATCTCGGCATCCGGACCCATCCCGCCGAAGTAGCGGGCGTACCAGTCGAGCTCGTCAGGCGGACACCGAAACTCGATCAATGCCGGCGCCTTTCGGTCTTTGACTTCGCCGCCCAAGTGCGGGTCCCGTTCCAGGGCTCGAAGCCCCCTCCCAGTCAGGATGACGCGCACGGTTGGATGAGATGGGTCGTCGTACTCTTTGGGCTCGATCGGCTGCTCCGGCGCCTGGGCGCCTTGGATTTTAAGGACCCGGTCGGCGCGGAGGTTTCGTCGCTTGCCATCAATGACCGCATCAACGTACCAGAGACCCGCGTCGGCGTAAACTTTTTGGACTCGCGCGAGATAGGTGGCTTCACCTTCTTCGACAGAGTACGTAACTTCGGCCCACTGGTCACAGTGCTCGATAAGCCGGCTGAGGTTCAGCGCCCGCTGCGGACGAGTCGGAACCTGCAAGTGGACCCTGCCTACTCGCCCAAACGCACGCTGCAGTTGGGTGGATGGCAGAAGGCCTGCCACCTTGGCCGCGAGCGTGTCCCGGCTCTGCGCAAACGGCACATCCGCGAGCCGCTGAAGGGCGTCCAGCGCTAAAGTGAGGAGGAACGCTTCAGAGCCGGTGAGTTCCAGTGGCCGAAGCGTCT
>DASZPA010000444.1:0-4657 GCA_035550555.1 Fimbriimonas sp.
CGCCTCAATGGCATCGTTTTCTGGGCAGTCGAAGTACGAAATGCCAAGTCCAGCCAAGTAGTTTCTGCCCTCGGCCCAACACTTCACACTACTCACACCATTCGCCTTGTTCTCCTTGTCGCGCTTCGGTGGTTTCACGAAGAGCATGTGAGGTCTCACACCAACAAGAAACTCGAAGCACACCACTCCAAGAGCAAAGACGTCGCTGCCAAAGTCAAATAGGTTGTTGCCAAGACCGCCGCGGCCAGTAACTCTCGGATCGTTGTAATCTTCATGTGTGGTGGGACAGGAAAAACCGCCGATTTGGGCGGCGTCCACGTCTATTATGACGGGACTCCTCGCACCAGGTTGGCACTCTATGTTTCCGGGGTTTATGTCCCCCAGAATAATCCGTGCGCTGTGAAGCCGGTTTACGACATCGAACAACGCGTAAACGAACGCCACAGCGGTCTCGTCCGTGAATTTCACACCGTCGTTGGCGTTGAACTCGCCGCTCGCGAGATCAAACCCTAATTCGGCAATCGTTGGGTAACCGTATCGGACCATCGAGAACCCGACGATTGAGTTGAAGCTCGCGACGCCTTCGTAGGCTGGGGCTTCAGGAAACGCGATTAGGTAGTCCGCGTGGCGACTTGAAAAGTTGAGATATGAATCACAGAGGGCAAGAACCTTTTGGCGTCGCTCGGTAGTCCTGAGGTTCTGATAGTAAACCTTCGCGACGCTCGCCGCGCTTATGGCGTATATTTCACCTTCTCCGCCTGAGGCGATGGGCTGGTCGCCAACGTCATAGTGTTGACCGGCGATCTGGAGCTGCATCGGCTTTCACTTCCTGATCCGCCTCTCCGATGCGACTCAGCATCGGAGGTTTCTGCGTGGTGGCTTACGATTGCGCACGCACCGCGCTTTGTGACGCGAGCGCGAATGCCCGCCGAATTTCGCTTGCGCTCTGGCCTACGAAAATCGCTTCGTCAAAACCCAGTTCCGACCGGATTTGCTCTATCTTCTGGCGCGGCAGACTACTGTTTTCGATGCCGATGACTGCGGCTTTGGCCAAGTGCCCGTTGGATCGCAGCTCGTTCACCACCTTCTTTATATCGTCGGGTGACGCGCCCCCGCAGTTGTCTTCGCCGTCTGTAATTAGGCCAATTGTGAACGTGGTTCGTATATTCTGGCCGAGCGCATAGGCCATGTTCGCGGCCATGTCTTGGAGGACATGCAAAACTGTTGCGTAAAGTGCGGTGCCATTGCCGTCCTGGGGACGATAAGAACTGGGATCGAGCACAGGAACTGCGTCACTTCCAGATTTCTCCAGGAGCAGGAACTTGTTCAGCAGGGTTATCTCACCTGAGAAGAGCCATTGCCCAACGTATAGGGCGCCTTTCCGGCACTTCGCACTTCCCCGGAGCGTATCGATTGCGAGACGCTGGCCTGCGATAACGGCGTCTGTATAGGGTTCCATTGAGGGTGACGCGTCAATGAGGAAGCAGGACATCACTGGGTCCTCGAAGCCCCGGCGCATTGGCGGGACCTCAACGGCACGCGAAGTACCTAGCTGAGCTGCCACGTCGGGGCTGATCGCGCCCTCGCTAACGAGCTGGTCGGTGGCCTGCGAAACGGAAATGCTGTGAGGCAAGGCGCTCCCCCTTGTGACAAAGCCGGCGACAAGGGGACCTTCACCCAGGCGAGTCCCCCATCGCCGGCTGGCATCATACGTCTTTGATGCAAGGAATGGTATAGTTACGCTCCGCCCAAGAAGGTTGGCATGGACGGCGTCCTGCGAGGTCCCAGGTCGCCTTGGGTATGATGAGCGATCGGGGGAGCCACATGGAAGCCTTCATCATTGTCGCTCTGATGATCGGGATTGGGTGGTGGCTGCTTGCTTCGGCCATCCGGGTCTACAACTCCATCAACCCGCTCAGGCATGGGACCGACGAGGCCGAAGCCAACATCGAGGTCTCGATGCAGAAACGCATTAACCTGGCAAATAACTTACTTGATGTCGCCGAGCGTTACGCGGGCCACGAGAAGATGATACACTTGCGGATCGCTGACCAGATGAGCAACATCGGCGGTCGCCGGGAACCAGTCTATGTGCAAACCAAGAACGCCATGACGATCGTCGCGGCGATGGCGGCGCGCTATCCAGCACTTAAGGCTGATCAGACTTACACCCGACTAATGGATGACTATTCGAGACTTGAGTCCGACTTGCAGGTAAAGTATGAACAATATAACTCCAATGCCAGAAGTTACAACGCTCTGCGAGCAAGCTTCCCAGCGATTTTGTTTGTGGATTTATTCGGATTCAAGCCAGTGAAGTATTTGGACCCGTCCATGTGGCACCCGCGAAGATGATTGGCATTTTGATCTACTAGACTGATCGGTGCTTGGCGCCTCGTCATGAGACCGGTCCAACGCCCCATCTTATCGATCAGCGGCGTGGAGAGTTCGTCCTTGGCTGCGTCGCGAGCATCGTCGCCGGCGACGACGCGTTCGGCAATGCGGACGAAGCGCTCCTGAATCGCGTTGAAGCGATCGACGAACGCCGGCGGAGCGGTCTTGACGATGTCGACGAGCGCCATCACCGCGATGTCGACGACGGCTACGGTCTGTATTTCGTTCGCGTCAGTGTCCTGCTGCTGTTCTGGGTCTCGGCTGAAGACCACGGCGACGTTAAACCCTGCCGGCGCCCCATTGGGACGCGGTGGCAACTCGACTAGCGCTAGACTGGCGCGGCGCGGCTTCCAGACACCTTCGGCCGCGATGTCAGGAACGTGGACGTTGGAGCCCGGCAGGGTCGTCGTGGAGGACATCCGTCGCTGCCGCATTCAAGCAAGTTCACGGTTAGCTCGATGGCGCCTCACCATCGTCGAGAGAAACGACGCGTCGAGGTCGCCCGGCGCCGCCGGCATGACGCCTTTGAGCCGTGCGGCGGCATCGGCGAGCCCTTCGGGGGTGTCGAGGTCGACCACGCCTTCAAGGTGGTCCAGGAACTCGACAAGATTCAGCGACAGCAGCGGTGTCCCCTGATTGTCGAAGAGGAACGATGCGGCGCCGCCTCTCAGGAATAGGCCGATTTGCCGTGTGCCGTTCTCGTCAACCTCACACACTACGCGACAACCCAACTCCCTGAACGCGGTCTGCACCTTCAGGCGGGCAGTGCGCCGAGTCTCCCGGTCTTGATCGTTAAGCTCGTCGCGCACGTCCCTGACGCGGCGCAGGTGCTCGGTGGGACTGACGGACCCTCTGGCGAGCGCCAGTTCCTTGGCGACGCGCTCATGATCCACTTCAAGCCCGCGAAGCTCGCCCTCGACTGCGTCAAGCGCGCTCTCCCTCTCCGGCGAGTGCTTCCTGGCGAGCAGGGCCAACAGGTTCTCGGCTTGCTCCTTCCGGTCGCTGATCGCCTTCGCGATCTCGGCGACCTGGTTGGCGAGCTGTCCCGTGCGGTCGGGACTGGAGAAGAACCTGTCGTCAAGGGCGAGGTGCAAGACGGCGTCGAGGGCGGCTGCTTCAAACGGCTCATACCGGAACATTTCCCGCTGCTCGCAACCGCGCGAGCGGGTCGAGTAGACGCATTGCCAATAGCGTTTCGGGTTCGCTTCGCCGTTCGTGCGGACGTTCATCTTGTGCCCGCAGGCGCCGCACACAACGATACCGGCGAAGAGGTTCGCCACGTTCTTCGTGTGCCGTCCGCCGCCGGTCTTTCGGCTCGCGACGGCCGCCCTGGCGCGCGCCACAAGATCGGCGTCAACGATCCGGGGATAGTAGCCGACCAAGCGCTCTTTGAACTTCGTGCGGTTAGCGCTGGTGTTCGAGAAGCCGGGAACGTAGTCGCCTTCGACGGACGGTTGCTTGAGGATCAGCGCGACGGACGTGATTTCCCATGTTGGCGTCGAGTTCGGACGGCGCCACCTCCCCCAAGCCGGGATGCCGCGTTCATTCAGCTCCTTCGCGATCCAGCGCGCGCCCTTCCCTTCGGCCGCCAGCTCGTAGATCAGGGTAACAACGGCGACCCGCTCGGGGATCGGGTCGAAGCCCGAACGATCCTTCCGGGCCACTAACCAGCCCGGCGCCTTGGCGGTGATCACACGCCCAGTCTCTTTAGCCCGTTGGATGTTGCGCCCGATCCTGTCGAGCACGCGTTCGCTTTTTTGGGTGCTCTCGTCATGGGCCAGTTTGGCGCGCATGAGGATTTCGAACGTCCCCATCAGGTCAGTTCGTAGGCCGGCGTCATCATAGACGCGATCCCCGGACACGGTCGCTATACTCAGACCCTTTGCGCAGAGGTCTTCCATCCATCGCTGCGTCGTGCGCGGGTCCTGGCGCGACAGGCGATCAAGCTTTTCGACGACAAGGACCGATCCTGGAGGAACCTCCCCCGCGCGGACGCGCTCGGCGAACTTGCCCAGGTTGCCGGCGGTGAGGTGGGCGCCGGTCCAAGCCGAGCGGCCTAGGTCCTGGATTGTGTCGGCGATTGGCCATTGCCGTCGCGCGCAGAAGGCCTGGCAGTCTTCGAGCTGGCGCTCCTTCGACGCCCCCTTCTCCTGCTTCGGTGTGGAAAACCGGATGTAGATATAGGCCTGCATGAAGTGATGTGTAACATAACACCATGGCTGCATCTATTGCTACGCCCGACCGAGCCACGCCTATGTGGGCC
>DASZPA010000445.1:0-44917 GCA_035550555.1 Fimbriimonas sp.
CCACTTGAACCATTCGCAAAGCCCAGCCCGTCTTACTGGTAAAAGTCCGCGTCAGAGACTTCCCAAATTGGGCCTAATGGTCTAGAATAGACGTTCGATGGCGGGAGCAATTGGCCCGTCAAGGTTGGCTGGAAAGAGTACGAATATGGCATTGCCACGAGTTCCGATGATTCAGTATCTCCTGAATAAGGGATACGTCAATCAGCAACAGGTCGAGGAGGCCACCAAGGTCGCGAAGCAGACCGGACAGGACGTCGGTAAAGTCCTCGTCTCGCTGAATTTTGTGGGTGAGCGCGAGGTTGTCGAAGCTCGGGCGCAAGAGTCCGGATTCGCGTTCGTGGATCTCGACCGGGTGCAGATCGATTCGAGCGCCGTCAACGTCGTCCCCGAGCGGCTGGTCAAGCTTCATAACGTTATTCCCGTGAAGAAGGACGGGCAGACCCTCTGGGTCGCTACGAACAATCCCAACAACATCGCGGCGCTGGATGATCTGCGAATGGCCAGCGGTTGCCGCGTCAGCCCGGTGTTGGCCGTCCAGGGAGCCATCGAGGATTCGATCCGGAAGTACTACGGAAGCTCCAATGGCTCGGCCGAGGTCGCTCCCGCCGCATCGGCTGCGCCTGTCAATCAAAACTTCAATGTAGACATCCGCACGGCCATCGCCCAGGCGCACGTGGCTCGCGGTACCGAAGACGACATCGACCGTGACGCCGACGCCGAGAAGATGGCGGAGCAGGCGCCGATTATCAAGCTTTCGAACGCTTTGATCCAGCAGGCGATCGCCGACCGCGCCTCGGATATCCACGTCGAGCCACAACAGCGCTCCGTGCGTGTTCGGTACAGAATCGACGGCGTTCTCATGGAGGCGATGGCGGTGCCGCGGAACCTGATGGCGCCGCTCATCAGCCGCCTCAAGATCATGGCCGACATGAACATTGCGGAGCGCCGCGTTCCGCAAGACGGCCGTATCGAAGTTCGGCATTCCGGCAAGGAGTACGACCTCCGCGTCAGCTCGATCCCAACGCCGTTCGGCGAAAAGATCGTCATGCGAATTCTCGATAAGTCGAGCGTCATGATCGGTCTGGAGCGCATCGGCTTTACCGACGAGAACCAGCTCAAAATCGAAGAGCTGGTCAGCCAGCCCAACGGTATGTTCCTCTGCACGGGCCCTACCGGTTCCGGCAAGACCACGACGCTGTACTCGGTGCTTCACAAGCTCAACACCATCGGCGTGAATATCATCACGGCCGAGGACCCGATCGAGTACCAGCTCAACGGTATCGCGCAGGTCGGTATGAACCGAAAGGCCGGTCTGACCTTTGCGACCGCCCTCCGCGCCTTCCTCCGGCAAGACCCGGACATCATGATGGTCGGAGAAATCCGCGACCTTGAAACGGCTGAAATCGCAATTGAAGCCGCTCTAACGGGTCACATGGTGCTCTCGACCCTTCACACGAACGACGCGCCATCCGCGACCCTTCGACTCATCGACATGGGCGTGGAGCCGTACTTGATCTCGGCGGTCGTCATCGGCATTCTCGCCCAACGGCTCGCTCGAAAGATCGATCCCGATAACCGAGAGCCCTACGAGGTGCCGGCAATGGACCTCCGCCGATTCGGCTTCCAGGTAACGGACCCCGACGAGATGATCCGGCTCTACCGAGGCGTTCCAGCCGAGACAAACCGAATGACGGGCTACAAGGGTCGAACCGGCGTTCACGAGCTGATGACCATGAATGGAGAGATCGCGGAAATGGTCGTTCGCCGGGCGCCTCTCGCCGACATCAAAGCTGCGGCGAAGGCAAACGGCATGCATGAGCTGAGAGAGGACGGACTCTTGAAGGTTCTTAACGGAACAACCGATCCTCAAGAAGTGATGCGCGTCGTCTTTACGGCTGGTTTCTGACGTACGGAAAGCTAAAAGGGCAATTCGTGCGAACGAAATGGAATCTATCGGACTCATTCATTTGAGCAGTGAAAAGAGGCAAGCAGTGAGGCCGGTGCAATTACGGTGATGACAGCTGGGGCTGGAATTCGCGGGAACGGCATTCGTTTTTTGACGTAAGCTCATATCTTAGAAATCATGCAAAACAATAGCTTTAATCAGGCCGTACCGCCTCCGATTGGCCAGGCGCCTCCTGGTCAGATTCCTCCCATCGGGCGAGCGCCTGCCGGGAATGAGCCTCCGAAAGAGGAAAAGATCGGTACGCCTATTCCTCTAGAGGATTTGCACATCGACGAGCTGCTCCACATCGTCGTGGACCGGAACGCGTCGGACCTTCACATCTGCCAAGCCTCCCCTCCCATCATTCGAGAAGATGGAAAGCTGAAGCGGCTCAACTTCGAGTCCTTCTCGCCTCAGCACACGCAGCGGATGATGTACGACATCATCTCGGACGAGAACATCAACAAGTTCGAAACAACGCTGGAACTCGACTTTTCCTACACGCTGCCCAAGCGAGCCCGCTTCCGTGTGAACATGTATCGGGATAAGGGCGCCGTGGCGGCTGCTTTCCGGTTGATCCCCCAGAAGATCCCAACGGTCCAAGATCTCAACTTGCCGCCGCTCCTCAATACGATTTGCGAAAAGCCTCGCGGTTTGATTCTGGTGACGGGCCCCACGGGCTCGGGTAAGTCCACCTCGTTGGCGGCGATGATCAACCACATCAACACCAACTTCGCTCACCACATCATCACGATTGAGGACCCGATCGAGTATCTGCACACGCACAAGAACTCGGTCATCAACCAGCGCGAAGTCGGTTCCGACACGAAGAGCTTCAACAATGCCTTGCGCGCCTCGCTTCGTGAGGACCCGGACATCCTGCTCGTCGGTGAAATGCGCGACGTGGAGACGATCTCCCTCGCAATCACCGCCGCCGAAACGGGCCACCTCGTTTTCGCGACGCTGCACACGAACAACGCCGCGGAAAGCGTCGACCGTATGATCGACGTCTTCCCTCCAGGTCAGCAAGAGCAGATTCGCGTTCAGCTCTCGAACAACTTGGTCGCGATCGTTTCACAGCAGCTTCTCGCCCGTGTCGGAGCTCCTGGCCGTGTCCCGGCGAACGAGATTATGATCGCCTCGCCGGCTATTCGCAACCTGATCCGCGAAGCGAAGTCGCACCAGATCCCCTCGATGATCCAGACCAGTGGAAACATGGGGATGATCACGATGGACCAGTGCCTGAGAGATCTGTATATCAAGGGATTCATCAGCCTGGACGATGCGATGTCTCGCTGCCAGAACCCAGAAGAGCTTCGAAAGATGATCAACACTCCGGTTGTGGGAGCCGGAGGAGCACCGCCATCCCGAGGTAGATAAAACATGCCCGTATTCAGCTACACGTTTCGAGACGCGCATGGCGGAATCCAAAAGGGAACCGCCGACGCCGAGAGCGAGGAGATCCTAAGGAAAAGGTTCGAGGAGCAGGGATTCACCATCACTGAGCTCCAGATGATCCGGGCGAAATCGGCCAAGGCAAAAACCTACGGCCGTGTCAAGCTCGGCCACCTGGCCGTTTTCTGCCGGCAGTTCTCGACCATGGTCGACGCCGGCGTCTCGCTGGTTCGCTGCCTGGACGTTCTCGGCCAGCAGACCCAAGACGCCAAGCTGAAGAAAATCCTCATGGACATCGGGGAGCGCGTCGAGTCAGGCGAAAGCCTTTCCCGCGCCATGCAGCGCCACCCCAAGACGTTCTCCAACCTGTTCATCGGTTTGATCCGAGCGGGAGAAGTCGGCGGCGTTTTGGAAGAGTCTCTGCAGCGGCTCTCGCACTTCTTGGAAAAGGACGTGGAGCTTCGGCGCAAGGTGAAGGCGGCCATGACCTATCCGGTCTTGGTGGCGGTCTTCGCGACCGGTATCGTGGGCTTTATCGTCACATGGTTCATCCCGCAATGGGCAGCCATCCTCGTTGATCTGGGCCTGAAGAAGGACGACCTTCCCCCTCCAACGAAGTTCCTGATCGACCTATCGAACATCGCCACCCACTACTGGTGGATGTGTCTTATCTCGCTCATCGCGATCGTGATCGCGTACCGGCTGTTCGTAAGCACCCGATTTGGCCGCCGAGTTGCCGACCGCGTAAAGCTAAAGATTCCCGTGTTCGGCAAGCTTCATCACAAGGTCTGCATGGCTCGGTTCAGCCGAACCATGGGCACCCTGCTCACCTCGGGCGTTCCGATCCTCCAGGCAATGGAGACGGTGGCCGGTACCGTTGGGAATACCATCATGGCGGACGCCTTGATGGAAGCCCGAGCCCGCATCCGAGAGGGAGACCGAATCGGCGACCCGCTCGAAGAGTCTCGACTCTTCCCGCCGATGGTCGTGCACATGATCGGTGTCGGAGAAGAGTCCGGTTCGCTGGACTTCATGCTCCAGAAGATCGCGGACTTCTACGAGTCGGAAGTCGAAGCGGCGCTGGCCTCTTTGACGGCCGCGATCGAGCCGATCATGATCGTCACGCTCGGCTTCATCGTCGGCTTCATCGTCATCTCATGCTTCCTGCCTCTCGTCCGAGTCATCTCGGAGCTGTCCTCCGGTGGTGGAGATGACAGCGGTAGCGGCGGCGACTAGCTCTCCCAAGCAGAAAGCCCCAGCGCGATCGTACTGGGGCTTTTTCATTTGAGTTTTGGAGTTGTGGGCGCATTCCCCCTCCTCCGTCTTTAACAACCACCAACCCAAGCGGCCTTCAAACCCACACCCGTGCTACACTCCAATGCCGGGAACCGCGCGGCAGCAGGTTGACGAACCCCGCCAGGGCCGGAAGGCAGCAACGGTAAATCGATTCTCTGTGCGACGCGTCCTTCCCGGTATTTTAAGTTTGTAAGTTTGTAAGTTGGCAAGGGCGGAGAGCCTTGGAACCCTCTCCCTCACCAACCTACAAACTCGACAACTTACAAACTTCCCCCGTGTCGTACGTCTCCCTCTACCGCAAATATCGAAGCCAGACCTTCGGTGACCTGGTGGGGCAAGACCATGTGGTCCGCACGCTTCAGAACGGCATTGCGACGGGGCGCATCGCTCATAGCTACCTGTTCACCGGTCCGCGAGGAACGGGCAAGACCAGCACGGCCAGGCTTCTAGCCAAGGCGCTCTGCTGTGAGAACGGGCCCACTCCCGAGCCCGACAACACCTGCGAGATCTGCACCTCGATCACGGCTGGAAGCTGCATCGACGTCGTCGAGATGGACGCTGCCAGCGAAAGCGGCGTCGAGGAGATCCGCGAGCAGATCGTTGAGGCCGTCGAATACAAGCCGATGATCTGCCGCTACAAGGTGTTCATCATCGACGAGGTCCACGACCTCTCGTCGAAGGCATTCGACGCCCTTCTCAAGACCATCGAGGAGCCTCCGCCGCACATCATCTTCGTTCTGGCCACCACCGAGTACAGCAAGGTGCCGCCCACGATCCGCTCTCGGTGCCAGAAGCACGAGTTCCACCGTGCGGGCCTGCAAGACCTCATTTCCCGGCTCGAATATGTCGTCCAAGGTGAAGGCATTGAGGCAGAGCCGGCTGCCCTGAGCGCCATTGCCCGCATGGCCGACGGCGGCTACCGGGACGCTCTGACGCTCCTCGAACAGGCGATCCTCACCAGCGACGAAAAGATCACGCTGGCACAGGTCTACGACCAGCTCGGCCTGGTCAGCGAAGAAGCGATCGACGGCATGCTCCTGGCGATGCGCAAGGGTGACGTTCCAAGCTTGGTAAGCCAACTCGAGGAGATTGCCCGGCTCGGCCGCGACCCTCGCGCCATCCTCGACTCGATGATGCATCGGCTGTCCGATTTGACGCGAGCCGTCTACCAAATCTCCGATGCCCACGCGGACGCGCTTCGTGAATCCAGCCTTCATGAAACCGCGGTGACGCTTGGAAAGGACGCCATCCTCCAGTTCCGCTACGAGGTCGCGGAGGCGCATAAGCTGATCCGCGACATCTCCTTGCCTCGAATCTGGTTGGAGAGCCGGCTCGTTCACCTTGCCGCCCCTCCTCAAGTCGCTTCAGTTGCCAAGGTCGCACCATCGCCTGCTCCAGTAAAGCCGGAACCGTCTCAAGCGGCCAAGGTCGAAGTGAAGCGGGAGGCGCCCGTAGAAGAGCCTCCCAAGCCAGTTCTCGAGTTAACGGGAGATCCTGAGCTGGACTTGGCAAGATCTGCCTGGGCCAAGACTGCGGGTGAGCTGGGCGCGAAGAGTGGGGCGATGCGCGCCAGACTTGAGAAGTCGCTGCTTGTCGCTCTCCGAGAAGGAGTCGCCTCCATACAGCTCGAGCGCGCCATCGATCGGGATTGGATCATCGAGGGCACCAAGAAGCAGGCCTCCACGATCCTAAAGCTCTTTTGCGAGAACCTTGGACAACAGGTCGAGATCCAGTACGTCGTTCAGCGGCGAGAGTCCGGGCCTGACGAGCCCACCACAGTCGAGCTACCGCTGGAAGGCAAAAAACTCGAGCAGCTCATGAAAGAGACCTTCGGACAAGCCGAAGAAGCCTCCTGACTTTCTTTGCTAAAAGGTTCCTGACCTCGGTCGAAGGTCCCGGCTTACGCATCCTCCTTACAGCTCTTCCGGTACTGTTTCGCAAGCAACTCGGCTACATCTTGCGGATTCTCCGCTAGTTTTTCAACGATATTGCGAAGTTCACTTGTGCCGGGGTATGAACGGTATGAAAAGTATGAAAAAGCACAGCAAGGGCCACAAATGTGATTGGTCCAACGCGTTCTTCGGAACGGCGACGGTGGGAGAACGAGGCCAAATCGTCATTCCCGCTGAGGCTCGTGCGGAACTGCAAATGCAACCTGGTGAAAAGATTCTAATTATGAGACACCCCGTCCACATGGGCCTGATGCTTTTCAAGTTTGAGGCGGTCCGCGAGTTCGTCGAGGACTTTCAAAAGTCGCTCGACAAGATCGAGGCCGAACATAAGGAGGGCGCTTGACTCTCGGCATCATCCTTTCGATAGGCAGCGCCCTCGCCGGCCTTCAAGGCGCCTCGCAAGAGAACCCGATGACCATGGACGAGGCGGTCACGATCGCGGAACGAAACGCGTTCGCCACACGCCTGCAGCAGACCACGGTCGAAAAGGATAGGCAGGCGATCGCAGTCGCTCTTGCCAACATGAGCCCGACCATCGGCCTCAACACGCTCTTCAACCAGGCGGGCCAAGAAGTGACCGCTTCGTTCGGCCAGGGCACTGCGCCCGTAGTTATTTCGCCGTTCAACACGGTGACCACAACGGCGGCCTTCAGTCTGCCCATCGACATCTCGGGGAGCACTCATCGTCTGTGGCTCGCCAGCCGCCAAACATACGAAGCGGCCCGGCAGCAGTTGGAGGAGAGCTTTAACGACGCGCGGCTCAATGCGAGGACGGCCTTTCTGGCGGTCCTTCGGAACCGCGACCTGGTACGCGTCGCAGAGGAGAACCTCAAGGACGCCCAAGGACGGTTGGAGCAGGCACAGCTCGAGTTTCAACAGCAGCAGATCGCGAAAATCGACGTGGATCGTTTGGACGCTCAGGTGGCGCAAGCCGAGTCGGGATTGACCTCCGCGCAAAACAACCTACAGCTTTCTGACAACGCCTTTAACCTGGCTCTTGCCAGGCCCATCGAAACGCCGGTCAACCTCGTGGACGTCAACGACATGCCGCCGATCCCAGCGAACGCCGACAACCTTGCGAAAATGGCGCAGCAGTACCGGCCGGACGTCCGGGCCCTCAACAGCCAGATCCAAGCCCTCGGCAACATTCGACGAGCCCAAGAAGGCACGATGGAGCCCAGCATGACGCTCGGCCTGAACTATCAGCGCAACCTGAACCCAACGTTTCTCGCCGGGAATCCGAACTCGCTGAATATGACCGTGGCGCTCAGCATTCCGGTCTTCGATTCGGGCGCCACACGCGCGAGGGTCCGCTCGGCGCGTCAAGACGAGAAGGCCGCGCACATTCAGCTCGAGCAGACACAGCTGGGTATTTCGCAAGAGGTGCGAAACGCCATTACCAGCATGACCAGCGCGAGCTCGTCGCTCAAGAGCGCCCAGCGACAGGTCACCTTGGCCGAAGAAGTCTTCCGCCTTGCGAAAGTTCGTCAGATGGCGGGCGAAGGAACGTATGTTGAAGTGGTCGACGCGGAGTCGTCGCTTGCGACAGCCAGGAACCTCCTCGTTGGCGCCAAGTACGACTATTTCTTGGCCTTTTCTCAGCTACAGCACGCCGTCGGCAACGACCGCGTCAATGAACCGGCTCCGGGCGCCAAGCCCCTGGCAACCGGAGGAAAGAAGTGAAATCCCCTTTTTATTTAGCCGTATGTCTCGCCGTTAGCCTCAGTGTCTCGGGCTGTGTGGATCGTCAGGCGCAAAAGCAGGCGCAAGAGACGATGAAGGAAGTCAGCAATCCGATCCAAACGGTCGGAGTGCAGCCTGCCTCTATCCAAACGCTCACTCGCAGCTTGGAAATCACCGGCCAGGTCACGACCTCCGCCGATACCGAGGTCGGGGCGAAGGCCACCGGGCGAATCATCGGGGTTTACGTCAAGGACGGCGACTTCGTCAAGTCGGGGCAAGTGGTGGCGATGCAGGACACCACGCCACTTCAGGCTGCCCTCAACCAGGCCCAAGCCGGAGTTTTGACGGCGCGAGCCGCTCTGGCTCAAGCAGAGTCGCAATTGACACAGGCGCTTCGAAACGCCGACATCAATCCGGACAAGAGCACCGCCACGGTGATCAGCGCCCAAGCGTCTCTCCGCGCGGCACAAGCCAACTTGGCCAAGATGATCGCCGGCGCGAGACCCCAGGAGCGAATTCAGGCGCAGGCGACCCTCAACTCGGCAAAAGCGAACCTGGACGTCCAGAAGAAGCAACTCGACCGCATCCGAACCCTGGTGCAGCAGGGCGCTCTGGCCGGGTCTCAGCTCGATCAGCAGGAGGCAACTTATGAGAGCGCTCTGGCCACCTACCAGAACGCCGACCAGGCGCTGAGCCTGGTCCAGCAAGGCAACCGCAAAGAGGATATCGATGCCGCGAAAGAGCAGGTGGCAGAAGCCAAGCAGGCTCTCAAGACCGCTCAGGCCTCGAAGAACCTCGACCCGCTCTGGAAGGACCAGGTCGACGCGTCGCGAGCGAACGTTACAAGCGCCAAGGCCGGAATCGAGAACGCACAGGCTCAGGTGGTGATCGCCCGGCAGAACTTGGCGGACGCTGCGATCAGGGCGCCGTTTTCGGGCCAGGTCTCCGGCAAGCCCGTCGAGGCCGGCACGATCGCGGGGCCGGGCACGACGATCATTCACATCGTCGGCTCGCAGGGAATCTACTTCGAAGGCAGCGTGACGAGCGACGACATCGGCGAAATAAGGTCCGGCTTGCCAGTCCACGTAAAGGTCTCGGCCGTATCCGACAAAGACTTTCCAGCCAAGGTTGCGGCAATCAGTCCTCTCGCTTCTTCGGTGGGGAGGCTCTTCACCGTTCGAGTCCAGTTCATAGGCGCGCCGCCCGAAGTGAAGCCCGGGATGTTTGCAACCGGAGAGGTCGTCGTGCAGACGGTTCCCAACGCAACCGTCATCCCGGCCTCAGCCGTGATCAGCCGAGGCGACACTCATTTCGTCTTTGTGGCCGATAATGGTAAGGCAAAGAAGACAGAAGTGAGTTTAGGTCTTCAGCAGGGTCAGCTGCAGCAAGTGATGGGGCTTCCCTCAGGCGCCCAGGTGGTTGTGCAGGGACAGGATCATATTTCGGATGGTGCCCAGATCACTGTCCAGAAGCCGGTCGGGCTTGCGGCCAGCACCGGAAAAGGAACCTTTAGAGGCGAAGGATGAACTTAACTCGAGCCGCGATCAACCGGCCAATTTTCGTCTTCATGCTCGTGTTCGCCGCCTTCCTGCTGGGGTGGATCTCATACAACGGCATGCGTCTGGAGTTGAATCCGGACGTCTCTTTCGGCTCGGTGACCGTCACCACGGCCTATCCCGGCGCCTCGCCCGACGACGTCAATCAGCTCATCTCGAAGCGTGTTGAAGATGCCGTCTCAGGCGTGAGCGGAGTTCGCGAAGTGACCAGCACCTCAATGGAGGGCGCCTCCATCGTCGTCCTTTCGCTGGAGCTTGGCACCGATCTGGATGCGGCGGTGAACGACGTTCGATCCAAGGTCGACTCGATCACGGATGCCCTCCCCAAGGATGCGCTAAAGCCGCAGGTACTCAAATTCGACACGACGTCGTCGCCCATCATGACGCTCTCGCTCTCCAGCACCAAGCTGTCGAGCAAAGAGCTTCGCGACCTCATCGACGATAAGATTGCCGACCAGTACGCCCAGATTGCGGGAGTGGTTTCGGTGGGCGTTTCCGGTGGCGATCAACGGGAAATCCAAGTTCGCCTGAGCCGTGAAAAGCTGATGCAGTACGGCCTGGGCGTCTTGGACGTTCAGCAGGCGCTCGATAACGCCTCGCTCAACGTGCCTGCCGGGCATCTGGTGAATGGACCGCAGGATTACACGGTCCGGGTGATTTCGCAGTTCACCGACCCTGCCCAGATTCGGAACATGATCGTTTCGATTAACGACCCGAACAACCCGAACGCCAAGGCGCGAACGGTCCACCTGGGCGACATCGCGGACGTCGCCGACTCAAGCGTGGAGCGAACGACCTACGCGAGACTGAACGGACTCGACACGATCGCCTTGGTCTTGCAGAAAGCCAAGAACGGAAACTCGGTCGAGATCGCCGACGCAGCTGACCAAGTCACGCAGAAGCTCACCGATCAGTACAAGGACGATGGGTTAAAGATCACCAAGACCTTCGTCGAAGCGACCCAAATCCGTGACTCGCTCAAGGACCTGATCTTCGCCCTTTGCTTCGGCGTCCTGCTCGTGGCCACGATCGTTTACGTCTTCCTCCACAACCTGAGGGGAACGATCATCGTGGCGGTCGCGATCCCCACGTGTATCTTCTGCGCGTTCATCGGCATGAAGCTGCTCGGCTTCACGATCAACAGCATGACGATGCTGTCCCTATCGCTCGCGATCGGCGTGCTCGTCGATGACGCCATCGTCGTTTTGGAGAACATCTACCGCCACTTGAAACATGGCGAGGACCCGCGCGACGCGGCTCTCAACGGACGCGGCGAAATCGGCACGGCGGCTTTGGCCATCACCATGGCGGACGTCGTCGTCTTCTTGCCGATCGCGTTTATGGGTGGCATCGTCGGCCAGTTCTTCAAGCCGCTGGCTCTGGGCTACGTCTGCGCGGTGCTGTTCTCCCTTTTCATCTCCTTCACGCTCACGCCGCTGCTCGCAGCGCGCTGGTACCGCGCCGGCGAGGACATGGAACATCCGACGGGCGCCTTCGCGAGCTGGTTCGAGCGCCGCTTCTCCGCTCTCGAGCACCACTATCGAAACACACTCGAGTGGGCGCTTCAGCACCGATGGTTTGTGTTCCTCACGGGCAACTTGGCGCTCGTCGCAGTCATTCAGTTCATCGCGGGCTCCTTCACGCCTGACACGAAGACGGCTGTTCTGTACGGATTGCCGGTCCTTGCAATTGCATTCGTCGTCAGCTTGTTCGTCTTTGCAGTGAACTTTGTCAGGAACCTACCTCCGGACATTCGAGGGCCTCTGGTCAAGACGCTAACGAGAGGAATCCCCGTTTTGCTCGTCTTGGCTCTCCTGCTGCCCGCGCCATTCAGACTCCTACCTTTGGGACTCGTCGGTTCAATCGTTGCTCTGGGCATAGTGGGCTGCTTAATCGCAAACGTCATAGTCCCCAGGTCGAAGATGCGATATATCGCCTCCGGTCTTGCGTTCGGATTGATATTCCCGATCGCGTCGATGGCAGGCCATGCGTTTGCCGCCTACAAGCAGGGCGCGGTGTTCAAGTTCGAGTTCATCCCCTCGACCGATGCGGGCACGGTCAAGGCGAACATTCAACTTCCCGCGGGCTCGAGCTTGGAGGCCACCCAGAACGTCGTCTCTCTTGTCGAGAAGAAGTTCATGGCCGATCCGGACATGAAGTACGTGCTGTCGACCGTTGGCGAGGAAGGCGCAGGCGGATTCAACGCCGCCAGCTCGGGGTCGAACTACGCCCAGGTCCAGGGCACCCTGTACGACAGGAGGGCCTTAACGGATAGTCTCCCCTGGGCGCACCACGACGAGAAGCTTCGAACCCGGTCGGACAACACCATTGCCGGCAACTTGACCAAGAGCGTGGGACGGATTCCAGGCGCCCAGATCAGTATCTCGACCCAAGGTTCGGGATTCGGATCCGCGGTGCAGCTCTCGTTCACAGGCGATAATCACGATCTGCTGCTTCAGACCGCTCTCAAGGTGAGAGACGCTCTGGCGGACGGCAAGATCAAGGGCGTCATCAACCCGCAGCTCTCCACCAACGCCGGCAAACCGGAGCTCCAGATCCGGCCAAACCGCGAGGAGCTTGCCGACGCGGGTCTCGAGCCCTCGACGCTTGGAAACGCCATCGGGAACCTTTACCAAGGCAACGACAACATCAAGATGCGGGTGAACGGACGGGAGTACGGCATCCGCGTAATGATGGACCTGAAGGATCGGAACAATCCGGAGGTCATGAAGTCGGTTCCGATCAAGTTCTCTCAGGGCAAGCCAGTCTTTCTGGGTTCGGTAGCGGACGTTGTCCAGGCGCCGGGCATCGATAAGATCACTCGCAGGGACCGCGCGGAGGAGATCGTGGTTACGGCGGACACTCTCGGCGTTGCGAATGGAACCGTGAACGCGGACATCCAGAAGTGGCTGACCAGCAACAACGTGATTCCGGCCGGAGTTCACTTCAAGCCGGGAGGCGCGGCCGACGCGCAGGCGCGGGAACAAGGCTTTATCTTAACCGCCTTGATTCTCGGGTTCGTGTTGGTGTACATGCTGCTGGCGTCCTTGTACGACAATCTGCTGTACCCCTTCATCATCCAGGTCTCGCAGCCGCAGGCCATGGTGGGCGCGCTTTTGGCGCTGATCATCACGGACAAGTCCCTCAACATCATCGGCATCATCGGCATCATCGCGCTGATCGGATTGGTGAGCAAGAACGCGATTCTGCTTGTCGACTACACGAACACGCTGAGGGATCGCGGCCGCAGCAGGCATGACGCTCTGGTTGAATCCGGGCCGACCCGGTTGCGTCCGATCATGATGACCACGATGGCCCTCATCCTCGGAATGCTCCCCGTAGCCCTGGCGATTGGAAGAGGCTCCGAGTTCCGCGAGACCATCGGCATCTCCATCATCGGCGGCATCTCGCTGTCGACGCTGCTGACCTTGCTGGTCATTCCGTGCTCCTACACCATCTTCGACGACATTACGATCGCATTCGCCAAGGCTCTGCACCGCAAGCCCCAGCACATGGCGGCCGATGCGGCTTCACCGGATGATTCCGCAGGTGAGCCCAGCGAGTCCGAGACGATGGTGCATTAGATTAGGAACTGGGCCGAGCGGAAATCTCGGCCCTCGTTCTACTTCTTGTGACGCTTTTCGGCTCTTGCTTCAGATTCCTCTTCGCCGACGGAGGTGGTTTCCACGTTGCTGATCCGACCGGTCGCCGCGACCACGTTGACCTCTTTGAGCTTGCGCCCCCTTCGGATGAGCACTTCATATTGCCACTGACCGTCTTCCCGCTCCAATCGAGGCTTCTTCAAGAGCTTTCCGTGGCATCTGTTCAAGGCGATCTTGGCGGCTTGCTTGGCGGTAATCCGGTGGGTTGCCCGATGTCCGGGGCTCGCGGCCGCGGAACCCGCCAGCGCCGATGCAACGACAAACGCGAGAAACTTTGCTTGTGAACTCATGGTCTGCTCCTTACGAACCCGGTCTACCTTGAGAGGTCTGGCCAAAACAAGCCGCCGGTCCGGGTCACAGGCGACATAATCCCCTAAAGCTTCCGCATGCACGCACTCGACGTTCTCGAATTCCCGCTTATCAGGCAACGGCTCCGCTTTCACTGCGAAACGCCGTTAGCCGAGCAGTTTGCGGGTGAGCTGCAGCCGTCTTTCGACTACCAGGAAGTCTGGGACCTGTTGAATCTAACGAGAGAAGGTCACGAAGCACTGTCCAAGCACTCGGCGCCTGCTCTGGGCGCGGTCGGCGATCCGAGAGAGGCAGTCTCGATGGCCGCAAAAGGCTCGACGCTCGACGGGTCTGTGCTCTACAGAATAGGGGAGTCGCTCCGAGCGATGCGAGCTTTGAAGGCGTTCCTGGACCCGAGAGGCGCCGACTTGCCGCGGCTGAGCGCCCACGCCGCGCGTCTGCCGGACCAAAAGCGGCTGGAAGACCAGCTGACAGGCGCAATCGAGCCGGATGGAAACGTCAAGGACTCAGCAAGTGCCGGGCTGGAATCCATCCGGAACCGAAAAAAGGCCAGCGTCGGAAAGATCCAGGAGCGAATCCAGTCCTACATTTCGGGCAGAAGCCGGGACCTGTTGAGCGATCCCATCTATACGATCCGCGACGGGCGCTACGTGCTGCCGTTGAAGGCCGAGAATAGAGGCAAGATACGCGGCATCGTGCACGACGCCTCCGCTTCCGGACAGACGATCTACGTCGAGCCGGAAGATGTACTGCAGCTTGGCAACGCGCTGAGGGAGCTGGAGGCCGCAGAGCGTGCCGAGGTTCAGCGGCTGCTCGCCATGTGGAGCGCCAAGGTTGGAGCCGTCGCGGACGAGATCGTGGCAGGCGTGGAAGCCGCATCGGCGGTCGATTTCGTCTTGGCAAAGGCCCGCCTGGGCTACGACATGAAGGCGACCCTGCCGGAGAAATCTCGCAAGCCGTTCTCCATCGAGGTCCAAGGAGGCAGACACCCGCTCTTGGATCAGGAACAGGTGGTTCCCCTCGATATCGAGGTCGGCAAGGCTCAAAGCGTTCTGATTACAGGTCCGAACACCGGCGGAAAGACCGTGGCCATCAAGTGTGTGGGACTTTTCGTGCTCATGGCTCAATCCGGGCTGATGCTGCCGGCGATCCATGTGACGCTGTCGCCCTTCTCCCAGGTTTGGGCCGACATCGGCGACGAACAGAGTCTCCAGCAGTCGCTGTCTACGTTCAGCGGCCATGTCAAGAACATCGCCGAGGCTCTCAGGAGGCTCAAGGATGGGGCCCTGGTGCTGTTCGACGAGATCGGGGCAGGAACCGATCCGGCGGAAGGAGCGGCGCTGGCCAAATCCATCCTCGTCACCTTGGCCGAAGGCGGTGCGACGATTTTGGCGAGCACCCACTACGGCGAGCTAAAGGCCTTCGCCTTCAACCAGGCGGGCTTCACAAACGCGGCCATGGAGTTCGACACCCGGACGCTGAGGCCCACGTACAAGCTGCGAATGGGCGCGCCAGGCGCCTCCCAGGCACTGCGGATCGCCGAGCGGTACGGCATCTCCAAAGAGGTGGTGGAGAAAGCCCGCGAGAACCTCGGCGACGAAGCTCAAGATCTGGCGTCCATGCTGGAGCGCCTGGAAAACGCTCAGAAGCAGGCTCGAACGGCGCAAAGCGAGGCTGATCGCCGGCTGGCGGAGCTTCAAAAGGCCGAGCAGAGAGCGAACAGGAAGCTGGCGGAAGCCGAAGAGATCCGCAGAAACGCGCACGCCAAGGCCAACGAAGTGATCGAGGCGGCTTTGCGCGAGATCCGTCTGGAAGCGGCCTCGCTCTTTGAAGAGCTTAAGTCTTCGCCCAGGGACCCGAGAGCCACCGAGAGAGTCCGGCAGAGTCTCAGAAATCTCGACGAAGCGGGCCACGATCTTGCCAAAGCGTTCCTGCCCAAGCGAAAAGCTCGGGAGCCCGCGAGGGTTCATAAGGGAGCTTTGGTCAAGATCGAGGGCCTTACGCAGACGGGGACCGTGCTGGAAGAGCCGCGTGATGGAGTGGTGCAGGTTCAGGTGGGCATCCTCAAAATGTCCGTACCAATCGAAAGGATTGAAGAGACGAGAACTGCCTCGAAGGAAGAGGTCAAACCGCGCAGAAACGTTGGCCTCCAGAAGGCGATTGCGGCTACGACCGAGATCGACCTTCGGCACCTGCGCGCCGAGGAGGCGGAGCGGGATTTGGAACGATTCCTCGATGACGCCGTGTTGGCCGGACTGGATTCGGTGAGAATCGTTCACGGAAAGGGCGAAGGAGTGCTACGAAAGGTGACTCAGTCGCTCCTGAGAGCTCATTCCGGCATATCCAGCTATCGGGATGGCGAACCGGCCGAGGGTGGACAAGGCGTGACGATTGCAGCGTTGGCGTGACCATGAGCGAATCAGAACTCGTGCAGGCGGCGTGGGAAGTGAAGGACCGGGCTTATTGTCCTTACAGCGGATATCCCGTTGGGGCGGCAGTTCTTGATGAACTGGGAAGCATCTATACAGGATGCAACGTAGAAAACGTATCTTTTCCAGCCGGGATATGTGCGGAACGGTCTGCCATCGTCAAGATGGTTTCCGAACGCGGGCGCAAAATCAAAGCCGTCGCCGTCGCAACGGCGGACGGAGGGCTGCCGTGCGGCATTTGCCTTCAGGTCATGCTGGAGTTCGCGGATTCTCCCAGCGATGTTTCCATCCTTGCAAGCTCCGCTCCGGGAACATGGCAGCGCTTTACGCTCATGGACCTGCTTCCACACGGATTTCGAAGCGAACTGCCTGTCCGCGAAACGCGACAAAATAAGACAAGCACTGAACCACCCATGCGCGCCTGACCGTCCTACGTTGGGCGGCGTCCACTTAGAGAAGTATAAACATGAGCCTTAACCCCGCGAATTCACTTTGGAAGCTGGCTGTTGCCGCAGGCCTCGCCGTCTTGGTGTTCGGATGCGGAGGGGGCGGAGGTGGAGGCGGGAACAGTGGTAGCGGGGGCGGGGGAAGTATTTCCTACCCAGTCACCAACCTATCCATGCTGGAAGTCTTTTCCGGTACCCAGGCTCCAGTGGATCTGACGAATACCGCGGCAGGAAACTCGATCCAGTTCGAGTTCACTGCCACGGATGCCAACAACCGGTTGGTTATCGTCAAAGCCGATTCCTTGCAGACGAACGCGCCGTCTTCGGTTGCGACGACGAGCAACGGCGTTCTCAAGATCAAGGCATCGTCCAGCGGCACGAGCTACAGCGTGACCGCATCCTATCTGAGCCCGAAAAGCCCCGACGGCACTCTGCCTTCCACATTCACGGTGAACTTCACCTCCATTGCGGCAGAGGGATCTGTCTCCGGCGCCGCCAGGGACATCAACGGCACGGTGTTGCCGGGCCTGACCATCGACTTCTTCAGTTCCAGCCAGAAGCTCATCGGAACCGCGGTGACCGGCCTGGACGGAAGCTTCCAAGCGAACGTTCCGATGACGGCCAAGACGTTCGCGCCCGACTTGAGCTCGCTATCGGACACCTACACCTCTGTGTACGCCTATGGCGACGGAACCTACTCGATGACCGTCAACACGCCGACCAACCACTGCGTTCCGGCCCTGCCGGCCCTGAAATCGGGGAGCAACGTGCCCTTGGCCAACGCGGTCGTCCTCTATCCTCTCGACGTCAACAACCCTCCACCGGCCCCAACCTGTGGTCTGGGATAGTTTAAGAGCAACAACTAACACCGAACGGCAACCTTCTTCAATTATTTGGGCTGCCTTGGCATAATAGAAAACAGATGAAGCACGTTTATTTGCTAGCGGGCGCTGCCTTTGCCCTCGTCTTGGTCGCTTGTGGTGGTTCAGGCGGTGGAAACTCTTCGGCCAATGGCGGAGCAAACGGCACGACCTCCGGCCTTCCAGTCGCTCCTGCAGGCGCCCACGTCGAGGCCGTCGTGTCTGCTCCCACGACCTTTGACAACGGCTCGCAAACGAACGGACAGCAGTTCATCTATCAGGACCCCACCAACATCGAAGCTCAGGATCAGGTGACTTTCCAACTGGTGTATGAGGACAGCGACGGAACTCGCCATGTGCTCCCAACCAACAACTGGTCGACAACGGACACGTCGAGCACGTTTGGAACCTTGATCTACAACAGCGGCACCTTCGCGGCCAATACGGCCCAAACCACCACCGCTCAAACCGTCGCGACGCTTTACAACGGCATTACCTACTCGACGCAGTACGACATCTTGCCCCGGCAGGTCCGTCTCCGAGGTCAGGTGTTGGCCGACGACACCAAGGCGCCCCTGGCTGGAGTGGAAATCGACTTCTACGGCCCGGAGAACCCTCTGGATCCAACCAGCACCCTCGTGTTCCGGGGTCACGTCATGACGGCATTCGATGGAACGTTCCGTGCTTCAATTCCTTCGAGCGTCACGAACTTCTACCTCGCAAATGCCAGCCTGCCCAAGGGCTACCAGAACAAGAGGTATTACCGCTACAAGGGCAGCTACTTCCACACGAACGACATCACCTGTTTCGCGGCGTTGCCCGCCTACGCAAACGGCGAGCGCTTCATGATCGATTACACGAATCCCAACCTCGCGACGAACGGAACGATCCTCTTGCTTTCCGACAAGGAGCCAACTCCTTCCGCAGCCTGCGGCAACTAAGAGTCCATAAACGGAAGAAGGGGCCGTCGGTTTGACGGCCCTTTTCTCGTGTTAGCGTCCAGTGCCAGGCACAGCGCGGGCACAAATCATGAGACGTTACCCTGGAGCGGATCACCCGTCGAAAGACTGCCACAGACCCTTCCGGAGTTGATCGGAGGATGGTTGAGGCGCCCAATCCACGGCTGTGCCGGAGCGCAACCATGGGCTAACCGACATAACCGTAGCGTGGATGAGAGACCGCAAATAGTCTCACATTTTCGAGATACCGCGAAGCGGTGACATCAATTAGCCCCCAGGTTAAGGGAGCCTAAGCGACCTACCTGGGGAAAGTCCACCCATTGTTTCTCCGGACCAACCCTGGAAGGGTTGTGGCAGTCCTTCGACGGGTGATCCGCTCCAATCCAACAGTCATTCATCCCGTGACTACGGGACGCTTTGGCCTTAGGTTGACGGCTATGTCCCTGGCTCTCCCTCGTCTCAAAGATTGGAGAAGGAAACCATCGCCGAAAGCCTTTTGAGACCGGGTCAATAAGTTACATTGCATCCGTGCGAAATCTAAGCGAGCTCAAATTCAAACCAGAGGCGCCATGCGAGCCTATCGAGGCTGCCGAAGGAAGTCGGCGAGCTGGTCGAGCTGGTCCTTCGAGAGGTCGGGGAACGGCGGCATGGTAGAGCTGGGGTCGACTGATTTCGGGTTCTTGACGTAGACCTCGTAGAACTCTCGGTCGGGGTGCCGCTGCGATTCGTTTTTCAGCGAGGGCCCAGAATCTCCCGCGAGATCTTTTCCGTGACAGTCGGAACAGCCCAGGTTGCCAAAGGCGGTCCGGCCCAGGGCCGCCAGCTTTGCGTCGGGCGGAACGACCGTTCCCTTGAATTTCGTTCCGGCGGCCACCGGATCGCGGGAACCGGTGAGGGGAGAGAACGCCCCGCCAAAGAAAACCGCCGCTCCGCCAAAGAAGCAGATACACAAGATCAAAGCGCCGCGGACGAACCGTTGCTGGAGCTTCGGAGCAGCCCACGGGAGCAGAAGCGCGCCAAGTACGAAGATGCCAGGGATGAGCATCGCGCCAATCCATCCCCAGCCGCTATGGACGCGGTCCATAAGGGCGAGAGCCCCGTGCAGCGGCCATGTGTACCAGCTTGGACGGTCGTCGAAGGCGCTCATGTCCGCCTGGGTGGCGGGGCTTCCAAACGGCGAGGCAGCGAACAGGCTCACGGCGAGAGGAAGAAGCGCAAGGCCCGCCGCGGCCCATTTGTTGATTCCGCCGAACGTCTCGCGGCGGAATCGGTAGACGCCCGCAAGGCCAGCGCCGATTCCGAGAGCGAGAAGCCAGTGCATCAAATACCAGAAGCGCAAGGTGGCGCCGCTCACGCCTTGCCCGCCAAGGAGCAAGCTGCGAAAGGACGAGCCTACCACCGGAGCCCGCGCGGCGATGCCTGCTTCGATAGAAGCCGTCTGGGCTCCATGCCGGTCAAACGGAAGAAGATTTCCTGAGATCTGAAAGGCAAGCGCAGCGAGGAAGAAGATGACGGCGGCCGTAAAAGGAACTCGCAGCCTGTCCCGGTAAGACTCCGACCATAGCATCGCCATGACCAGCAATCCGGAGGCCGCGATCAGCACGGAACTTGCCCAATAGTGAAGCGCTTGTACGATTCGCTCAGGTCCCGCGTGCATGGCGGCCACCTGGGCATGAGCCGTCGCAACGCCCGGCGAGTACGAGACGGCTAGAATGCAACCCGCGATTGCTTCCACAATAAAGAGCAGAAGCGTCGCAGCATACAGAGTGGAGAGGACTGGTTTGAGTTTCTCTTGCGGTTCTCCCATCGAAAGCCTCAACATGCTAACTTACGCCACATCCACTGCTATAAAATTCGTGAAGAGGGAATCGATTAGTTGGAATCGCGGTTGACGGAACAGGATTCGGTCCTAACTGAGGATCGCGTCGACCAGATGTTGGCCCTTGCGGAGAGCCTTCGAGCCGCAAATGGGGGCCAACTTGACGATAGTGCCATCCAAGCCGTCGCAGAGGCTACCGGCGCTCCGATCGAGTATGTCCGCATTGCCGAGAAAATTCGGGGCGAGCAAGCCAAAAAGAGCTTCATCGCCAACCTGATCACAACAGTATCTCAGATGGACGTGAACGTTCGCCGCTTCGTGGCGAGCGGGCTCTCCTCGGCAATGTGCGCGTTCTTCACGGCGGCGGGCAACAAGGCGTCCAATACTGCGTTTCTCCCCGAGATCCTTGGGATCGTGATGCTTTTCTGGCTGACGTACGGCCTCTACAACGCCTGCGTCGCCAGAGACTCCCGAACCAGCGCCGTGGTGGGTTCGATCTTCGCTGGCGGCTTCTTCCTGTCTTACGAGATCTTCGGCTATGTGATGGGTCTGTCCAGCACGCAGGCCATGGGCTTCTTGTGGTTCGTGCCGATGACGCTCGCGGGCGCGCTCGCGGGCCTGTCCCTTCAGAAGATTACGAGCCGCTACCGCGGCCAACTGGGCCTTAAGGATCCGATCAGAGAGCGCCAAGAGCTGCTTCGACAGCTGCAAGAGCTTCAGAACAAGCTCAAGTCCGGGGAGCAGGAGGTCACATTCCTGAGCGTGGACATTGTGGGCTCGACGAAGATGAAGGAGCGTGCCGACCCTCTGTCCGTCGAGTTCACCTTCAACGAGTACTACAGCTACGTGGATCGCGTTACTCGAAAACATGCGGGCCGCGTGCACTCCACCGCGGGCGACGGCATCACCTGCGCCTTCGACAATCCCGCCAACGCGCTTGCGGCTGCCCGCAACGTCTCGGCTGGTTTGTTGGAGCTGAACACGTTCGGCAACAAGATCGGCGTCCCCATCGTCGTCCGGCAGGGAATCCACACTGGACTGGTTACCCCGACGGCAGGAGATATCACGTCGGTCAACTTCGCTCACGTCATCGATATTTCAGCCCACCTTCAAAAGGTGGCGCCCCCAGGCTCGATCGTCGTGAGCGACGCGGCGGCAGCCCGCATGCCTGGCGGACCCAACGCCATCGGAAACGAACGAGTCGAGGCTTCCGGCGTCGGCGGCTGCATCTGGGCGCCGAAGCCCATCTCCTCGATCAAGCCGACGGGCGGGCCGCCTCCCTTGCCGGAGATCGTCTGAGCCATGGAAAGCTCCGCGGCCCTTCAAGTGTTCGATTGCACGGAGACGTGGGAGGCGGTCTGGAATGCGGAGCAGCCGCCGACGAAAAGCAGGGTGTCCTTAAGAACCTTCCGCGAAATAGCCCATTTTGTAGGCGGCGCTCTTTCCACCGCCGGCTTTCGCCTGTTTCAGAACGGGGGAACGCCTCTGCTGGAGCGCCATTGCGGCGCCCTTCGGCAAGAGATCTTGTTGGTTCCGGCGCCAAACTTCGCATCGAGACCCGACCTGCCTTTTGCAATTCACGTTCATCTCAGCAATGCGGAGTTGGCGCGAGTTCGAGCCCGGTACTGGCGTCCCGCGAGCCGTGCGCCCCAGGCGGTGGCCGGCGGCGATCTCGGACAGCTCGTATCGCCCAGCCGTCGCTTGTTGTTCTACGGCTGCATGGGATTGGAGACCGCCCAACTCGCCGCAAGCCTGACGCTGGAACACGCCATACCCTGGCTGGGGGCGTTCGAGTCCCGCACAGGCCTCAAGAACAGGCTTTACGCAGAAGATCTTGCCCTCGTCGATCATTGCACGGCGCTCGAGCTTCTTTTGGCCGAGTTCGATCCGTACGAAGCCAGACGATATCTGCGTGTGAAGATGCGGGACGTGAAATGGGAAAGCGGACCGATCGCCGAGCCGGAAGGCTTCACTCTCCTTCAAGACCGTCTTCGCCCGATCACCTCGTACTACAAGCTGCGGTAGAGCAGCTCCATCACGGATACCCACAACGGTCTAACTTAGAAATTAGGACAAATCCCCGCTTTTTTCAAGAAGTGAACTGATCTCGAACTCTTGGGAAATCGTAAGCAAATAGCCGCCATTTTTGGATCGCAGAGGTGCCTGCTTCGGTTAGACTTGAAGAAGGTGTCATCGCCCTCAAAGTCTGGTGCATGCGATCTCCCACGGTTTTATGCACGAAACCGTAGCTTGAGGCGCGTTCAAGCGTCCTATGGAAGTCGCCGTCGACACGAGCTTTGTTCGAGAGGAAAGGTAATGGAAATACAACGCAGAATCAAGGATAGGAGTGGCCGGCTGCTGGGCCTCGCGACGCTCCTTTTCGTCGCTCTAATTCCCGGTATAGCCTCGGCGCAGGATTTGGTTTCCGTCTCGTTCGACCCCGTGGTTGTTCAGACCGGAACATCCACCAAGTGCACGATCCACTTGACGGGACCCGCAGGGCCGAACGGAGTCACGATTCAGATCGCTACCGCTCACCCCTTCGTCCAGATTCCGACGTCCCAGGTGGTCCCGGCGGGATCCAAAGACTTCACTTTCGACGTCCCCATCGGAAGCGTCACTTCGAACAAGGCTGCCACGGTTAACTTCTCTCTGGGCACGAGAATGGCAAAGGCGAGCGTCCAAGTCCTGGCCGCCCTTGGCGTCTCTTCACTGAAGATCGCTCCTGGCTCCGTCTCGGGTGGGGGAACGGCGACCGGCACGGTGAGGCTCACCAACCCAGCCACGGGAGCGGGATTCACGGTAAACCTGACGAGCTCGGAAGCCTTCGTATCCGTTCCGGCGACGATCGTGGTTCCGGCCGGAAGCCAGAACGCCACCTTCACGCTCACCACTCAGCAAGTCCCTGCGAATAAGTCGGCGACCATCACGGCCACCAGCCCCGGCGGGCAAACGCTGAAGTCCGATGTAAAGGTTCAGCACCTCGGATTGGCAAAGGTGACCATTTCGGCGGCTACCGTTGTCGGCGGCAACCAGCTGACCGGCACCATCAAGCTCACCGATCCGGCGCCCTCCGACGGATTCTTGGTGACCTTGACGAGCTCGGAGACCTTCGCGACCGTTCCGGCTACCGTTACGATCCCTGCAGGGGCGCAGACGGCCACGTTTACGATCACCACGACCCTTCCTTCGGCCGAAGTCAAGGATGTCACGATCACGGCGACTGCTCAAGGCGCCAGCATGAAGTCGGGCATCAAGGTCACCAAGAAGTAAGTCAGGCTGCAATGCCCGCTGCCCTCGGGGTGGCGGGCATTTGCTTTTTAGGCGCCCACCGATTCGGCCAACTGGCGCAGATACTTGCCGTAATCGCTCTTAATCGGTCTGTCCGCAAGCTTGCAAAGCTGTTGCTTGTCGATGTATCCCATCGCGTAGGCGATCTCTTCGGGGCACGCTATCATCACCCCCTGACGGGTCTCGATGGCTTGAACGAACGTGCTGGCCTGCAGAAGGGTCTCGTGGGTTCCCGTGTCCAGCCACGCATAGCCCCGGCCCAACAGCTCCACGTTCAACCGGCCCTGCTCCAGGTAGAGGCGGTTGAGGTCCGTGATTTCATATTCCCCGCGAGCGGAGGGCTCGAGCGATGCCGCGAGGTCGGTCACGTCGGGACCGTAAAAGTAGAGGCCCGTCACTGCGAAGCTTGACTTCGGCTTCGACGGCTTCTCTTCAATCGAGAGCGCGCGGCCGTCCGATCCCATCTCCACCACCCCATACGCCTCAGGGTTGCTCACCTGCTGGGCGAACACCGTGGCCCCCGCGAGGCGTGCGTTGGCGGCCTTCAGAACGTCCTGCAGGCCGTGTCCGTAAAACAGGTTGTCTCCAAGGATGAGGGCGGAAGGCTCATCGCCGACGTGGGCGCGTCCGATAACGAAGGCTTGGGCCAGACCGTTTGGCGCCGGCTGCACGGCATAAGCGATGTCAAGACCCCATTCGGATCCGTCGCCCAGCATCTTGTGGAAAGCGGGGGAGTCTTCCGGCGTGGTGATGATCAGGATCTCTCGGATCCCCGCGAGCATGAGCGTGGAGAGCGGGTAGTAGATCATCGGTTTGTTGTAAACCGGCATGAGCTGCTTGCTCACCGAAAGCGTGAGGGGATAGAGGCGCGTGCCCGTGCCACCCGCCAAAATGATCCCGCGTCGTGCCATGAAGTTGAAAAACCCGGCTAGGAGGAAAGGAGTTCCTTAGCCTTCTGCACCACATTCTCGGGTGTAAAGCCAAACTCCTTCATAACCTGATCGCCTGGTCCGGAAAGGCCAAATCGATCGATGCCGACCTGTGCATCCGAGAATCGCGGCCATGCCAGCGTCACGCCAGCCTCGACTGAGAGCCTCTTGACGCCTTTGGGAAGGACAGAATCCTGGTAAGCCTTGGACTGCCGCTCGTAGAGGAACCAACTGGGCATGCTGACCACACGGGTCGGCGTTCCTTCCGTCTCCAACACCTTCCGCGCTTCAACGCAGAGCTGAACTTCGCTGCCTGTACCGATGAGGATCAGCTTGGGCGCCCCGCCGGTCGCCTCCTCCAAGACGTAGGCGCCCTTTTCCGCAGGGTGGTTCTTCACGTCGGACGGCGTCAATGCCGGCACGCCTTGCCGTGTCAGCGCGAGAAGGGTGGGGGTGTGGCGAGATTCGAGAGCCACCTTCCATGCCGCTACGGTTTCGTTGCCGTCCGCCGGACGAATAACGTTGAAGTTCGGGATGGCGCGCAACGCGGTCACATGCTCCACCGACTGGTGGGTTGGACCGTCTTCGCCCAGGCCGATGCTGTCGTGGGTGAAGATGAAGATCGAAGGGCACTCCATGAGAGCCGCCAATCGGAGAGAAGGTCGGCAGTAGTCTGTAAAGGTCAGGAACGAGGCGCCGAAGGCGCGGGCGCCTCCGTGCAGCGTGATTCCATTGACTGCCGCTGCCATCCCGTGCTCTCGAATGCCGAAATCGATCGTGCGGCCCTCCGGCGTGCCTGGCTGGAACTCGCCGTAGCCTTTCTGCGTGGTCAGGGTGCTTTCAGCCAGATCGGCGCTGCCCCCGATAAGCGTCTTCAGATGGGGGGCGATCGCGGCAATGACGGCCTCGCTCGACTTGCGGGTTGCTTGCTTTTCTGAGATCGCGGGAAGGGCGTCGATCCATGCCGTACCCAGGTCTCCGGCTATCGCGGACCGCAAGGCCTTGCCGTCGTCGGGGCATGCCATTTCGTAGGCGGACAACGCCTCGTTCCACTTGGCGTGGATCTCTCCGCCTCGGTTGCCGAAGGAGCGGAAGTTCTCGTACACGTCCTCATCCACATGGAACGGGTCGAGCGGAATCCCCAGGTTCTCTTTGGTCGCCTTCAGCTCGTCCGAGCCGAACGGGTTGCTGTGAGCCTTGTTCGTGCCCGCCAGCTTGGGACTTCCGTAGCCGATTGTCGTCCTGCAAAGGATGAGCGATGGCTTGTCAGTGACGTTCTTGGCCGCGACGATCGCTTGATCGACCGCCGCGAGATCTTCTCCGTCGATGTGCTGAATGTGCCAGCCGAGGCCCTCGAACCGCTTGCCGACGTCTTCTGTGAAGGCAATGTTGGTCTTGCCGTCAATGGTGATGCCATTGTCGTCGTACAGCCAGATCAGCTTTCCGAGCTGCAAATGCCCGGCGAGCGATGCCGCCTCGTTTGAACAGCCCTCCATCATGTCGCCGTCCGAACAGATGACGTAGGTGAAGTGGCCTACCACCGTGTGATCGGGCTTGTTGAAGAGCGCCGCCAGGTGCCGCTCGGCGATCGCGAACCCTACGGAATGGGCAACGCCTTGTCCCAAGGGCCCCGTGGCCATTTCGATTCCGGGCGTGACGGTGTTTTCCGGGTGCCCCGGCGTTTTGGAATGGACTTGGCGGAATCTCTCCAGCTCCGACATCGGCAGATCGTAGCCTGTCAGGTGCAGCAGGGCGTACTGCAGCATGCATCCGTGGCCGGCTGAAAGAATGAACCGGTCCCGGTTAAACCAGTGTGGATCCTTCGGGTCGAACCGCAGGTGTCTCGACCAGAGCGTGTAGGCGAAGACCGCCGCTCCCAGCGGCAATCCGGCATGGCCGCTCTTGGCCTTTTCCACCGCGTCCAGCGCCAGCCCGCGAATCGTGTTAATGCTTCTGGTTTCCAGGTCCTGAGACACCGACATAGGTGCGTTTAGGGTACCTGGCGGGCGAAGGTTGTGAGTCCACAGTTGGCAAGGATGTGAGACGGGGACGGGGGAGGGCTCCCTATCTGCATTGCCAACTCGCAAGACTTACAAACTCAGTTCTTGCTTGATTGAAACGGCTCATCCTGCCGAACCCACTTCTGCAGCGTGTAGCCGATCTTCCAGAGCGACTCGGGCGAGCACTTGTCGACGGTGTCGGAAAGAGTGTGCCAAGGGGCGTAATCAAAGTCGATGAGGTCGATGCAAGGCACGCCGCCGTTGTTGATCGCGAGATGGTCGTCTTCGATCGCCGGTCCATCCACCTGCGGAAACGTCTCCTGCATGCCGATCTTCTTGGCGAACTCATAAAACGCCGTTTCGACGCTTGGCGCCAGGTTCATACTGCTCGGCTCCATGGGGACGCGCACATCCTTGTTTCCGATCATGTCCAGCAGGATGCCGTAGTCCGGCTTCGGCGAGGGCAGGTTCTGAGCGTATTTGATCGCACCCAGGTACATCTCTGAAGAGCCGGGACCGAGATCTTCGCCATCCACGAAGAGGTATTCGATGCCGATCTTTGCGGGCTCGACCTTGAGCACCCTCGCCAGCTCCAGGAGTACCGCAACGCCGCTGGCGCCGTCGTCGGCGCCCAGGATCGGCTGCTTTCTCTTCTGCGGATCGCTCTCCTGGTCGGCGGTCGGCCTTGAGTCCCAGTGAGTGAGCAGCACGACCCGAACTTTCGCGTTCTCCCAGTTCTGGTCGCCGATCACGTTCCAGAAGTGAAGGTTCTTTTTGTTCTGGGACCATACGTGGTCGAACGCTTGTAGGCGTACGTTCTGGCAGGTCTTCTTGAGCTCGTCGTAAATGAAGTCCCGGCACTTGATCTGCGCATCGGTACCGGAAACGCGAGGTCCCCAGCTGCACTGCTTGACCAAGTCCTTCCAAGCCCGCGCCTTGTTAAAATCCTTCGGCTCAGGGTCCTTGGAGCTGGTCGCCGTCTGCCCGCTGGAGCAGGCGAGAAAGGCTAACCCTGCGGTAGCCAGCGTGGCGAGCTTGAAGAGGGATGCTTTCCTTTGAGCACGTCCAACATGGACGAATGAGGAAACGTTCGAACGACTTTGGCTTTGTCCCATAGATGCGAATACCCAAGCTGGCCGCGCTGCAGCGACGATGGCATGGCCACGTCGTATTTTCGCGTGTCCTCAAGCTTAGACCCCTCGACGGTCACAAGTGTTACCTTGGAATTGGCTTGGCCGTTCTTGTCGAAGGTTATTTCGAATCCAGATACCTGAAGAAAGCCCACGTTCGGCTCTGGGAAGAGCAGCAACGACCTCTCAAAAGCCTCTTTCAGTTGGCTTCCGGTCAAGCTCAAAACGACCACTTCATCCTTCGGATAATCCAAGATCGTTGAGAGGTCGTCTTTGGAGATGGGTTTGCCGATGAGCCCGGCGGGCAGCAGCGCTCCCTGCGCCGAGGCGAAGCTCTTGAGGGCGTCGGCGGCGGATTGCCCGATAGTCGTCGGCCCACGGTCAGGTTTGTCGTTCTCGCTGGCAAGGACGGCGACCCAGCACAAAAGGGTTGCGAGAATGACGACAAGCTTCATGGGCGTTCCTACTTACGAAGATTGGCCGAGAAACGTTAAAAGTTTGCTCCAACGGAGCTTTTGCTTCGTGAGTCGCAAGGTTTGTTTTTGCGCCTGACAAAATATCGCGGATGAGTGTTCCGCGGCGGGTCACAGTTATAGGAAACGGGGGAAGCGGGAAGACCACGCTGTCCGTGCGCCTCGGCAAAGCGCACGACCTGCCCGTGTTCCATATGGACCGCCTGATCTGGCGGCCGGGATGGCAACCCACTCCCGAGGCCGAAGTGCGGCAGAGCCTGCACGAGATCATGGTGCGCGACCGGTGGCTCATCGACGGGCTGGGGCCGCTTTGGTCGATCGAGGCGCGAATTCCGCATGCCGATCTGATTCTGTTCCTCGATTTTCCGTTGGAACATTGCCGGCGTTGGGCGATGGAGCGCCAGACCACCATGTCGACGGCAGTGCGCGACGATGTGACCGAGGGCTGCTTCCTGGAAGGTCTCGACCAGCGGATGTATGACCTGCTGGGCAGAGTCGACGCCGAGTACCTTCCGGCCATCCGCCAGATGCTCGCGCCCCCGGAGGTCGCTTGCAAAAGCCGCCACAGAACGAACCCGGAAGAATTAGACGCACTTTCCTTGGCATAGAAATTCCCACGCTTTTGGGGCACTGTGTCGGGGTAAGGTTGGGAGCCAAGGATGGGGGGCTCATCCACTGAAGGCTTGGACCGGCGGATTCTTGGTGAGGAATGTTCCTTTGATCGGTTCTGGCAGTCCGAGGGGATTCGTACGGCGCAAAACTATTTTTCGAGCCGTGGTCTTTCGCTGGACGACGCCGAAGACCTGGCAATGCAATCTTGCGCCAGAATGCTCGCCCAGGAGAGTCTGAGAGGACCCAACAGCCGTGCGGAATACGGCGCCTATCTTCGTCAAGTGATTCGAACCGTGATGTGCGATTGGATCATCGTTCAATCGCCAGGCTGGCCCCGGCTCCGGTCTCGTGTCTTGGCCGCCCTGAAGGCTTCGAGCGACCTCTGCGTGGATCGCTCTTTTTCCAACAAGACCAGATGCTATGCCAAAGGTGGGAAGGGAGCCGGGCTCTTCGAATCGACCCCTCCCTTTCATCCCGAAATGATTCCCGATCAGGTCGTTCAGCGCTGTTCGAGCGTCGGACTGCTCACCCCGCAAGCAGTCGAGAGGCCAGGCGATCTGGCGTCGCTTCTCCGAAACCTTCTGGCTGCGGCGGGTCGGCCGATTCTGCTCACCGACCTGTGCCGATGTGTCGCAAAGTTGTGCTCGCCGTCGGTCGCCTGCCGCCTGGTTGCCGAAGAAGAGGAGCAGATCGACAGCGTGTCGGACGACGAGCTGCTCGACCCCGTCAAGCTCCTCGAGGAGCAGGAGACGCTCACCATTTTTCGCGACTTTCTCCTGTCGCCGGGCATGAGCCGTCTCCAAAGAGCGGCCGTGCTTCTGCCGATGAGCCGGCCATTTCTGGTCGGCTATCTGGGGTTCATGATCTCCGATTTTGCGACGGCGCTCGAGATGACCGCCGAGGAGGTATCGGCCAAGCTCCTTCATGAGATCCCCATCACCAACGATGCGGAAATAGCCAGACTCATGGGACTCTCGCAGCTGACGGACCGAGAGCTGGCGAATCGCGTGAGCGGCGCACGGATGCAGGCTTTGCGGCGCGATTGGCCGAAATTCTTGAAAAGCAGAGAAAGTTTGTAAGAGCGAGACAGGATCGCCGTTTTGGCCCTACGGTGATAGAAAACAACGATTCTGGCGCGCTTCATCTCTCGGCAGAAGAGCTGCAGGCTTATGTAGAGGGCCAGGCGAAAAGCCCTGCTACAGTGGAAGCGCATCTCAGGCAATGCTCCACATGCCGTCAGGCGATTTGGAAACGGCAAGAGCTGAGCCCTTCTGAAAGGACGCTGTTGGCGATGGCCGTTTTGCCGCAGGATGAGTGGCCCCAAGGCTCAGCTCCGGAGGCCAAACGCAGGTCGTTCATTTGGTCGGCATCTTTGGCCACGGTGGGCGCCGCCGCTCTGATCGGAGTCTGGATTTCCATCGCCCAGAGCCGAGGCCCGAGCGTGACGGCCGGTCAGACCGTTGCGTTGAACGACGGTCAGAAGCCGATCGGCTCCCTCGTGACGCCCAAGATAAGAACCGTTGAGCCACCGAAAAGCTCGGTTCGGCCAAGATCGCCCGAGCCTCGGCCGACACTGCCTCCCCAACATTCCGTGTCTCACCCGGGGCATGTGCAAAAGCCGGCGGGCGCGCCCAGACCGGCGAGCGTGCCGAATCCTTCAAAGCCTATCGATGGAATTCCGGAATTGACGAATCCAGGCGCGACTGCCGATGTCTCTTCGAACGATCCTCTCAAAGCGCATGCGGTGATCTCGTTCGACTCAAAGCCCGACGTTGCCTTCTACGAGATATTCGTGAAGCTGCCGACGGGAGAGCAGATAATGGTCGCCAAGGTGGATTCGGCCGGTGGCAAAAAGCTCGTGACCAAGTCTCCCCAGACCTTCCCAACGGATTCCGAAGTCCGGTGGAAAGCCGTGGCTCATTTGAAAAACGGCAAAACCCAACAGGGCCCGTCCGGATCGGTAACCATCAAGTCCGGCCAGTAATCGCAAGAGAAAGAACAAATGAAACTGAAACTAACCTCCATACTCCATGGATTCTTCGGGAGGACGGTGCTCACCGCCGCTGCGCTTCTGGCCGGCGTCGGATTCGCTTCCGCCGAAGACTGTGCGATCGTTTTCGTCGCTTCGGCGCCTCCCAGTCACCGAGTCCCCGGCAAGCCGACAGGCTTTGAGAAGTACAACTGTGACGAGGCGACCACCGAGCTGATGGCTCACGTCTTCAAGCGGGCCGGGTTTCAGACCGTGGTGCGGCTGTCCGGAATCAAGGCCACCAAGGACAACCTCCGCGCGGCCATCGGCGAGCTGCGCAGCCACGTCCAGCCCACGGATCGATTTGCGATCTACCTGCTTGCCCACGGCGGAGAGCTGGACGGTGAGTTCAGTCTTTACGATCCCAAATCCGGCTGGCTTTGCGACGCAGGCAATCAATCCGCGGACGTGATCAGCGCTCTTGGAGACGCCATTGGCGGCGCTCGCGCGAAAATCTCCAAGCAGACCGGCAAGCCGATCAAGGAATGGATCAAGGACAAAGCTGCCGTGGGCGACTACATCAAGCTCCTCACGGAAGATCCCACTTACGTGAAGCCGATTCAGGCTTACTTCCACGAGGTCATAACGGACGAGGATCTGCGCACCTACTTGCATTCCGTACCCACGGAGAAGTGCACGCTCATGCTCGAGTCGTGCCATTCCGGAGCCGCCATGGCCGGTTTCGAGGGCACCCGTTCGATCACCGACGACGAAACCGAGCCTCTCACTCGAGCAGTCGCCTTCGAGCCGATCCTGCCTCACGAGGCGGGAACCGAATCGCTTGCAGACCTCTTTGAGTCCAACGAGCGGTCGATGACCGGCAACATCGTCGTGGCCGCTGCCGTCCAGGGCGCCGAATCGGCCAACGGCATCGCCTTTTCGAGAGCGAGCATTCAGGACTTGCAGCTAGGCACCGACTGGTTGCCCACTGGCGACAAGGCGATGATCGGTCTGTTCACGTTCCTGGTCATCCATCACTGGGCAGATTCGCGGTTCTCGGGCGTGCCCTGGGGCCGCGTCATGAACGCCGTGGCCGGAGACATGCAGTCGGCCAAGTTCACTCAGCGCCCGCAGATGTCTGCACGACACCTTGACGAACAGATCTTCTTCATCGGCGACGGCTCGAGGCCCAACCCAGCCAATCCGCAGCCTGCAAGGCCCAATCCAGACCGAACTCGTCCGTCGGGCCGAGACAATCCGCAGGTACACGGCGACAACTTCGCCAGAAATTTCCTGAACCTGCACAACCCGGATGAAAGCAACCTCCGACTGCGACTGGAGCCCAACATGAGCCAGATCCCGACCGGTACGACGCTGAGCTTCACGCTGGACGTGACGAATCCCGGCTACCTGTTTCTGGTGAACTACGACTCCGACGGCACAGTCCAGCTCCTGCCCTGGAGTGGAGTGCCCGTGACGGAGAATCCGCAAGATCTGCTGGAGCAGGCCCAGTGTGACCCGGGACAGGGGCTGGCAGTTGGCCGAGGCAGGTTCCGGATCTTTGCCAAGACCGTTGGACGAGAGCATGTGAAGGCCCTTTGGTTCAAGAGCCGCGAGATGGCGATCGGCTTCGTGAGGTCGTGGATGGCCGTCAAGCCGGCAAAAGAAGATGCGACGCGAAGCATCGACGACCGTTCTCTCGGGGTCGAGCCGGTCAGCCTCTCCGATTTCTACACGGCAGACCTTGAATTTGGAGTCGTGCGAGAATGATCGGGATTTCCCTGGTAGCCGCCGCCCACTTGGCGGCGGCCCCCCACCCCCCTGCGGTTCGAATCAGCCGTGGGGAGGTGGCGGTCTTCTGCAAGCCGGCCTCTCTCGAGCAGACGGTCCGCGCATCGCTGACAAAGACCCCTCGCCACCGTTGGCGCCTGGGCAAGAGCGGCGCCCAGGCCGAGTTCCAGGTCCAGATCCAAACGAGCGAGCTGCTCCACGGCACGGTGTTCTGTGTCTGTCAGCTTTTTCGCAGGTCCAAGAGTCATCGATCGTTGGTTGGACACTGGGTCGTCCGCGGCGACGATGCGGCCTCTCTCACGGGGAACCCTTATGGCGATCCGAGATTTGGGCCCCACGGCATCGGCGGATCTCTTGGCGCTCAGATTGCGTCCGCGCTCGACAGCTTCTACGGCGGATTCAGCTCCATCGGGGAGTTGGCTGGCTCCGTCCCATCGGTGTCGGAGAAGCAGCTGGGCCTCGTTCGGTTTTGGCGTCCGGATATGGGAGGAGACATCGCTCCAAACGAGCAGATGAACTTGCGCTTCGCTTCCGGCGAGCGGTTTCGACTGCAGATCAGGCCGATACAGGACACAACCATTCGAGTCGCCGTCGTTGATCCTTCCGGCAAGGTCGTGTCCGCTTATTCGCCCGAGTACCCGTGCCTCTCCAAGGCGGGGCAGTGGTCGCGTGCGCCCCTCGATGCCGCACTCGGTTTCGGTAGCCATCCGAAGAGCGGCACCTGGCATGTGGTGCTCCTATTCGAGCCCTCGGAAGACGATCACACGGAAAGTGCCTCGAGCGTTTGGGGCGGCGTGTCCCGCGGGGCGCGAAAGCTGCCCGACACTTCCAATCCGGACGTGGCCAGGTTGGGTTCCGTCATGTCGGGCGCTTGGACCTCTGACCGGCTTTCGGCGTGGCGAAAGGTCGAATTAACCGTTAAAGTTCGCCGTTAGACCGTCCCTGAACCCGGAATGGTTCCCCCGCCGGCAAAAATCGTGTAAAGATAACTCTTGGTTTGTAAGGGGAGGCAAAAACTTACGTTTCAGGGGATCAGGTGAAACATGAAGAAACTTGCGTGGTTTGGATTCTTAGCGTCGCTTAGTCTGACATTTCAGCTCGCTGCCGGCAGTGGATTGGCGGGGCATCCTCATGCGGCAGGTCAGAAGTACGCGATCATCGTCGGCATCAACAAGTACAACACGATCTCTTCGCTCAGCTACTGCAAGTCCGACGCGGATGCGATGAAGGACATTCTCCAGAAGAACGATTGGAACGTCCGTGAGCTGTCGGCAGACGACTCGACGTCGTCTTCGGACGAGCCGACGCTCGCTCGCATCAAGCGAGAGCTGGAAACGGCTGCCGGCGCGCTCGGTCCCGACGACACGTTCATGTTCTACTTCGCGGGCCATGGTTTTACGGCCCCGTCGGGCGGGGGATGCCTGGCAACCTTCGATACGACGCTCGCGCAGCCCGAGCAAACCTCACTCAAAGTATCAGACCTGATCAAGCTGAGCACGGAAGTCAAGGCAAAGAAGAAGGTCTTCATCTTCGACGCGTGCCGGAACACCATCACCGGCAATCGCGAGTTGGGAATCGAGGACAACGGCGACAGCAAGGGAGAGGCCATGCCCGGCGCCCTCTATGACTCCCTCCGCTCGATTTCGGAGAAGACCTCCGCCGCTGTGTTCCTTTCCTGCAGCAAGGGTGAGACCTCCAAAGAGGATGCGGCCCTGCATCATGGGTGCTTCACTTACGTCTTGGTCGACGGGCTCCACGGCGAGGCGGCGACTCCGGGCTCCGACTCGGTCTCGGCCGACGGGCTGCGAAGCTATGTGATCGACAAGGTCAAATCCTACGCGCAGTCGCAGAATCCTTTCGTGCTCGTGGCCGGCTCAGAGAACATTGAGCTGACGAAGGGGCAAAAGCTCGTCGATAGCAACAAGGCCGCCCTTGGAATCGGAGCCTACATCGATCCCGTTCTTCGCCTTCAGTTCTCCCAGTTGGCGATCGACAAGAAGCAGCCAGAATTGGATGGCAACCGGTTCATCATGACGCCGGGGCACCATGAGGTGACGGCTCTGTTCATCGGTCCGGGCCTCAAGAAGCCAGGAGTGTTCGGCCTGGGTGAGTCCACCGTGTACCAGCGGGTGCGAGTGAGTTTCCCGATCGAAGCAAAAGACATCAGCACGGCGGTTGTGACGATCGCGGTGACGGGAGCGCAGGCGCTTCAAGAGGCTCGGCAGCGTGACCCGGCGCTCCGCAACGGCGGAGATTTGACGCGCTGGTGGGGCAGCCTTTCGCTTCAGGACAAGATCAAGCTCTTCGCCGACATGCATTTGGACGTTCACGTCTCGGTAAACGGAGAGGAGGTCAAAGCGTCTCTTCGCTGATCCGCGATATCGACCACGTACAGATCGCCGCGCCCCGGGGATGCGAGCCCGAGGCGCGGCGTTTCTTTGGTGAGCTGCTGGGACTCAGCGAGATTGAGAAGCCCGAGCTGCTCAGGGCTCGCGGAGGCTGCTGGTTCCAAGTGGGAAGCCGCCAGCTCCACGTCGGCGTAGAGGAGCCGTTTCTCCCCGCAACGAAAGCTCATCCGGCGTTTTCAACCACGGAGGTCGACGGCCTTAAGATGTCCCTGGAGCGAGCAGGCCACGAGTGCCGGTGGGACAGCACGATCCCCGGCGTCCGGCGCTTTTACGCGGCGGACCCGTGGGGAAATCGTTTGGAGTTCGTCGAAGAAGCCGGTTAGCCTTCGACGCGCACGCCCATCGACCGGGCCGATCCGGCTACGATCCGCATAGCCATCTCCTCGTCGGTCGTGTTCAGGTCACTCATCTTCAGCTTGGCGACCTCGCGAAGCTTCTCCTGCGTCAGAACGCCGGCCTTGTCCGTCTTGGGGTTGGATGCGCCTCGCTCGATTCCGGCGGCTCGCTTGATCAGGTCGGTCACGAGGGGCTGCTTGATGGAGAAGGTGTAGGAGCGATCTTCGAAAACCGTGATCTCGACGGGCATCACAAAGCCCATCTGGGGCGCGGTCTGCTCGTTGAACTTCTTGAGAAACTCCATCATGTTGATGCCCGCCTGACCGAGCGCGGGGCCGACCGGAGGAGCAGGAGTTCCCTTGCCGGCAGGGATGTTCAACTTGATGTTATGCGTAATTCGTTTAGCCATGACTGGTCTCTTGGAGCAGCGACAGGCGAGAGGGAAGCATCACCCGGGCAGCCGCTCATTTTACCTCGTCAGAGTTCAAGAGTTGCCTGAATTGCCGCCCTGCGATACCTTGAGCGCAAGCGCGAGCCAAAATAGTAGCAAGTGCGAGAATCGGCGGTAGTGGTGGTTGGTGCGGGGCATGCCGGAATTGAGGCTGCTCTTGCTTCCGCGCGCATGGGTGTGCCGACGATCTGCGTGACCATGCGGCTTGACCGAATTGGCCACCTGCCCTGCAACTGCAGCATCGGCGGGCCCGCCAAGGGGCACATGGCGAGAGAAGTCGATGCTCTCGGCGGTCAAATGGGTCTCACGACCGACATCGCGCTCACCCATATCCGGCGCGTCGGAACCGGAAGCGGCCCTGCGGTCCAGACAGTGCGCGCGCACGTCTGCAAGGACCTCTATCCTTTGACCATGCGAGGGGTCCTGACGGACCAGACAAACCTCGCCGTGATCGAGGGGACGGTGACCTCGGTCCATTTGAGAGGCGGAAAGGTTTCGGGCTGCACCGTCGAAGCGGGGGGGCAACTCCTCGAAATCCAGACCCGGGCCCTGGTGCTGACCACCGGCACGTTCCTGAACGGCCTTTGTCACGAGGGCCGTAAGCAGACGGTTGCGGCGCGGTTTGGCGACAAGGCCTCATTCGAGCTCTCCACCTTTCTGCGAGACTTGGGGGTGAACCTTCGCCGCTTCAAGACCGGCACCACGCCGAGGGTTGCGAAGTCTTCTATCGACTTTTCAAAGGCAGCTCCGATGGAGAGCGAGCCGGATGCGGGACCATTCAGCTTCCAAAACAGCCAGAGCACGCCCAAAGGGGACCTGCTTCCGTGTTGGGGCACTCGGACCACCCCGGAAACACACGACATCATTCGGGACAACCTGCAGGAAAGCGCCATGTACGGGGGAAGAATCGAAGGAGTCGGTCCCCGATACTGTCCCAGCATCGAAGACAAGGTTGTCCGGTTCGCCGACAAGGATACGCACCCGGTCTGGCTGGAGCAGGAGACCTGGAGCGGGGAAGAGATGTACGTGCAAGGAACCTCCACCTCTCTGCCTGCAAAGGTCCAGCTTGCGATGCTGCACACGATTCCGGGGCTCGAAGGCGCGGCCATTCTCCGGCCGGGCTACGCCGTCGAGTACGACATGGCGGACCCGCTTCAGCTCACCCAGCACTTGATGTCCAAATTGGCTGACGGGCTGTTCCTGGCGGGACAGATCAACGGCACCAGCGGATACGAGGAGGCTGCCGGCCAGGGAATCGTAGCGGGGATCAATGCTGCGCGGTACTCCGCAGGCGAGCCGCCGGTCGATTTCGACCGCAGGATGTCGTTCATTGGCGTCATGATCGACGATCTCGTCACGAAGGGTGTCGAGGATCCTTACCGGATGTTGACGGCACGGGCGGAGCATCGATTGGTTCTGAGACACGACAACGCGGACGCGCGCCTGACCCCCATCGCACGGGAGGTCGGCCTTTGCTCAGAGGAGCGATGGAGGGTTTTCAACGAGAAGATGGACTGCATCGCGACGGCGGTGGACTCGCTCCAGTCGGTTCATCTTTCATCAGCCGACAACGCCGTCCTCGAATCGGAAGGCGAGGCTCCTTTGAGCGATCGGGTTTCCCTCTTCGACCTCTTGAAGCGGCCGAAGGTCGACATCGACCGGGCTGTCTTTCTTGCGAACCGGTGCGGAAAGGCCGTCCATGTGGTCGACGACCGTCGTGTGCGGGAGCAGGTGGCCCTCTCCTCCCTCTACAGCCCCTATATCGAAAAGGAGCAGAAGATGATCCGCCAAAGCCGGCGAATGGAGGAGATGCAGATCCCGAAAGGGTTCGACTACCATGGCGTGAAGAGCCTGAGCTACGAGAGCCGTGAGAAGATGTCTCGCATTCGGCCTACCACGATCGGCCAGGCCTCGCGCATCCCCGGGGTGCGCCCAAGCGACATCGCGCTGTTGATCGGCCACCTGGGCTAGCTGCTAGGAGCGGTGCGTTCGAGATCGAGCCGTTTCCAACATCACGAACTCACTGAGATTCTCGCTGGTCAGTAGGCCGACCATTTGACCATGGTCCATGACCAGGATGGGACTCGTATCGTTTTCGCTGAACAGATCCACGGCATCCTCGAGCGGCAAGTTCGGCTCCACGGTTCTGGGAGCTCTCTGCATCACCTCGGCGACATAGCCGGAGGGTCCAATCACGGCCAGACCGTTCACCAGATCCGAACGCGTGAGGATTCCCGGAACCTGTTCGCCCGTGTCGACCGGGAAGTCGTGCTGAGATCCGGATAGCAGCAGCTTGGACGCGCCTTCCAGGGTCTCCCCATGCGAGAGCGTGCGAAAGTCGGTCTGCATCACGTCGCGCGCTACATGGCCGGCCAAAAACGATCGGGTCAGGCTTGCCCTCGCCTCCTGCTCCGCACCGAGAAACACGAAGAGCGCCACGAGCATCCAGATCACGTTGGCGCTCAGGAATCCCGCCACCAAAAAGGCCATCGCCAACACTTGGCCGACAGCCGAGGCGATCTGCGTGGCCCGGGTCTCCGATATGTGAAGCGCCAAAAGGGCCCGAAGAACACGGCCGCCATCCATCGGAAAGGCGGGAATCAGGTTGAACAGACCCAAGACGAGGTTGCCGACCATCACGCTTTCGATGTAGCTGCGCTGGAGGAGATCGACACGCCAGGCAACACCCGGATGGCCAGACAGAGCCAAGCCCAAGTAGAGAAGGCCGAAGATGGTGAAGTTGACGGCCGGTCCAGCCAACGCGATCCAGAGCTCTTCTCGCGGTTTGGGCCGGTTTTGAAGCGTTGCGATGCCGCCGATCGGATAGATGGTGATGTCCCGGGTATGCACTTTGTAGTGAAGTCCTACCAGGGCGTGACCGATCTCATGCAAGACGACGCAGGCAAAGATCGTCGCGACCAGCGCGAAGGAGCCCACATCCCGAGCGATCCAAAGGAGGAACAGGATGAGCGTGAAATGGACCCGTATCGGAATTCCGGCGACCGATGCGACCTGGATCGCCGATAAAGATCGATTTTGCCCAGGCGAGGGTCGCTCTCGCGCGATGCTCACCCTCATTTAGACTGGCATTTCTGCAGTGAGGTTCCTTAAGCCCCAACCCGGACTCGAACCGAGGACCTGCCGCTTACAAGGCGGCTGCTCTACCACTGAGCTATTGGGGCGTTTCTTCTCGTGCGGGAGCCGCAGAGAGCTTTAACTATTATGCGTGAGTTCGAGAACCGGCCCCCGCCATTCAAAACGAAGAAGGAGCGACCTTTCTTGGAGGACGCTCCCCACCGGCTTGCCGGTATCGAAACTAGGCTAATGAGAAGGACTTTGAGGAATCAGCCCTTCTTGCCGCGCTTGCGAGTGCGAACGAGCTTCGGAGAACCGTCCGCGGCATAACCCAGCTTGTACCCATCGGGAATTGCCTTGAGGGCGGCCGAAAGCTCGTCTGGCATCTCGGCGCCGGTAGAGCGTCGCCTTCGCGCCTTTCTTCCAGGATTGAGTGACTCGTAAGCCTTGGTCGCGTCGTCTTCCCGCTCCATTGCCGTAAGGCTTTTCTTGTCGACTTTGTACAACTCGGAAGAAGCCGGGAAAGACAGAAAGAGAAACTCTCCGCTGCTGAGCATCCTTGCCTTGACAGGCACGCTATACTTCTTAACACCAACGCGAACGCTCAAGACTCCTTCCTTCTCTTGTGCTTTGAACTTGAGGGAATTCTTGACGCTTTGAACGCTCTTCGCCGAGCCGTTTGATTCTGATTTCATACTGTTCTGGTCCTGGCCATAATCCTGTGAATAGATAAAGTCTACTCAACGAGCGCTTATCTTATAACATATTCTCGGCTAGAAAATCAAAATATTATCGATCAATCGCGTAGTTCCAAGTTTTACTGCAGTGATAACTGCTGAATGCGGTGACAATTCGCGGCTTTCGGAAAAGGTTCGCCTGTCGATAAGATCGTAGTAGTCCAGTTCAAACCCTTGACTTACAAGTGACGCTCGCGCGTCCGCCAGCGTGTTTTCCACATTTTTTCCAGATTCTATAAGGTTTTTGGTGCGGCTTAGTTCATGAAAGAGGGCCGGAGCTGTGCGCCTCTGGTCGGGTGATAAATAAACATTTCGACTCGACATTGCGAGCCCATCCGGCTCGCGAAGCGTGGGCTGAAAGCTCAACTCGACTCTGATGTTTAAGTCCTCTACCATTCGCTGGATCACCGCACATTGTTGAAGGTCTTTTAAGCCAAAGATGGCCATTTGGGGTCGCGTGATCTGAAATAGCTTGCAAACAATGGTGGCTACTCCGTCGAAATGGCCAGGGCGGCGCGACCCTTCAAACCGCTCGGCAACCTCAGGAACCATGATTTTTGAACCGGTTCTGGGATAAATATCCTGTACGGTTGGCGCAAACACAAAATCAGCGCCTGCTTGATGCAGCAATGCTACATCATGATCCAGATTCCTGGGGTAACGTGAGTAGTCTTCGTTCGGCCCGAACTGCATAGGATTAACAAAGATGCTTACCACCACTGGTAGGCCGGCGTCTTTAGCCGCTCGGACAAGCGACAGGTGCCCTTCATGAAGGGCTCCCATTGTTGGGACAAGAGCGTTTTCGGTAACTTTCAGAGCGAGGAATTCGGCAATCGACCCTGCGACGGTCAAGAACTATGCTCCTGCCCCGGAAACTTGGAAGCTCTCACTTCCTCCGTGTAGGCCCTTATCGCATCTATCGTCAATTGTCGGCCGGTCATAAATGGTTTAGCGTGCTTAAAGACATGGTCGCCGAGGCCGAGCACGTCGTGAAGCACTTGGATTTGTCCCGAGCAGCAGGGGCCCGCCCCTATTCCGATCGTGGGGTACGAGACCTCCTCTGTGATGTGCGAGGCCACGGCTGCCGGAACGAGTTCTAGCACGCATGCGAAGACACCGGCAGCGTCGAGCGATTTCGCTTCCTCCAACAGCCTTTCGGAAGAAGCCCCTTTGCCCTGTACGCGATGTCCGCCAAATCGATTGACCGATTGGGGCGTCATGCCCAAATGCCCCATGACGGGGATACCCGCTTTTGTTAATGCGGCTACAGCTTCCGGGTAGTCCCCTTCCAACTTAACGGCTTCAGCTCCGGCTCTCATCAGCGCGACGGCGCTGTCCATTGCTACCGAAGGGGAGGACTCGTAAGTTCCAAAGGGAAGGTCTGCTACCAGAAGCGCCCTTTTGACACCCTGGCGTGTAGCTCGAGTGTGATGCACCATTTCCTGTAAGGTAACTGGAACGGTGCTGGTGTAGCCCAGCATGACGTTGCCGACGCTATCGCCTACCAAGATTAAATCGGCTCCAGCTTCATCGGCCAGCGCGCCAAAGCAGGCGTCGTAAGCCGTAATGCAGACAATCTTCTTATTCGCCGTTCGCATGGAGCGAAGCGACGGAGCCGTTATCTTATCCGCCATTGCAGGAGTGTACTTGAGGGAATGCTCGCCGGTTGGCTAACTCCCTTTGGAGACCGGCGATCGGGCCGGCGATCGCAAAATCGAGGAGAAGCCCGTCCTGTTTCACTTGGAGAATTACCCGGCTGGTTTTGCTGAAATCTGAAGTGGCCAAGATTGGGTGCGCCAATGACTCGCTGGAGGAGCAGAGTCCGAACGTGGGATAGAGATCGAATCCACCGGCCAAGGGGAACGCCGGTAGGAGGGATCGGCTCAGATTTCTCTCGCGACAGGACGCGAGTCATCGCGATGAACGCGAGCATGCGGCCAGTTTGGCGGCAGCTGGCGCCGGCTATTGGATCGCGGCCAGGACCTGGGCAGCATGCCCCTCTGGCTTCACACCTTGATATACCTTCTCGACGATCCCGTTCTCGTCGATCACAAAGGTCGTCCGCGCGACGCCCATGTACTTCTTCCCGTACATCGATTTCTCGACCCACAGTCCCAACTGGTCGCAAAGCTTGTGATCCAAATCCGCCAGCAGAGTGAATTCCAAACCATACTTTGTCGCGAACTTCTTGTGTGACTTCACGCTGTCGGGACTGACCCCAATCACCCGCAGACCGCCGGAGCCCTCCTTGTGCATATCGGGCGCCGACTGCTGGAACTCGCAAGCTTCCGCCGTGCATCCGGGCGTGTCGTCCTTGGGATAGAAGTAGATGATCGCCTTGGACCCTTTCAGATCCTCGAGGGTGACCGTCCCACCGTTCTGGTCTTGCAGCGAGAAAGAAGGGAAGGGCTGACCGGCGTCTATCACAACTAGACGACTACGAGATGACTCGTCAAAGGGTTCCGAAACAAGCCGCGACGCGTAGGAAAGGGAGCAGATCGATTTGAGGTCGGCAAGCCGGAAAGGCCCCCCATAGCCGCTAAGATAATGCCGAACCGGCCGTAGCACAGGGATGAGCTGAGCTTGGCAGTGGGTCAGGACCTGCAAGTTTCGGATCTCCTCCTTAACCCCCTCCCGGTTCGCACCTGCCTTGCTAGGGCGATGTCGGGCATGCACTCTCCCGACTTCTGCCATGGAGGCGCGATTTGCGCTCGCGAAGCAGGTTACGTAAGCCAGCTCCAGCTTAAGCGAGCGAAGCGACCTACCTGGGGTCGAAGCAACACGCATTCTCCGCCCCAACCTTGTGAGCGGTGGGAACGGGGAACCCGTTGTCGGACCCTCTGTAGAGACGTGCTTTCCTTAAGGCTGTGAGACGGGCCTTCCGAGAAAATCCATGTCGACACTTTCCCATACCTTCGGTGTGGGATGGTATAGGTCGCTCCGTTGGCGCTGAAGAACGTTTACGACCCCACAATCTGAAAAAAGGCAAGCCTTCCCGAATTGTAGGAGCATCGCCTATCGGCGTGCGTTCCAGGGTTGACGGCTCCTGGTCGCGGCTACAGATCCCGTCGATATTCAAGCGCGCTCAGCAAGGTCGCCGAATCCGCGTAGTCCAGTTCGCCTCCGATCGGCATGCCGTGGGCCAGGCGCGTGACCCGGATCCCGATTGGCTTTAAGAGCTTCGCCAGATACAGCGCGGTCGCGTCGCCTTCGATGGTCGGATTGGTCGCTAAAATCGCTTCCTGCAGCTGCCCCCCTTCGAGCCGGGCCAAGAGCTCCTTTACTCGCAGCTGTTCCGGGCCAATTCCATCCATCGGACTCAACAAGCCGTGCAAGACGTGATAGAGGCCCTTATATTCGTGGATCCGCTCCAGCGCGACGATGTCTTTCGGCTCGGCGACCACGCAGATGACCGAAGCGTCCCTTCGCGAATCGGAGCAGATCTCGCAACTGACGGCCTCGCTGATGTTCTGACAATGAATACAGAATCGGAGCTTCACCTTCGCGTTCTTGATCGCGTCGGCAAGGCGGTTTGCTTCCGAATCGGAGACGCGTAGAAGATGGTAGGCCAGCCTTTGTGCCGACTTTGGGCCAACGCCGGGGAGCCTCTCCAGCTCGGCGATCAGCTCAGCCAGCGGGCGCGCGAAGAGCACCTAGACGCCGAGATCCGGAACATTGGGCATGATGCCCTGGACCCGTGCGTTTCGCAAAGCCGTCGACTGCTCGAACCCGTCGCGGATGGCGCTGACCACCAAGTCCTCGAGAGCTTCCACGTCCTCCGGATCGACGATTTCAGGGCTGATGGAAAGGCGAAGCAGCCGGCCGGTTCCATCGAACATCGCCTTGACCGGGCCTTTGTCGATGCCGAGCCGCTCCTGCTCGAGCTCCTGTTCGAGCGTCTGGGCGCGTGCCATCGCGTCCTGCATCTGCTTCATCATTCCGCCGAAACCGGCGGGGCCGAAGTTCTTGGGAAGCTTCATGAGTGTCCTTAAGCGGAGGCGGAGTCGTAGACGGCGACGCGGCGGCGGTCCTTGGGACCCTCAAACTTGACTTGACCCTCTCGAAGGGCGAATAGCGTGAAGTCGCGGCCGATGCCCACACCCTCGCCGGGATAAAACTTGGTGCCGCACTGTCGAACGATGATGGAGCCAGCCTTCACAGTCTGTCCGCCATACATCTTTACGCCTCGAAACTTCGGCTTGCTGTCTCGGCCGTTTCTGGACGAACCTTGTCCCTTCTTATGTGCCATGTTACTTTCCTGCCACCACTTCGGTGATTCGAACATGGGTCAGCTGCTGGCGGTGTCCCCAGCGCTTCCGCTCGTTCTTCTTAGGCTTGTAGTTAAAAGCGTTGATCTTCTTGTCTTTGGCTTGCCGGACGATTTCGCCCTTCACCACGGCGCCCTTCACGAGAGAAGAGCCGACGTTCGACTTCTCGCCATCGACCACCAATAAGACTTCGGTAAATTCGACGGCCGCTCCAGGCTCTCCAGGCAGCTTGTCCACGATGAGAACCCCATCCTTTTCTGCCTTATATTGCTTGCCGCCGGTCTTGACAATTGCGTACATGAAATCCTTCCAGCGTCCAATGGACGCGAACATGCATTCTGACAGATTCGGCAGTTGAAATGCTCGGCTTCAGACTGGTTTTCTCCGTCGCGGTTGGAGATGGCCCACAGCAGGGCGACTGCTTGGCCACACCAAGTAGAACGGGCCGGGTTTGGCGCCCTCATTCTCTTTTGCCACTAGGAGGATCCGGCCAGAGGCAGACTCGCCCCGAACACTATACGGCCCTAGGTCGTGCCAGTAGCTCTCACGATCCCACTCCAGGAGGCGCCTCTTGGTGAGACGGTCGGCGAACGCATTTGCCAGAAGGCGTCCTTGGGCGAAGAAACACTCGATCCGCCCATATGGCTTAGGTGCGTCCAAGCGGCGGAAGTGCCCCTCGGTGTCGAGCAGCAAAGTGTATGTGCCACGATTGATGGCGAGGCGGTTGCCCACAGGGTCGTAGGAGATGTCGAAGTAGCCGGCAACCAATTTTGGGGTCGGCGTCGTTCGCCCCGACCAGACTCGAAAAGGATTCGACCGGGAGCTCTTGGGAAACCGCTCGAGCTTGCCTGCCGAATAGAGAAGGCTTGAAAAGCGAAGAGAACCGCGTTGCGTAATCGTCCAATCGCGCCGCTCAAGCAGCATCGCAAACTTGGCCAGGCCCTTCATGGGCGCCACGGCAACGATCCTTCCGTTGGGGGAGCCGAAGGTAGCGAAATCCTTCGAAGTGAAGAGTGCCTTCGAGGGAGTTCCAAGCTTGGTCGGATCGAGAAACGAGTAAAGGAACTCGATTTTCGTGTTCTTCCGATAGGAGGGGCCGGTCGGGTATCGAGTCTCTCCCAGCCACCGATGGATAG
>DASZPA010000446.1:0-3987 GCA_035550555.1 Fimbriimonas sp.
GATTTCCCGCCGGCGTACCCATGCCGCCGCCAGCGCCCACCGCCGTCTGGATCAACCCACCACCGCCGACGTCGCCCGACGCCGAGGAGACTCACTAAACTCGAACCACGGCTGTCTCAGTGTCGTTGACAGGTTCCGGCGCGCACATTGCCGTGATCGATCTCGAGCGCTTTCTCAAATTCCGCAGTGGCGCGTTGAGGCTCCCCCATGCTCAAGAGCACTTGGCCCGCCATGATATGGCACAGCGACCGAGAGAACTGATTCCGCACCTTCGCATTTCTGAGCAATTCGAGAGCTGACTCCGGGCCGAATTTCTTATCTCTGCGAGCCGCAAGGGCGGCAACGGCCACTACTGTTTCGGGGCTTCGATCGTCGCTGTCGATTCCCTCTATGTAGGTCTTCGCAAGTTCGACTTCGTCCTTCTGAAGATAACAGAGGCCAATGTTGGCCTTTATCGCCTGGAGCGCGTTGGTGCTTCGCGAGTGGACCTCGTAGAAGAACTGTTCGCCATCATGTAGTGCGTCCAAGGCATGGTCGATCTGTCCTAGTCGCATGTACGCCTTGCCCAGGTGCAGGAACGCCCATGGGTTGTGCCGCGTAAGTTTTGTCGCACGCTCAAAGAAGCCAACCGCCTGCGTCAGGTGGCCCTTGCGGAGCGCTAATCGCCCGCGGAGGATATGAACCTCGGCATCCTCTACGCCGGCTGCATCAGCAATCGAAGCGAGCTCGTCCGCCAAGCGATCGTGGCGTTGCGTCAGTGCGATTCGGCCGAGCTCGGAAAGCAACTTGAAGTCCCGGTTGTCCTTGTCGAAGCACTCCCGAGCTAACGCGACTGCTTCTTCCAGTCGCTGCATGCGTGCTGCAATCAAAGCTCCGAGGCGAAGCACTTGCTTGTCGCGCCGGTGCGCAAGAATGGCAGAGACGGTATGGTAGGCCTTTTCCCACTGCTGTTCGTTATATAAAGCTTCGACAACCCCGACCGCGGCGTCTGGTAGTGGCACCGCGACGACCGGTTCCGCTCCGCCCATCCCAGCATGGAAGTTGGCCTCGACCGCGACGGCGATTTCGTCTGGATGTTGTTCAACAAACTGGCCGAGTTGCTGAGCCGCGGCCAGATGAAACTTTTGAACGAGCGCCCCATTCGGACGGAGGGTGCGAAAGACGGGATGAAAGACCTCGGGTATTCGCACCCAGCCCCGGTTGTCCAACTCCAGAAAGCCAGTGTCAGTTAAATCGCGAATGGCCGTCGCGGACGGGGATGACGTAGCAGCCGTAATGGAACTCCGTGGCACAAAGGATCGCGCCTGACACGCCAACCCGAGTACCTGGGCTTCCAGACGATCGATAGCAACGAGCTTGGCAAGCCGGCCAATGCGCGCGAAAAGACTGCTCTTCCCCGATTCGAGACCCTTGAGTAGCTCATCCGTTCCCTCGTCGAGACAGACATTCGCCGCAAGTTCCAGAGCCTTTGGATGACCGCTCAGCCGAGCGACGACGGTCTCCTTCTGTTGTTGGGTGAGTATCTCCGGAGAGAGGTCGACGCGGCGCAGTTGTCCGTCGAGCATTTGAACGCCGAATACGGCGTTCCGGCCGTCGAGGCCGCCAATCTTCATGCGTTCAGCAGACTCAAGGAACGGGTCGTCGTCGGCCGGCGTGCGCCGTCTCGACTCTAAAATCACTCGCACGCCTATCGAGGCAGCGATCTCAATCATTTCGTGAAAGGCTTCGGCGAGGTCGGGATCCTTCCATCTCCCGTATTCGAGAAGATTGTGAGCGTTCTGTAGGACAAGTACCGGGACTGTGCGTAGGTAGGCTGCGAGTTCGCGACGGCACCAGTCCGTCGGGAAGGTAATTCCAGCGTCCCCAACCTTCAGCCCTGCCGCGGACGCGACGAGAAATTCGGGGGAGGGGTTCTCGTTCAGCGTAACCGTGCGGAAGTCGTGGATACCGAGCGAGCGCAGCGCTTTTCGCCAGGCAGCCGTTTTTCCGATGCTCGGGGCACCTGTAATCGTAAGGACGTGCGAGCCGCCCTTCTTCAGAAAGTCATCGATTCTCTTTATCTCGTCGACTCGGTCTAGTATCTCTCGCTCCTCCGCTATCTCCGGGCCGCCGAGCCGTTGATCGGACCGCTCAGACGCGTGTTGAGCAACAGCGCCGTAAAATGTAACGACTTGCCGCAGCACCTCCGCGGAAAAACGGTGACTCTCGGTCATCATGATTTTCTGGAGGGGGGCAGCGCAGGCCGCAGATAGATCACCTTCCAGGTCAGAGAGGGAGCCAACTGCGGGAACGACGCAATCGAAGCCTACTTGGCGGCAGATCGATTCCTTGACGGCACCACTTCGCGCGTTGGCGGCAAGGAGATCGACGCGTCGCCGGCGAATCACGGACGTATTGAGTGGGACCTTTGCCAATTCCGCTTGCATGCGATCGGGATCCGTGTGCAACTCTGCTGCTCTGGCCAAGGACTTCGATCCCTCGGCGTCCTTGGATAGCTGACCTACGACTTCCGAAAGCTCTACGAGGGATATGGCTTGAGCCGGCTGCGAGACACTCACCTCGACCGTCCGCACGTCAAGGTCAACGTCCGCGACGAAGATGGCGTTTCCGGGGGGCAACCCCGATTGGAACACTTCCGAGAGCCAGTTCGCCGCACGGCCATCGACAGCCGTATAGAGATTTGACCCACCGTACTGTCCCGCATTGGCGACGGCCACGATGTGCTTTTGGGCGACCTCGCGCTTTGCGAACTCGGCGAAGTCGACGGGCTTTCGATGAAATGCGACGATCGCGACAAGGTCTGCGCCGTCTTCGACGTTGTTCTTGAGAGCCTCGGCGCAATTTAGGACAAGGAGTTGAAGCTTTCCAGCGTTGGTCTCAATGGAAATATTGCGCGGCTGTGGTACTGCTCCTGTAGGGAGCCCAAGGTCGGACCGCTCGTAAACCGACGACACGCTCTTAGGAGCAAGGGTAAGGATGCCTCTGCGGAACAGTGCGACGCAATTATCGGTTTCGTACTTGCTCAACTCGGTCAGGTGCTGCGGCAGCTCGCCAAGTCTTTGATAGCGGCTCTTCCCGCGGCTGCCCAGATTTGGAGTGTGGGAGCCGGCAACGACAGTGTTCTGATGACTCGTGCTCCATTCGGCGACTACAGGAAGGAGGCCCTCCGCTAGAGCTCCCTCCGGGAAGAGAACAATGTCTGGTACTGGGTTCAGCTTCGCGATGTGCGAGAGCACGCTGTTAAGCCGTCGGCGTTCCCAAGCGACATACTTCTCGCGAATCCCGTTCTGGAGATCCACCACTGGAATCCCCTGCATTCCGAGGGCGGACAAGCTGGGAGCACCGGGGACCGGGAGGGTGGGCTCTGAGAGGTAGGAAACGGTCCTGGTGGCCAGGGCAGGGTGCAGTTCAAGCTGGACGATCGCGATCCGCACCTGCCTCATTCTGTTCTCCCCGGCTATCAATCTCGCCCTCCTGGGCTTTTCCGGTCAACCCAAAACCCTGGGGGCGGCGCCACTCTCAACTCCGTCGGGTGAGGCCTTCAGGCGACGGATCGAGCAGGGCGGCAGAGAGCCGAGCCCGCGCAAGGCGCTCTGCCGCGGTTCGATCCGTTTCCCCGGCGCGCCAGGTGGTGCGGCTACCACCCGGAAGCCACATTTCCGCGTCCCAGACGGCGCGTCCCAGACTTCCGGTACAGGTACGTGGGTTCAGGCACCGATGGTCGGCTTTCCCCTGAGCTGCCGACCGACGACGATACCGGCACTGAACGCAAGAAGCAGCAGTCCCAAGGCACGCATCGTCTGATGGTTCCCGCCACTCTCGCCGTCCATGCCGAGGTAGGACATGAGCCAATCCAGTCGCGTCGGCGCCGCCGTTTCAGCCTTGGATCGGACGCGAGATCGGCGGCGATCTGGATCATCTCGTCACGTCGCGCCGTGTGTCCGACAGGGCCGCGACTGTCGCCATTGCGCAGAGGATGCGGATCAC
>DASZPA010000447.1:0-2335 GCA_035550555.1 Fimbriimonas sp.
CGCGGTTCATTCGGGGCAACCGAAGGAGGTGGAAGGCCTCTTCAACTCTCCCGGAGACGACAAGTACTTGCTGCAGATGGCAGCGAGCCGGGGTGGGCTGAGGCGGATTCAAGTGGCGATGATTCCGGCGCCTCCGGGCTGGCCAGGGCAGGGAAGCTACTGGATCGTCTTTCACACCTATCAGATGATCGAGGAAGATCACGATGTGGTGTGCAAGGTGGTGAGCACGCCCAAGGGGATGCGTGTGGGACCGGAGATTCCCGAAGACGACCTTGCCGGATGGAGGATCGATCGGCAGCAGTACACGGCGAGGCTCACTCCCGAGAATTCGACGGCAATGATCTCGGACAAGCTTTGGCTGCGAAAGGGAAGCGCCCAACGGGCGCCGGTCTTTCGACTCAACGACATTTACTCGCTTTCTGATCCGAACCTGGTCGTTGAGACGGAGCAGGCGTTGATACGGCCACGAGCCGGGCAGACCGTGCGAGCCGGGAGCCTGCTGATTCCCTGGACCGATCAGCCGGAGGCGACATACGCGTTCAACTACTCCGTCGAGATGTCCGAGGGACGAGACGATGAGATCACTTCGACGGACGCGTATCTCACTGGCTGGTGGCTGCCGACACTGGGCCAGCTGCCGTATACGGTCGAGGGAGCCATTGAAGCGCCGGCCAAGTGGATTGTGCGCGGCGAGGGAAACATCGGTCCTGTGGAAATGAAGGGGGACCGAAAGGTCAGCCATTTCTCGTGTCCGCTTCCTATCAGTTTTCCCAAAGTCATTGGCGGGCTTTATACGCTGGCCGCCGAGAAGACCACGGCGGACGGCGCCTTTCGCATCTACCAGATGGCGCCTCTCGATCCCCTGAGGGCTTCCGTGGATCTGAAGAACATGGTTGATGCGGCGGCGTTTTATGGCAAAGTGCTTGGTCCGCTGCCATTTCGCGGATATGAGTGCTACGACGCTTACCGGTATTACGGAATCGAGAGCTACAGCCACACTCTTTTGCAGCGCTCGGTTACGCACTTCATTTCGCACGAGATGGGGCACAGCTACTTCGGGGGCATGGCGCCATGCGCTTACGTGCACGACACCTGGAACGAGGGCGTGACGCAGTACCTCGACTCGGTCGGCGTCCTTGGGGACTCGGATGGCAGCCTAGAAAAAGGCCTGAAGACGGTTGGCCTGAATGTGCCCCTCTCCCAGATGCCGATTCCCTGGCAGTATGGCGACGCGAGCTACTTTCGGGGGTGCTACGTCGTCAAGATGTTGGAGGCCGAGATCGGTCTTCCCAGGGTCTACGCGGCTTTGAGGGCGATCGCTACGGAGCGGAAGGGCTTGGACACTCGCTGGGCCGACCTTCGGCCGCACTTCGAAAAGGCGGGCGGAAAGAAGCTGGATTGGTTCTGGAACCAGTGGGTTGTGAACGGGACGTTTCCGACTCTGACCTGGTCCCACTCGACCCAACCCGATCCGAAAGGCGGGTTCGTGACAACGTTTTCGGTAAGCCAGTCGGGAACGGCGCGGCCGTTTCGGCTTCGATTTCGGGTTCAAGCCGGGGCCGGCGCCGAGTTCGGTGTGCAGCAAGTGGTCTTGGATGAGAAGAGCAAAGCGTTTGAGGTGAAGACGGCGGGGAATCCGACGGCTTTCAAATTAGATGTGTTTCCGCTGACGCTTGCGACGGTGAAAGAGGTTCCGTCAAAGCCGGCTAGCGCGGGCTAGCCTGGAATAGCGTGCGCCCATGGGCCGCGGAGACTCAAGACTGCCACCACTCCGGATGCTCGGAGTCGATCGCTTTCGCCTTGTTGTAGAGCCGATCGGCGAAGTCGTAGATGTCCGCCAGGTCAAATCGCCCGTGCGCGCCTTGGCCCATGTACACCACCTGGATGTCCACGAAAGGTCGAGGCCCTCTCTTGCGGAAGAACGGAGTGACGGTTAGCAGCGCGCCCATTCCGTCTTTGCCGATTCCCGGATGTCCTAACTGGAAGTTGAGCGCTGCAGGAGGCCGACTTTGGGGCCGATCAGCTTGTCCTTCGAAGGAATCTCATAAGACTCCGGCAGCTTCCCATCCGCCACATACCGCAGCCCTTCGGCGAGCTTTTCAAGCTCGTAGACCGTGTGCTCCCAAATACTGCATACCCATCGGAGGTTAGGCGGGCAATCCGCGCCGAGCGAGAAGACCATGTGGCTTTCCGAAAACTCCACAGTCATGAACAGAGAGGCTTCGGCTTTGAGAGAGCTCGTCCATAGGGTGAACCTATCACGGTAAGAATCCAATGGCTCGAAGGTAACCCCGGCGAGTTTGGCTCTATTCGATGCCGCACCAGAAGGATTGCG
>DASZPA010000448.1:0-9368 GCA_035550555.1 Fimbriimonas sp.
GCGGCAAAAGCTTCCGTACCAAGAAGCGACTCGCCCAGCCGCCGGCCCCCTCCGTCCAGCCCTAACCTCGGCTACACTGCTCGCCGGGGTGGATCACTTTCGCAGCGGCGAGGTGGATCACTTTCAGAGCGGCCGGAGCACGAGTTTCAGCCTCCATCGCGACGGACTAGTGCCCCCTGGTGATTTCGGTCCGCGCCTTCGCGTGTTCCGCCGCGACGGCAAACCCTGCCGCACGTGCGGGGCTCGAATCGTGAAGACGCGAGTCGGAGGTCGCGCCACCTTCGTTTGCCCTGGCTGCCAGAAGGCAACGCGGACATGATGTCACGTAACCTAACGTCACTTACTTACGCGGTGCGTTTTCATCTCTTAAATGCCTGAATTTGCTCGTGTCGTCCTGTGGGGAAATCTCTCGAGCTCCTGTGGATAAGCGGCTGAAATGACTCGCGTATTTACTCAGCCGCGAGGCCTCTGATAGGTATCATCCGTATAGAACGCGAGGGTCCTACGGTGCCACCAGCAGCCAGCAGCGGTCTTCGAACGAAGGAACTACTCGAAATGACTGGCATTTCTGAACCGACGCTCCGCCGCTGGATTCGCGACGGCCAGCCGGTCCCAGAGCTCAGCGACGCCAGACGTGACTGGCGAGGGTGGCGTACCTGGGAGCTTCGGCATGTGGAAGCGATCCGCCGGTATCAGCGCTCTCGGCAGGAAGGTCACAACGGATCGACAGCGCGCCTTTGAGGGAGGGACGACGATGAGTACAAAACGACACGCAGTCGTTCTCTTGAGTGGGGGGGCTGACAGCAGCACAACCCTCGCGATCGCTCGACGCGACGGTTTCAACATCCACGCTCTGACGTTCGCGTACGGACAGCGTCATGCCGCTGAACTTGCGGCAGCACAGAAAGTCGCGGCCCGCTTTGGAGTCATTCAGCAGAAGGTCGTAGAGATCGATCTCCGCACCTTTGGGGGATCAGCGCTTACGAGCGACGTAGACGTACCGAAGGATCGTGCCCTCACCGACATGGGATCGGGGATTCCGATCACCTATGTTCCCGCTCGAAACACGATCTTTCTCTCCTACGCGCTCGCCCTTGCTGAAGTGATCGATTCCCGTGACGTGTACATCGGGGTCAATGCGTTGGACTATAGTGGCTATCCCGATTGCCGCCCTGAATACATCGCTGCCTTCGAGGCCATGGCCAATCTGGCTACTAAGGCTGGCGTCGAGGGAAGACGTCTCCAGATCCACACACCCCTGATTAGCCTGACGAAGGCGCAGATCGTCTCGCTCGGAACTTCGCTCGGCGTCGATTTTGGCGAGACCTCGACTTGCTACGACCCCAGTCTCGACGGCCGCGCATGCGGTCGATGCGATGCCTGTCAACTGCGACTGAAGGGCTTCGCCGAAGCGGGGCTCACCGATCCCGCCGCTTACCAAGAAGTCGGAGGCAACCTTTGACCTACGCTGTCAAAGAAGTCTTCTACACGCTCCAGGGGGAAGGGGCGAACACCGGGCGTCCCGCCGTGTTCTGCAGATTCTCCGGGTGCAACCTGTGGTCCGGCCGTGAATCAGATCGCGCGACGGCCGCGTGCCGCTTTTGCGACACAGACTTTTTCGGAACTGACGGAGTTGGTGGCGGACGGTTCGACGGACCTGAAGTGCTTGCTGATGTGATCGCAAGTGCTTGGCCCGCGCACGCACCGATCTCTGCACGAAGACTCGTCGTCTGCACCGGAGGTGAGCCTCTCCTGCAGCTCGACGATCCGCTCGTCGAAGCTCTCCACAAGAGGGACTTCGAGGTGGCCGTCGAAACGAATGGAACGAAAGCAGCGCCGGCGAACCTTGATTGGATTTGCGTCAGCCCCAAAGCCGGCGCCGATCTGGCATTGCGAGCGGGCCACGAACTGAAGCTCGTTTACCCGCAGCAGGGCGCATACCCCGAGCTATTCGAGGATCTCGCGTTCGATCATTTCTTCCTCCAGCCCATGGATGGACCGAATCGAACAGCGAACACGACTGAGGCGGTGCGGTACTGCCTCCGCAACCCGAGATGGCGCCTCAGCCTTCAAACTCACAAGTTGGTTGGCATTCGTTAGGAGCGGACGAGTGGAGATCTTCAAAGAGTTTACGTTCGAAGCAGCGCACCGTCTGCCGAATGTCCCGGCAGGCCACAAGTGCGGGCGGCTTCATGGTCACTCCTTCAAGGTGGAGATTCGCGTCGACGGCGCGGTGGATCCAACGCTTGGGTGGGTTCTGGACTTTGCCGACATTAAGGACGCGTTCCGGCCGCTCCACGACGAACTGGACCATCGCTACCTCAATGACATCGACGGCCTGAGTAATCCCACAAGCGAGAACCTCGCGCGATGGATTTGGGCTCGCCTTGTTGGCCGCCTGCCGATGCTTTCCGAGGTGCTTCTTCGCGAAACATGCACCTCGGGGTGCCGCTATCACGGGGAGGCTGCATGACGCTCGAGGACGTGCAGAATCGCAGAGACACTCGCAAGCTCGCTCTCGATCAGGCCGGCGTCAGTGACATTCGCCACCCGATCGTGGTGCTCGATCGCGAGCGCCAAAAGCAAGCTACGGTCGCGACTATCGCGATGTCCGTGAACCTGCCTCACGAGTTCAAGGGCACTCACATGAGCCGCTTCATCGAGGTTCTCAGCGCGCACCGTGGCGAGATTACACTCCGCACACTCCCCGCGATTCTTGACGAACTTAAGCAACGCCTCCACGCGAAGGCGGCCCGGATGGAGGTCAGCTTTCCGTACTTCCTCGAGCGACGAGCACCGGTGACGGGAGCCACTGCCCTAATGGACTATCAGTGCGCCTTTGTCGGCGAGAGCAACGGGAGCTCCGCCGACTTCAGGCTGCAAGTCACTGTGCCTGTAACCAGTCTCTGCCCGTGTAGCAAGGCGATCAGTGACTACGGCGCTCACAACCAGCGAGGACTCATCACGATTGACGTTCGTACCAACCGAACGCCCGAAGGATTGCCAGCGATCATTTGGATCGAAGAACTCGTCGACCTGGCAGAGCAAGCCGCCTCGGCGCCCGTGTATCCCCTGTTGAAGCGGGCAGATGAACGGTTCGTCACGATGCAAGCGTATGACAACCCAGTATTCGTGGAGGACATGGTCCGAACCGTTGCGCTCGGTCTTCAGACTGACAGTCGCGTCGCATGGTTCAGAATCCACGCGGCGAATCAAGAGAGCATTCATAACCACAGTGCATTTGCGCGCATTGAATGGCCGTCGACTGAAAGTGCGGAGATCGCGCCGCCACACCTTCGTCTGTCGAACGAAGGCGGCGACATCGGCCTACCAGAGATCTCGATCGCTGAGGCTAATTCTGGCGGATGAGCCGTTTCCTGAACATCGTAGTCAGCTGCACTGACCGGAAGCGGCTATCAGTTCCAGATGCTCTGCGAGCTCGGGCGGTCGGTCAGCTACCAATCCGACGCCGCTTCGAACGCTGGTGGCATCGGCTTTCCACTACCAGGACGACGGTCCTCCCCGCGAGTGATCTGTACGTCGGCGATCACTGGACGGTTTGCCTTTCGCTGCCCGCCATAGCCCGATCGAAAGGCTTTGAGCCGCGCCTCTGGATCGCATCCGCCGGCTATGGGCTTATTTCCGCCGATACAACCGTACGCCCCTACTCCGCCACCTTCGCCTCAGGGCAACCCGATACAGTGGTTGCCAGTGGTGAGCGACCTGAAGGACTGAGGACCTGGTGGGGGCTCCTTGGTGCCCGGCGCGGGCCGGGAGCTGCTGCCCCGCGCACGGTTGCAGCGCTCGTGCGGTCGGCACCACATACGAATGTAATCTTGGTTTGCTCGCCCGAGTATCTCAGGGCGCTTCGCGACGACGTGGCCAACGCCATAGACGAGATGGCAAGCCGGGAGCAGTTTCTCATCGTAACCTCGCCGACAGGTGTGCCGCACGAACTTGAACCATTCGCCATTCCATCGGCCGCGCCCTTGCGGGGATACGTGGGAGGAGCACTGCCTTCGTTGCACGCGCGTGTAGCACGGAAGATCCTCGCCGAGTCTCGTGGCGCAGTACTTGCCGCGCCGGCTCTTCGAGCACGTTATGGAGCCCTTCTGGCCCGAGCGCCTGAACTACCGCGATACGACCGAACACGAATGAACGACAGAGAAGTGCGGCGATTCATTCTCGAACAACTCCGGCGACACCCAAGCATTTCGCATACCCCGGCTCTTCGCACACTTCGCGATGGTGGGCGGGCGTGCGAGCAGGTTCGATTTCGGTCGCTCTTTCAGGAGGTATGCCGCCGCCATGCTTCCTAAGAACTCCCCGCCCGCCTCTTGGACGGTTCATCCCCGGAGCTTCGCGGCCCGCACGTCATGAGGTTCTTCTTTCCAGATAGCCAGGATCTGGTCGATCCGAGCTTCGACTTCGGCACGGAACGACGTTCGCGCGAACGTCTTCGTCACCGCGACGATGTCTATGCCCACCAAGTGTTTAAGTCTCGTGCGTATGATGGGCTGCTTGTTTCCAAAGGCATCGTGGACGGAACGGGCCCAAGCAGTGGTAAGTACACACTCGCGCAGCGACATCGTCTGCTGAGAGTCGGGGCCCGTGACTTTTTTCGGCTCGCCGATACTGCCGGTCCGCCACTCGAGATCATGGGCGATTGCGGAGCCTTCACCTATCTGCGAGAGAAGGTGCCGCCGTACTCGGTCGACGAGGTTCTCGCGTTCTACGACGAGTGTCGATTCGACCTTGGGCTGAGTGTCGACCACGTCATCCTAGGCTTTCAGTCACAGTGGGACTCGCCAGCACGCGCAAAAGAAGTCCCGACGGAGATGCGAGAGCGGCAACAGCTCACTCTGGAACTTGCACGCGACTTTCTCACTAAGCATCGTAAAAGACGCCTGCGTTTCCGACCGATTGGTGTGGCGCAGGGGTGGAGTCCAAAGTCATATGCCCGTGCCGTCGAGCGGCTTCAGAAGATCGGCTTCGACTATATCGCTCTGGGGGGAATGGTTCCGCTCAAGACGGTGGAGATCTTGGCCAGTCTGGAAGCAATCGCGGCCGTCCGACGTCCAACGACTCGCCTTCACCTTCTGGGCATTACCCGTCCGAATAGTCTCAACCAGTTCAGAGACTACGGAGTGGTGAGCTTCGACAGCACCTCACCGCTTCGCCAGGCATTTAAGGACGAGCGCGACAACTACTACGCGATGGATCGCACATTCACCGCAGTCAGAGTCCCACAGGTTGAAGGGAACCCTGGCCTGCAGAAGCGAATTAAGGCCGGACAGGTGTCACAAGATGCGGCTCGTCTTCATGAACGTCGCTGCCTGACGTTCTTGAAGGAATACGACGCCGGTCGTCGTCGCGTAGCCGACGTCGTCTCCGCGCTTTGCGACTACGAAAAGCTCTATGACCCTACCCACGATCATTCAGCGGCTTACGAGGAAGTTCTGAGAGTGCGTCCCTGGCGCACATGCCAGTGCGACGTATGCCGCGACATCGGTTACCACGTCATCCTGTTTCGTGGCGCAGAGAGGAACCGACGGCGCGGATTTCACAACGTCTGGACCTTCTATCGCCGACTTCGCCATGAACTGGGACTGGCTCCACCAGCAAGTCACCCGGAGGGCCGAGGCCAGTCGCGGCGGTCTAACTCGACTACTTTGATTCGAACACCAGCGGGCATTCCGTGACGAAGAAAGGGAATCAGCAGATGTCAGTCGCCCAAACCCTCCGTGTGCCAGCGATCGAGGTATCGCAAGGTCGCAACCGGACCCTCTACTCGTTCGCGATCGACGGGAAGCTGATTCCTTCGTTCGCCACGGTGTCACGGATTCACCGTAACGGGACGATCCAGGGATACCAGCGCCCCGAAGTACTCGCACACATTGACGAGATTCGGGCGTACCTCGAGGGTCCGAGTCCGATGGTTCCTAACGCGATTGTGCTCGCTCTAGACAAGCGCGTAAGGTTCGAGCCGACAGACGCTTCGCCATGTCAGTATGCGCGGGGCGGAACGTTGGTCATCCCAGTGGAGGGGAATACCGCCGACGCCGACAAGCCCGGGTTCGTCGTCGATGGTCAACAACGTTTGGCTGCTGTCCGAGATGCTGATGTCAGGCGCTTTCCGTTGTGTGTGACCGCATTCATCGCGGACTCCGTGCGGGAACAGACTGAGCAGTTCATTCTCGTGAACTCCACGAAGCCGTTGTCCAAAGGCCTCATCTACGAACTCCTGCCGCACACGGATACAACACTCCCGCACGGGCTTGAACGCCGTCGGTTCCCAGCGCTCCTTCTTGATCGGCTGAACCACACCAAGGGTTCGCCGCTGTACAAGACGATCCAGACACCCACGACCCCAGAAGGACTCATTAAGGACAACTCAATTCTGAAGATGCTGGAGAACAGCCTGTCCGATGGCGTCCTCTATCGTCTGCGCGGCATAGGCCGAGCCCACGATCTGCAGTCGATGCTGACGGTGCTTCAGTCGTTTTGGCGGGCCGTCCGCGATGTATTCTCGGACGCTTGGGGATTGCCACCAAAACGCTCTCGCTTAATGCATGGCGCCGGGATCGTAAGTCTTGGGTTCCTCATGGACGCGATAGCGGAGAACGAAAGCCGCACTCTGCCCTCCTACGAGCTGTTCCGGCGCGAGTTGGAGCCACTTCTCGCGATTTGTCGCTGGACGGGCGGCTCATGGGACTTCGGCCAAGGCCACAGCCGCAAGTGGAACGAGATCCAGAACACGTCCAAGGACATCGCTCTCCTGGCCAATCACCTCCGTCTCAGCTACAGCAAGCTCTCGAGCGTGCCCAGAACGGAAGGACCTTCGCGGCCCCCTCGACGTCGTCGCCGGAAATAGACCTCAAGGCGCCTTTGGCGCGGGAGGTACGTATCCCTGCTGGCTCCGGTATGAAGCTGGTTCCGGGCAAAAGTGGCGGAAGTCGCAGGCGCCGCACGTAGGCTCATCCCCGACCATCGGCCATTGGCTGATGATCGCCCCCTGTTGTGCCTCTCGCGAGACACACGACTCGATGTTGAGGACGACCTGGTCGAACTGTGAAGTGGCTGCGGCCATCGTAGGTTGGGACACCGGAACTACACGCAACATGCGCCGCAAGCGGAAGGCCGCACTGAAGGCCGGCACAGCAGCGCCGCGCTTCCAGGTCGAAAGAAGGTAACTGTCTTGTGATCCCGAATCAGGAATGACGTCCGTATCCCCTCTCGAAACCTCGCGCTGCAATTCCGCAATGTCCGAGGTTCCAGGATCCAACTCGTTGATATACAGCAGAACGCCAGCGACAACGGGTACGGCTGCGGCCTGCTGGGACCGCAGCCACGCGTAGGTCTGCAACTGCCAGTCCCCCTGCTGCCAGTACGCGTGGCTGCGTGCGGGGCGACGCGATCCCTTGTAGTCGACGATAATGTCCGCCTTGGGCGGAAAAGTCGGGACGACTGCGCGAACTGCATCGCAGATCGGGTTACCAGCCGCTGCCGATACCGTAACCGACGACAACACATCCATCACGCCATGAAGCTCATAAACTTGGGACCGCCTGGGCGCGCCGGGCGCGCCACTCAGCTGTCTCGTGCCGATGACTTTTTCCTCCGCTGACACGATCAACGGAAACAGTACCGGGCCGACCTCGTTCACGGCTCGATTTGCGCGAGCATATGCGGAGTCGCGAAGGTCTCTGCTCCTGGGATTAGTGCCTGCGGCGGCGAGACTCGCTTCGACGAGCTCACCGATGGTGCCGATGTCATGCTCTAGCCTTCCGGCCGGAGCGGGCAGGTTGAACTGCGTCGGTGTACAGGGCCATGGAAACGACGGCGCGCCACCCAACCAAAGCCGATAAGCCGTCTCCATGACTCCGTGGATGAACTCACCAAACCACATTTGAACAGGGCGAGACGGTGGCAACGCACTGCCGCTCTGGTAGCGATACTGAAGGCCGCATCGCAAGAAGGACAGCAGATCTCCCGTCAGTGAGTAGCTCGGGACGAGGTCACGATCTCGGCGGCGCTCGAGCATCAGAGCAACTCCAGCGGTATGGAATTGGCCATTGGTGGCGGCCTATTTCCTGCGAATGGTCCGACCCAAGGCCACGTTCCGTTCGTGCGCCAGAACGTCGCCACATTCTTTATGGTCGTCGCGTACTGGAGACACTTATCGAGCCCGACCAATAGCAGCACTGACTGCGGTCGGCTGTAGCAGACGTAGTAGAGGCGCACCAGGTCATCGAAGGTACGATCGAGTGCCGTCCGCTGCTGCCTCAGAGGCCCAACTTCGCTTGCTGGGGCCAGGTCGTCTTCCATCGATGCAACGTTGCTCGGCAAGTCTGGGAATCGACGGAACCGATTCTTGGGATGGTTTCGGCTAAAGTCGGAGGACACATCCGCAATCACCAGTGGATATTCCAATCCCTTCGCCTGATGGATCGTCATGATCGTCAAACGATCGCGAGGAATGCTTGGGACAATCTCCTCATCCACCTCGACCGCGCTGTCGGCGAGCGGCGCGAATATGTCGCGCAGGGCGCTCTCGACGCACCGTCGATCGTGTGGCGCCGGTCCGGTCAATATGAGGGCGCGATAAGGAGAAAAGGTCGCGGATTGTGCGATAGCTCGGCTGATCGTCTCGAGGTGTACCTGACCTTCCGGGTCGTCGCGGAGTCGGGGGAACCACGCGAGTAAGGTGAAACAGAGTTCCAGGATGGGCCACTCTCTGGGCCACCGGTCTGGCCCCTGCGAACGCCGCTGGCCCCACGCCTCGACGAAGTCTCTGAGGCCATGCGGTTGATTCGGATCTGGAGCGGCCTGGGCATATTGCGTGTAAGCGGCGCGAAACGCCGCAAAGTAGCGCTGAACCGGAGCGGTGAGGCGCATTCCAGACTGGATCGCTCCACCGGGGTCGAGACTCTCAAGAAGAGCGCCAACCATTTGCTGGACGTCTGGTATGTCCCTGAGAGCTTGACCCCGCGGATTGAATACCCGGCCGCCTCGTGCCTCCAGCTCGCTCCGAAGCAACGCGGGAAGTCGAGCGCGGGGCGGTTGGCCTCCAAAGGAAGACGCGTACTCGTTCACGGAGTGCGCGAGCACAACCGCATCGCCGAAGTCGCCACCGTTTGCGGAGCGGATGAGAGTGACCGGTCCCCGAGGGCCGTTTACCTGTCGACCATTGCCTCGAAAGACATCCCAGAGGAGCGAAGCGAGGTCGCCGGAACCTGTCAACGACACTGAGACAGCCGTGGTTCGAGTTTAGTGAGTCTCCTCGGCGTCGGGCGACGTCGGCGGTGGTGGGTTGATCCAGACGGCGGTGGGCGCTGGCGGCGGCATGGGTACGCCGGCGGGAAATC
>DASZPA010000449.1:0-3552 GCA_035550555.1 Fimbriimonas sp.
ATCCAGATCGACTCTTGTCTTACACAAACGTCGTCCATTAACAGAAATCTGCGAATACGATGGTATCGCACCGGCTGTGCCTGGCAGAGGAGGCTGGATTGTGCCTGGGTTCGATAGTCCAAAGCCAATCTTTGCTCATGAAGGTGCAATTACACTTCGTGGTTGCACCTGTCAACGTAACCAGCGCTACCGCGCGGCGCCGGGATCGGACTCTACGCCCGTCCGGCTCACCGCCGCGACGCACACGCGGTTCAACTTGCCGGCCGGCAGGTACTCCTTCACATTCAGCTCGCTCGCATCTCCCGGCAAAACCCTCGTGAGCCACTCGGAACCGTATCGGGTCCACACCACGAACCAGAACGGCGTCTCGCCTGGTCTCGGTTCCCAGGCGATGTGCCCTTCTCTTCCTAGCTTCACTCGCGGGGCCGGAGGGGTCTCAGGGTTCAGCCATGGCGAAGCAGGCGGCAACGCGGGCTCTGTGTACGCCTTCGCCATGAGCGCGCCGTCGATGCCTTTGCTGTCGCCCTCGAGCGCCTTCATGCTGAAATGGATGTGCCCGGCATCCTCGGTCCCCTGCCGGCAGAGCAGGATCTCGTTGACAAACTCCTGCGGACCCAGCGTGGTCTTCGAGGAGAGTAGACGGCTTGTGTAGATCCCCGGCCACACGTGGCGGTTCTGCACGTTCTGCTCGCGCCACCAGTCGAGAAGGGCCGGAAAGCTTTGCGCCTTCTGCGCGATCGGCCAGTAGAGCTGCGGCGCCATGTAGTCGCACCAGCCGTTCCGAAGCCACTTCAGCGGGTCTGCGTAAAGCTCGGCGTACTGGTCGATGCCGGCCTTGATTCCCGCCGGGTAACCGGGTCGGTAGATTCCAAACGGGCTAATCCCGAACTGCACCCACGGCTTGATCTTGTGGACGCTCTCGTACGCGGTCTCCACAAAGTCGTCCACGTTCTTATGCCGCCACGCCGTCTTCGAGAGGCCGTGCCCATACCGGGCGTAGCTGTCGTCGTCAGGAAAATCCTTGCCCCCTTCGGGATACGGATAGAAGTAGTCGTCGATGTGCACGCCGTCCACGTCGTATCGCCGCACCACGTCGTCGATGACCTCTAACGACCTCTGCTGCACCAGCGGCTCGCCCGGGTCCATCCACAGGAACGAGCCGTACTTCTTGACTACCGAGCGGTTGGTCCGCGCGATGTGCCGCGAGGCCAACGGCCCGCTCGAAGCGCTCAATAACTGCGCACGGTACGGGTTGAACCAGGCGTGAAGCTCCAGCCCTCGCTTGTGAGCCTCCTCGATCGCAAACGCTAATGGATCGTAGGGCGGCTGCGGCGCCCTGCCCTGCCGTCCCGTGAGATACACGGACCACGGCTCGTAGCGGGAGCTGTACAGCGCATCGGCTGCGGTCCGCACCTGAAAGATCACGGCGTTCATCTTCAGATCGGCGGCCTTGTCCAACAGCCGGATCAGCTCGGCGCGCTGCTTGGCCGGGTCGAACACACCCTTCTCGGGCCAGTCGACGTTATCGACCGTGGCAACCCAAACGGCGCGGAACTCGCGCGCAACGGGCGGAGGAGCATCGTCGCGGAGAGGTCCGCAACCAACGGCGCTTAGAGAAAGTAGAAGTGAGAGCATCGCGAATCATCCGTGAAACCGCCCTCAAAGGGCAGCGCTTGCTATCCCTGGATTATGCTTTACTACCGAGGCTGTGCGATCCGATTGGCGGCGCCACCGCAACAAAAATGTCCAAACCTGCCATAGACGTCGCAAGCATGACGGCCACTCTCAAAGGCTTTGTGCTGCCCATGGGCCTCACCATCGACACCGTCAACGTGAGCGGCTCGGGAATCCACCTCGAGTCCGACCCGTTCGAAGTCCGCCTCTCCCAACCCGGAAACTTCGAAGCGCGTCTCAAGGCGTCCGACATCGCAGGTTTCCTCAACGAAAAGGCGCCGGGCGGCCTCAAGAACTTCAAGATCGAGGCGCGAGACGACAAACTCTACGTGGACATGGTGAAGACCGTACTGCTGGACGTGCCCGTCAAAGCCGTTTGCAAGCTGCGCATCGAGGCGAGGCGGCAGGTGTTCATCGACTTGGAGAGCGTCGAGGTCTCGGGAGTGGGCGCCAAGAACCTGGTCCAATCGCAGCTCGACAAGCTGAACCCCGTCGTCGACGCTGCCGACTTCCCTGTCGACGCCGCGCTCCTTTCCGTCACCACAGCCTCCAACGAGGTCGTTCTGCAGGGCACGATCTCGCCAAAGAGGTAAATTAGGTTCCCTTCCCGGGCGAGTGGCGAAATTGGTAGACGCGCCAGATTTAGGTTCTGGTCTCCAAAAGAGGTGAGGGTTCGAGTCCCTCCTCGCCCACCACGCAACTCATTCACACCTCTACCTGGAACTGCGGATAAGCCGCACGGCGAAGCCGCTTGCGGCCACGACGACGGCCGCCAGAAGGAACAGAAGTCGATAGCCTCCGCCCGGCGCCAACCGGTTGCCGAAGGTGATCGCCACTCCCGCTGCTCCGGCAACCAGTTGCACGGACGAGATGCTTGTCTGCCAGATCCCCATGTCTCTGCCAAGTCCCTCGGGGTCCGGGAGGACATCCGAGACCATCGCCCAGTTCGCCGTCTGAAAGGCGCCGTACCCTAGGCCGAACGGAATGGCGATCACGGACAATGCGTTCATCCCAGGAAGCAGAGCTGCGGCGATGCCGAGGCTGATCGCCATCACCGAGACGCTGCCAACGGTGACCGGCTTTCTCCCGAGCCGATCGGAAGCCGAACCGGCCGCGAAGCTCCCAGCCGCGCCGGCCAAAGCGATCAGAAACGCGAGCACCGCGGTCGCCCTGTCGGGTGAGCCGAGGTCGTAGCCGAGCAGGCGCCGATCCGCGATCATGTCTCGAACGTAGAAGTTCGCGTACGGCATGATGAAGTAGAAGCCGAGGGTCACCAGAAAGCGGGTCGCCCACACTGCCCGAAAATCCTGGTCTTTCCAAGGTCCAGCCCACTCTTGCAAGAAGCTTTGTTGGGGCGACCTACGCGCTTGGCTCTTGCGAATCAGCCGCACCACGATAACGGCAGTCGAGAGATTGAGCGCCCCGATGAGCACTAGAAGCCCTGCCGTGCTGAGTGGCAGGAGCAGCATGACCAGCACAGCGGCCACCTGCGAAAGAGACATCGCGCCGCTCATCAAGCCGCTGGCAAGCCCCCGCTGGTCTCGCTCGACAGCTTCCGGCAGCACGGCGCTGTACGGCCCAGTCGAAAGGTCGTCCGCGACTTGCACCAGCAGATAGGCGCCTCCAAGGAGCAGAAGTCCGTTCGCCCAATACAGCGCCAGCATCGAGAGGCATGTAAGCGCCGATCCGAGAAGGATAAAAGGGCGGCGGTCGCCGAGACGATCGCTGATCGACCCGAAAAGGGCGGGCCCGATGATCGCCCACGTAGCCCCAATTCCAAACACGGCGCCCCAGTAAGCGCTCTTCTCACCGCCAGGAACGATCGCAGCTACCCTATCTGGCAACAGAAAGACCAGCAGGATGAACCACTTGAAGCTC
>DASZPA010000450.1:0-10108 GCA_035550555.1 Fimbriimonas sp.
CACCCAATCCTTGCGAGCGCTGCCGACCAGATCCGAAGCTACTTCGCCGGCGAACTTCAGAAGTTCGATCTCGGTCTGGCGCCCGAAGGCACCGAGTTCCAAAAGCAGGTCTGGAGCGAGCTGACGCGCATCCCGTTCGGAGAGACGATCAGTTACGGGGAACTCTCGAAGAGAGTTGCAGGAGATATCTCGGCCAGCAGAGCCGTCGGCGCCGCCAACGGGCAGAACCCGATTTCGATCGTAGTGCCTTGCCATCGGGTGATCGGCTCGAACGGTTCTCTCACCGGGTTTGGTGGCGGTCTCCAACGTAAAGCAGATCTTCTTGGCCTCGAGCGCGCCGTCCTGTTCGGCGAGACGGGAGCGGAGTATTGGGCGTCGGTGGGAAGGCCGTTCGCTCTATAAGAGACAGGGCCGTCCTTCATCGAGCAAGATAAAGGACGGATGAATGTGATTCTCCCCTGTAGCCGCGACCTGGTTTGTGGTCGCGAAGCCCCTCTGATAGCCATCGAATCCAGTCAAACCGTGGCATTTTCCATACTCTCCACGCGACCAAAAACCGGGTCGCGGCTACACAAGAGATGAGGGAACGCCTCGGAATTCTCATCGGACCGAAAGGCCGCGGCACCAACATGAAAGCTCTTGCGAATGCCTGTGGTGACAAGGAGTTTCCCGCTGTTCTCGACGTGATAGTCTCCCCCAAAGCCGACTCTCCCGCAGCCGAATACGCTATCCAAAACGGCCTCAATTTGGAAGTTATCGCTCCGGGCGAAAACTACGCTGACAAACTCTTAGATGCCCTGAAAGGCTGCACGATCCTCTGTCTGGCAGGCTACACTCGCCTCCTTCCCACAGAGGTTCTCGATAGGTTTCCGAAAGCAATCCTGAACATCCACCCGGCCCTACTACCCAAATACGGAGGCAAGGGAATGTATGGGATGCACGTCCACGAGGCCATCCTTGCCAACCAGGAGAGAGAGTCCGGCTGCTCGGTTCACTACGTCACGCCTGTATACGACGAAGGGGAAGTCATCCTGCAGATGCGATGCCCGGTCTTAGACGACGACACCCCGGAGACGCTCGCCAAAAGAGTCCTAGAACTGGAAGTCCAAGCCTATCCAGAGGCGGTAAAAAAGGTGATCGATGGCCGACGCTCCTAAGGCACGGATTCACGGACCCCTGCAGAACTACTTCGTTTTCCCGGTCGCGAGGATGATCAGCTGGTTCATCATGGTGCTTTTCGGGCGGGCGACCGTCTATGGCGCCTACCGCTGTCCGAAGAAAGGGGGCGTTCTGATCTTGCCCAACCATTTGGCCGACGTGGACCCTCTCATGTTGCAGCTTCATTGCCCACGAAACATCCACTTCATGGCCAAGCAAGACCTGTTCAGCATCGGCTGGCTGGCGCCTCTGATGCGGATGGGGAACACGTTTCCGGTCAAGCAGGGAGAACCGGATCGAGGCGCGCTCAGACTGGCGGCGGACCTCCTCAAAGAGGGGGCCGCTGTATGCGTCTTCCCGGAAGGGCAGCTCTCAGAGGATGGCGAGCTCCAGCCATTGAAGCCCGGCGTCGCCCTGATCGTGCGGATGGCCCAGGTGCCGGTGATCTGCGTGGGACTTCGCAAGACGAACAAAGTGCTCCCTTACGGCAAGCTCATTCCCAGGCCCACCGCCGCCAAGGTCACCTCGATGTGGGGCGAGCCTCGAACCTTCCCCAAAGAAGCAACCACCGACGAGATCATGGAGTGGGTCGAGGGACAGCTCCGCGTGTTAACACAGGAATAACGTCCAATCTCCGGCAGAAATACGGTGGCTCTTCCAGTGGGAAGGTCACCCGATCAGTTGTAATCTGTACCGCGTGAAGTTGCGTGCCGTAGGCTTTGCCCTTGCCCGAGGCGTTCTCGCTTTTGCCCTGGCACTCCTTGCGGCCAGAGTCGTTCTGCCCAGGAACCAGTCGCCCGCATCCTTCGACGGCCTGCGTGGCATGGTAAGCGTCATCTGGCCCGACGCGCCTGGCGACGAAGGTCCGGATCTCTATCTCAAGAGCGGATCCAGCACTTACCGCATCCAGCTTCCCGATTACCTGCTCCAGTCCTTTGGCGGCGCTTGGGCTCTCCATGGGCACTACGTGGAGCTTTCCGGCGACTACGCACTCAAGTCTCACGCCATCCAGGTTCATGCGATCGCGACGCTTCCGGAAGACATGCTTCCGTTGGACGTGATCGCGGGCCAACACGCTCCTTACGGAAGCGAATTGGGAGCCGTGGCGGGATTTCCGAGAGTCAAGCTGGGGCAAGCTCAGCAGGGAGCCCAAATCCCGCCGATGAATCCGCACGACGGTCCGCTCACGGGAACCAAGAAGTTCATCACGATCTTGGCGAAGTTCTCTGACGTCCCGGGTGCGCCGCACCCGCAGACCTGGTACCAGCAGATGATGACGGGCAGCCCGCCGTCGCTGAACCACTATTACAACGAGCAGTCGTACAGCAACATCAATCTGAACAACTCTTTGGTGCTCGACTGGGTGAGCCTGCCGAAGACGCAGTCCCAATATCAGACCAGCGACGGATTCGGAGTCGACTTCCTGAGCGTGGAAAACGACGCCATTGCCGCAGTCGCAGGCAGCGTCGACTTCACCCAGTATTACGGCATCAATGTCATCGTGAACTCCTCGGTAGGGAACATCGGCGGGGTCGGCGGCCAGATGAGCTTCACGTTGAACGGCGTAACCCGCATGTGGGGGATCACCTACAATAACAGCGGCGACAGCATGTTTCCGCTGCTGGCCCACGAGATGGGCCACACCTTTGGATTCGACCACTCGTCGGGTCCATACAGCACGCCTTACGACAGCCTTTACGACCAGATGAGTCTTGGTTCCACGGGGAACGTGACCGACCCCACGCTCGGCCCTCTGCCCGTCCACACCAACAGCTACCACCGGATGAAGGTCGGTTGGATTCCGGCGTCCAAGATCTGCAACGTCTTTCCTGGCAACGACGTGACCGTGCAGATTCAGCAAACGGTTCGGCCTGGCACGAGCGGCTACCTTATGGGCCGGATCTTCTTGGGCGGAGACGCGAACCACTACTTGACCATCGAAGCACGGAAATACTCGGGAATCTATGAGAAATCAGGCAACCTGCCTGGCGAGGGCGTCGTGCTGCACGACGTCCAGGAGCTCCGGACCCAAGCTAGCGACGTCAATCCAGCCAACGACCGCCGGTCCGAGGTGGTCGACCAAACCTTGAACGGCGACCCCAACGACGCGGGGTCTCGCCTCGAGGTCGGCGATACGTACACGGATCTGCCGCACGGCGTGACGATCTCCGTTCAATCCAGCGATTCCACGTCCTTCATGGTTCGAATCGCCCAGGCTTCGAACCAGGCGCTTCCCAACACGGTGACCAACACGAACGACGTCGGAGCGAAGTCTCTTCGCAGCGCCCTGACCTTCGCGAACATCTTCGATAACACGACCATCCGCTTTGCGATCCCGCCGAGCGATCCGAATTTTGCGAACGGCTACGCCAAGATCACGCCCCTCAGCCCTTTGCCGACGATCACGAGCAAAGGAGCGATCATCGATGGCTCAACTCAAACTAGCAATGAAGGCGATACGAATGCGAAAGGCCCCGAAATCTCGATCGACGGATCGCAGGCTGGCCAGTTCGTAGATGGCATCTTCATCGAGGGTGCGAAAGCCGTCGTGAAGGTGATCCAAGTCGGAAACTTCTCCCAATACGGCATCCGTGTCGACCAAGGCTCCCTTTACACGTCGGTGATCAAGAGCTACATTGGCGAGGATCCCACCGGCTCCTCGGCCGCTCCGAACGGTTACGGCGGAGTATTGGTGGAAGGCAACGCGTTTTCCACGACGATTGGAGGCTCCGGTCTTGGCAACTACATTGGTGGAAACAGCGGGCCGGGGATCGTCGCAACCGGTTCCCAGGTCGAAACCCTCACGATTCAGGGCAACATCATCGGCCTATGTCAAGACGGCAAGACGCCCAATCCCAATGGCGCAGGCGGAATCCAAGTGTTTGCCGGTCCGACTCCGGTCCGAATCGGTGGCTCCGTCGCAAGCGTCCGCAACGTGATCTCCGGAAACACCGGAGACGGGATCTACTTCGGCAATCTGACCAAGGCGTCGATCTATGGCAACTTCATCGGCGCCGACGTAAACGGCACTTTGAGCCGACCGAACACAAACGGCGGCATTGCCATCGATACCGGCTGCTCGCATGTCTCGATCGGCTCGGCGGTCGCTGGGAACGGCAATCTCGTCAGCGGAAACACCACAAACGGAATCTGGCTGGGCGGCGCGACGAGCTGCTCCATTCAGGGCAACCTCATCGGCACCGACGTGAACGGCGCCTTGGCACTCCCGAACACCTACGACGGAATCGCCGTCGACGCCGGCTCGACCGGAATTACCATCGGTGGCTTGAACAACGCTTATAACGTCATCTCCGGCAACTCTCGAAACGGAATCGGTTTCTACGGCGCCGGAACGACCGTGTGCAGCGTGATGGGAAATCGCGTCGGCGTGAACGGCGCAGGCGGAGCAGCTGTTCCGAACGGCTATTCCGGAATAGCCGCCAGCCCGGGTGTCACCAAGATCACCATCGGCGGAACCGTCGCTGGCACCGGCAACACGGTCAGCGGAAACGCTGGAAACGGCATTGTCCTCTTTGGCGCGAGCGGCTTTGTTATCGACGGCAACCGGTGCGGAACCGACATCGCCGGTAACACCGCGATTCCCAACGGCAGCGACGGATTGGCTCTGGCCCAAGGCGCCTCGTCGAACGCGATCGGCGGCAGCTCGGCAGGCTCCGGAAATCAGTTTTCCGGTAACGGCCACCATGGAGTCGGCCTGTACGACTCGGGCACCAACGGAAACGTCTTTCATGGAAATATTGCCGGCCTGAATGCGAACGGGTCGGCGGCGATTTCCAACGGCCAAAGCGGAATTGGGATCGGCGCCGGGCCATCTTCCAACACCATTGGGGGCACGACGGCTGCCGCAAGAAACGTCTGCTCCGGGAACGCTCTTTACGGAGTCGTCATCTATGGCCCGGGAGCGAATTCAAACGTCGTTTCCGGAAACTACATCGGGACCTCGTCCGACGGCTCCACGGCGATTGGCAACCAGGCGGCCGGAGTCGGTGTGTTCGACGGAAACCAGCATGTGACGATCGGTGGATCCAAGGCAGGCTCGGGCAATATGATCGCGGGAAATGCAGCCGATGGTATCGACGTGGCAGGCGCGTCGAACAAGAACAACACGATCCAAAACAACACCCTAGGACTCAACGCGTCCGGCGCGAGTCTGCCAAACGGGTGGGGCGGTATTGCGCTCTACCAAGGCGCAAACCACAATCTGGTTCAAGGCAACCTCGTCTGCGGCTTTTCGGCGGTCGGTATCAACCTCGCCAACGGCGGTACCACCGCCAACCAGGTTTATGCAAACCACATCGGCGACACCCTTTCGGGCACGCAGGCCAATACCGGCTGGACGGGCATCGGCCTTTGGGACGGCGCGCAGGGCAACCAGATCGGAGGCGTACTCGCCGGCCAAGGCAACTACATCTCCCAAAGCGCGACGGGGATCTACCTTAGCGACGCAGGTACGGTGGGGAACTCGTTCCACGGCAACCTGATCCCTTCGCAGACCACCGCCGTAATCGACCTGGAGGCCAACGCCAACCACCTGCAAGCCGCTCCCACGATCTTGAACATCACGGGCTCGGGCGCCCAACGCTCGGTCGGGATGTCCTTGAACTCTTCGCCGAACCGTACCTACACGATCGATCTCTACGGCTGCTCGAACCGGCTGGGCACGATTGGACTGCCAGACGTCTATCTCAGCACAGCCGTTCTGGTGACCGACTCGAATGGCGCGGCGGTAGGGACGATCAACGTCTCGGCAAACCCGATACCTGCTTACATCAGTGCAACGGTGACCGACCAGGCGACCGGCGACACGAGCACCATGAGCGTGGCTGTGCACACCTAAGGAACTTCCGCGCCTCGTTCCCGTAGAAACGCGAAAGGGCCTACCGCGCCCTCTCGTATTCCGAGTAAAATACCAATCTGTTCGGAATAAGGAAATAAATGCCCCGAGTCGCCGCCTGTCCAGACGTGAGAGAAGCAGTCATCGAGGCTGCCACACGCCTGATGGAGCGTTACGGCTACCGTAAAATGACGATCGACGACATCGCTCAAGACGTCGGGATCGGCAAAGCGACCATTTACGGCTATTTCCAAAACAAGCAGGACGTGGCGCTCGCGGTGATCGACGGCTACCAGCGAAGGGTGCGGGAGAGGCAGGCAGCTATCGCAGCCGAGCCGCTTCTCCCGCAAGATCGCCTTCGCCGCATGGTGCTCGCGAAGGTTCTATTCGCTTTCGATACGGCGACCCGTTACAACCAGAGCCTCGACGATTCGCTGGCCACCCTCAAGACGATCGTGCTGAGAAGACGCGGCAGATACAACGAGGCCGAAGCGGAGCTCGTAGCCGGCGTCATCGCCGAAGGCTTGAAACAAGGCATTTTTTGGACAGAAGACCCCCTCGCAACGGCGCGAACCATCTTGACGTGCATCAGCGGCCTGATGCCTTACAGCCTCTCGTCCCGCGAGCTTCAATCTCGCGAGATGGTGGAGGCCACGACGAACCAAGTCTTGGATTTGATCCTCCAAGGCATGTATAGGCGCGAGGGAAACGCGAATTAACCGATTTCCATTGGGAGAATGAATGGCAGAGACAAAGGGAGTAGAGCGGCCCACAGAGCAGGCGAACGGGGGACAAGGCGACGGAGGCCAGCCTAAGCAGCGAGAGTTTCCCGCCCAGGCGCCCGCCGGTCCCGCTCCAGCCGAGAAGAAGAAGGCCAAGCCCGTAATATGGATCGTCCTGGGCGTCCTCGTCATTTTGGGGCTCTTTTACGGCGTTCGTTTTTACATTTGGAATCAGAGCCACACAAGCACCGACGACGCCTATGTCACAGGAGATCTGGTCAATGTAAGCCCGCAGATCAGCGGAACGCTCCAATCCCTGTATGTCGAGGAAGGGCAGTTTGTCCACAGAGGGCAGCTCATCGCCAAATTGGATCCTTCGGCGGCGCAATCGACTCTGAACCAGGCGATGGCCAACTACCAAGCTGCTCTGAGTCAGGTCCCTGCCGCTGAGAAGAACTTCGCCTACGAGCAGCAGCAGACAGCGGCTGCCATCCAGAGAGCGCAGGCAGCGCTGCAGTCTCAGCAGGCAAAAACGTCCGGAGCTCGCGCGCAGGTGGCCTTGACCTCGGCGACGGTCAAACACCAGATCGATCAGGCACAGGCCCAGATCCAGGCCGCGAACGCACAGTGGCAGCAAAGCCAAGCGCAAGTGGGAAGCGCCGGCGCGTCCAAAGAAAACTACGTCCAGGCTGTCCAAACCGCTCAGGCCGGCTACGCGAACTCGCAGCAGCAGATCGTGACGGCGCAGAAAGCCCTTGGCGCTGCCACCTCGAGAGTTGCGGCCGCCCAATCCGTTGCGGCAAACGCAGCTCAGAACGAGAAGCGATACCGGACGCTTTACGATCAAGACGCGATTTCGGCGCAGGCGTACGATCAGGCTAGGGAGCAGGCTCAAAACAGCGCCGCCCAGCTTCAAGCCGCCCAATCCGAGGCTCAGCAGGCCGAATCGCAGGTCGAGTCGGCGAAGCGCGCCTCCGCTCAGTCGCGCTCGATGGTCGAACAGGCGAGGAAGAACGTAAACCAGGCCGACGCCCAGGTGAAGGCTGCGCGAAAAGCCGCCGACGCGTATCACGAGCAAGTTCGTGTGGCGCAAGCGGGACTCGGCATCGCTCTTGCCAACACCAATCAGATAGGCGTGCAACAATCCAACCTGAGCTCGACCGCCAGTCAGACGGGCGAGGCTCAAGCCGATATCCAGACGGCCCGGGCCGGCCAGGAGCAGGTGGAAGCCCGGCATCAGCAGGTGAAGGTGTCCCAGGCACAGGCCGACCAGGCGAAGGCGGCCGTCAGAAACGCGCAGATCACGCTGGCCAACACGTACATCTATGCGCCATGCGACGGAGAGGTGGTCCGTAAAGACTCCAACGAGGGCGCTACCATGGCGCCGGGCACGACTATCGTCACGTTGACCCGCGGCGCCAGCGTTTGGGTCATGGCGAACTTCAAAGAGACGCAGCTGGAAGGTGTCCACGCTGGCGAGTCCGCCGAAATCGAAGTCGACGCCTTGGGCGGCAAGGTCTTCAAAGGCCAGGTTGAGGCTGTAACGAGCGCCACGGGCGCGGCAACGGCCCTGCTGCCTCCGGATAACGCGACTGGGAACTTCACGAAGGTCGTTCAGCGCATTCCAGTTCGCATCCGGTTCCTGGCCGCGGGCCCAGGCGACGACAAGAAGTACGCGACCGCGGACGACATTCGCAACCTCCGCCAAGGCATGTCGGTCACAGCGACCATCGACACAAAGAGCGACGGCAGCGCTGCCGAAGCGCATGCGCCCGGCTCGGCACGAGTTGGGCAAAACAGCTCGGTACCGAATGGAGGAGAGGCGCCCCCAAGTACAGGCGGCGGCGTAGAGCCCCCCGCGCCCCAGCCTCCGACTTCGGCCAACGGGACCGGCAATACGGTTCAACCGAGTAGCGGGCCGGCGAGCCACGCCACAGGCATGGCGCCACCGCCCGAACAATCGTCCCAAATGCCGCCAACGCAGACTGGGACTCTGGGCGCCGGGCAACCGGGAGCTATCCCGTCGACGCCGAGTCAGCCTCCTCAATTGGCCACGACCGGCAATCCGCAGCAAAGCCCATCAAACTCGCAGGGCAGCACGGCGCCGATGCCTTCACCGGCGCCAGGTTCAGGAGCAACGGCGGCGCCGGGCGGAAATACCGGGTCCGCGGCAGGCGCTGGCGGAGGGCACTAAATGCCGGTCCTGAGAACGCCTTGGCTGGTCGCCGCTCTGCTGGCGACCGCAAGCGCATGGAGCCAGCAGGAGCCTTTGCCGGTTAAGCCGCCGGACGTTCCGACGGGGGTCGTTCCTCTGCCGCAAGGGCCACCGAACACGGCTCCGCAGAGCTCTTTGCCGGCGCCTGCGCAGTTGTCAACGCGCTCGCTCGCCTGGTCGCCCGACCTGTCCGCTGTGAAGGGTTTCGTTTCCAAGCAGCCGGTCACGCTGCAGCAAGCGGTCGCTATCGCGCTCTACACCAATCGGAACTTTTCAGCGGCCATTGCCAACCTGCAGCAGGCGGAGGGGCGGACAGGGGAGGCCCGGGCGGAGCTCAATCCGTCCATCACCTTTAACGGCAACGTCCCCTACTACGATAAAGCGACAACGTTCGATACGAGCGCGCTCTCGGGGGGAGGGATCGGAAACTCTTCTGCGCCGCCTTTCGTGGTTCTCCCGCAATTCAATCCCGTGTTCACCGCCGCACTAACGTTGCCTATCGATCTGTTCGGCGCGACACGATCCGCAGCAAGCCAAGCTCAACTGAACGAGGTTGCCGCGCGGATCGATATCAACCGCGTCCGAAATCAAGTGGTTTACGACGTCAAGTCTGCCTTCTTCAACGTCCTCCGGGCCCAGGCTCAGGTTGCCGTAGCCACGGACAACGTTAACAATGCGTTGGCACGCTTGGATGACGCGAACAAGAACTACCAGGCGGGCACCAACTCCCGGTTCGACATCATTACTGCCCAGCGAGACGTAGCCGACGCCCAGCAGAGCTTGATCGTCGCGAAGGCTCAGGTCTCGGTGAATCTGGCGGCACTCAAGAACACGATGGGACTGGATATTGCGTCTCACCTGGACATTTCCAGCCAAGGCGCCGTACAGCAACCCGAAGGCGTTCAACCTCCCTCGGCGGTCCAGACCGCAGGGAAGAGTCCCGAGGAGCCTCAGCCGGCGGCACCGGTCGACAAGACGAACGCCTCGCCGAAAGAGCCCGGCGGGAAGATCGTTCCTCTAACGCCCCCGTCCCTGCAGAACGTGAGCGATGACTTCGACTTCGGTCTTGAATACAGGCACCTGTTGGATGAGGCGCTTCACAACAGACCTGAGATCCTTGAGGCCGAGGCTCAAGTCTCCGCTCAGCACAAGGGACTT
>DASZPA010000451.1:0-2984 GCA_035550555.1 Fimbriimonas sp.
ACGCCAGGGGGCTGGACCTGATGAACGGCGCTTACAATTACCTCGATCTGACGCCGATGGGTCGGCATGAAGAGGGGTTGTCGCATCCGATGGCTTGGGTGCGGCATCACGATCGGTACGATGAGTAGGTGAAGGGCAGGGCGCCCCGGGGTCGCGCTCCTGCGCATGGCTGGCGCTCGGGTTTGGCGCTCCGCTGGGGGTACTCCTCACTTCGCTTCAAGCTCGCGCTCGATCGCCCTGCGGGAGACGTCGCGGGCCGCCTAACTCACTTCGTTCAGACAAGGCGTCCCCATGAGCGACGTCTCGCTTGGGCAGCGCGAGCTAGCCGCTCCGGAGGAGTACGGGCAGTCCTTTCATTCTCCTCGCGCTTCGCGCATCGGCTTTTCTTTGCTGTCACCTTTGTGGCTCCGCAGAGGTACTCCGCGCAGCTTGAGTTATCAGCGGCTCTCCACCTCACAAACTTGCCAACTTGCCAACTTGCGTGCCGGCCGACGAGAAAAGCAGGGACGGTCAAAAGTTTCTTGGCGGGGAACCGTAACATGACTTCGTGGACGAGATCAGTCGGACCGATGCGGAGTATGTGGCGGCCATTTCTGATGTGCTGGCTTACATTCAGACGCACTTGGACGACGAGCTCACGCCGCAGGGGCTGTCGCATGTGGCGTGCTTCTCTCAGCACCACTTTCACCGAATCTTTCGGGCGGTCGTGGGGGAGTCGGTGATGGATCACGTGCGGCGGCTTCGGATGGAGCGGGCGGCTTATCGGCTGAAGACCAGCCGCGCTTCCATCGGCAGCATCGCGTTCGACGCCGGATATGCGGCGCAGGAGGCGTTTACCCGCATGTTCCAGGCGTGCTTCGGCGTTTCGCCGCGAACTTTTCGGTTCGCTCATGCAGCTCACGCGCTGCCGGCGCCCTGCGGCATCCACTACGGACCACGCGGCTTTTCGCCATTGCGACGGGCCACCGACCCCGATCTGCTTCGTACCGATCAGCTCTGCCCTGCGCACCGCGAATGGGCGGGCGAGTTTGAGGAGAAGTGGGCGGAGCTGGTCGAGATCGTAACCGGATTCGCATCCTTCGTGTATCCACGCAGGCTGCTTCACCTAAGAAATCAACAACTGGAGAAATTCATGAGCTTAGCAACAACCGATATCGATAAAGAGATTGAAGACTTACAGCACGAGATCGAGACCGCCAAGCAGCGGCTGGTCGAAGCGCAGAAGCGACGTCCCAGAGAGGAGGTGAGCGACTATACGCTTCAGACCTCGGAGGGCAAGGAGATCAGGCTTTCGGAACTGTTCGGCGACAAGAGCGACCTGATCCTGGTCCACAACATGGGCACGGGCTGCTCTTACTGCACGATGTGGGCTGACGGATTCACGGGGTTGGTTCCGCATTTGGAGGATCGAGCCGGGTTCGTGCTCTGCTCGCCCGACAAGCCGGACGTTCTGAAGCGTTTCGCCGACAAGAGGCACTGGAACTTCAAGACCGTGTCGGCGCACGAGAGCGATTTCATCAAGGACATGGGCTTTTGGCAGTCGGAGGGTGCGCATCCCGGACCGTGGCCCGGCGTGTCGACCTTCCACAAGGATCCCGACGGCAAGATCTATCGCATCGCCAAAGCGCACTTCGGTCCTGGCGACGACTTCTGCGCGGTTTGGCCGTTCCTGGACATGCTTCAGGAGGGCGCGAACGGGTGGGAGCCTCAGTACTTCTATGGAGAGAAGAAGTGAACGCTGTTCTCGCCTATCCTGCGGTTAGTCGCCGCAATTTGGGTGTTCTGCTGCTGGTTTGCCTCTCGTTTTGGCTTGCCTGCGGAGTCAGTTTGGCGCCGACGGTGGTCAAGTCTCTCGGTTCGGTGAGTGGGTCGCATGAAGTCGTTTGCACATGCGCTCACTGTCCAGGCGGCGCCTTGTGCTGCTGCAAAGGAGGACGAGCATGTCACTAGCATCAAGGAATGTGGTCTCGCGCGACGAGTGGATTCAGGCTCGGAAGGAGTTTCTGACGAGGGAGAAGGAGTTCACGAAGGCCCGTGACGCTCTGAGCGCCGCGCGGCGGGAGTTGCCTTGGACCAAGATCGAGAACTACGAGATGGAGGGCGCCCATGGCAAGGTGCACCTTTCGGACCTTTTCAAGAGCAAGAGCCAGTTGGTTGTGTATCACTTCATGCTCGGCCCCGGTTGGAGTGAGGGTTGTCCAAGCTGTTCGTTCTGGGCAGACAACTTCAACGGCATCGACGTTCACCTGGCCCACCGGGACACCTCGTTTGTCGCGATCTCTCGGGCTCCGTACGCAGAGATCGTCCCTTTCAAGGAACGGATGGGGTGGAACTTCGACTGGTACTCCTCGAACGATTCCAGGTTTAACTTCGATCTCGGAGTCTCTTTCGACGAACCTGCCGATGGCAAGGTCAACTACAACTTTCGGGACGAGGATTACGAGATAGAGGAGCTTCCAGGAATCAGCGCGTTCGCGATGGGAGAAGATGGGTCGATCTATCGAACCTATTCGACCTACGCCAGGGGGCTGGACCTGATGAACGGCGCTTACAATTACCTCGATCTGACGCCGATGGGTCGGCATGAAGAGGGGTTGTCGCATCCGATGGCTTGGGTGCGGCATCACGATCGGTACGATGAGTAGGTGGAAGGGGCCGGGGTCGCGCTCCTGCGCATGGCTGGCGCTCGGGGTGGCGCTCCGCTGGGGGTACTCCTCGCTTCGCTTCAAGCTCGCGCGTGATCGCCCTTCGGGAGACGTCGCGGGCCGCCTAACTCACTTCGTTCAAACAAGGCGTCCCTACGAGCGACGTCCCGCTTGGGCGGCGCGAGCTAGCCGCTTCGGAGGAGTACGGGTCGTTCTTCTTCTACTCGCGCTTCGCGCATCGGCCTTCGGAGGTTTGGCTGGCGCCTTTTTTCCGCTCCGCTGGGGGTACTCCTCGCTTCGCTTCGAGCTCGCGCTCAATCGCCCTTCGGGAGACGTCGC
>DASZPA010000452.1:0-35967 GCA_035550555.1 Fimbriimonas sp.
GCGTCCGTGATCGTCACAGTGACGGAGCCGGAGTAGTTGCCGCCGGCCGGAGCAATGACGGGGGTCTCCACAAAGCCGATCAGACCAAAGATGTTGAGCTGCCCGGACGTTCCAACGTAGACCTTGCCGCGCGCGATGGTCGGCACGGCAAACTTGACGGCACTTCCCAAAACGTCCCGGCCACTGGTCGTCCCGCTGTCGTAGAGCTCGTTGCCCAGGTTGGTCGCGTCATAGGCTCTCAGCTTTGCCGGGGTGCCTGTGGAAGAACCGGAGGTTTGGACGGCCCAGACGATACCGTTCGACGTGCCGTTTGAGGAGACGGAAGGCACCGCGCCGGGATACCCGTAGGTGTCCGGGCTCCCCGAATCGATTCCGTTTGCCGGAAAGGCGCCGTTGGAAATCGACAGGTGCGCGATCGGACCGTTCACCGGCCCAAAAAAGAGGTTGCCATTGAAGTACGCCGGCACGCCCCAAACGCCGGCCACTTCATGGCTTAGGACCTGCACGACGTGGTCGGTCGTATCGTTTCCGCCAAGGTTGGCTGCGTCCAGAAGGAAGATGGAGCCCTCCTTACCCACAGCGACGAGCAGATTCTGGTGGGCTGCGCTTCCGACGCTCGGCGGAAGAAGGACCACTCCTCCCGAGCCGAAGTCCGAATCGGCGTTGTTCAAGGCCGACTGATCCGCGGGGGCAAAAAAGTCGGGCACCGTCAGATCGGAATTGAGCCGGATCACCGAGTCTCCGTAAGAGCCGTTCCCCGCATTGAACATCCCGTGTCCGGTGGTGCAAAAGATGCTTGCCCCGTCGCTTGCCAGTCCGGCGCCCGCCTGCCAGATGCCGCCCGCGGCAAGCGGATATCCGCTGGGATCGGTCACGGCGTTCGGCGTCGTGCACATGATCGCTTTCTGCTGGAGCGTTGTCGCGTCGTAGGCGAATACCCAGCCATGAAAGGCGCCGTTGTCGCCGTGCGAAGCAAAGGCGATGTAGAGAGTCGAGCCTCCACCCGCCGATGCGTTCGAGTGCAGAGCGGGCCTCGAGTTCCGTCTGATGCCGTTCGACCCGTTTCCGGACACCAGAAGCAGCCCTGCCCGTTGATTTGCCAGGAAAGGACTAAACGGAACGTGCCCGTTTCCGTCGTTCCCGTCGCCAGTACCATTCACCTGACCCTGAATGAGAACCGGCCCACCAAGCTTTTCGACGCCGGAGGTTGCGTCCAAAGCATGGATGTAAAGTGAATACACCGCGTTGTTTCCTGCGTCGAAGGTCTTCGTTTTGGCTACGACGTAAAGAGTCGGTGTCCCCCCCGGACCCGCGGGATCGATCACTGGTGTTCCCGTGATACCCACCTCGGGCTTTATGTCAGTCGTCCCGAAGTCGTTATTGGGGCACGATGGTCCCAGATTAACCTGCCACAAAGGCTGCGCGTTCGCGCCAACGTTGTTGTCGGCGTCGAAGGCGTAGACCGAATTGTGTTCGGTGGCTACATAAACGACGTTGTGGGTTCCCTTGCTGGGGATTGAGATGCCAGAAAGGTAAAGAGGTTGGGCGTAAATCTGGCCGTCCACTGTTTGCGAGAATAACGAGCCAAAAGTCGTGCTATTGACGTTACTGGTGGTCAATAGGGTTTCTGAGCTATTCAGTCCCGTTCTCGAATTGTCGTTGTGATAAGTCGTTACGTTAACTTGGGAAAGAGCCAAGCTAGCGGCGCAAAGAATCGCCAAACATGTGAGAAATCTTGCGACCCGCTCTCGTTTCAATAAAATTACGTGGAAAAGCATGACGTTCGGGGTCCGGTAGAGCGAGGCCAATTAGCAGAGGAAACGGATAGTGTTCCCAGGTTTCACGCGACAAACCGCACAATCTCTTCTATTGTCCGATGCTTGCAAGTGATTTGTCAAATTTGACCGGGCAGGAGTTTGAACTTTTAACAGATTTACCGCAACTTGCGGTTTCGGAGACCCGCTTAGCCCGCTGCTCTTTGGCCGCGTAGAGAGCCGGGGATTCCTGGCGCCCAGACCTTTTAACAGGGGCCGCGACGGCCTGCTAGCTCTCTTGTCCCTCGTACTTGTCCTTGAGTGCCGCCACCACGGTCGGATCCGCAAGCGTGGTCGTGTCGCCCAGGGCGCGGCCTTCCGCGACGTCGCGAAGAAGCCTCCGCATGATCTTGCCGCTACGCGTCTTGGGCAGCTCCGCAGTGATGAACACGTCGTCCGGCCTGGCAATGGCGCCGATCTTGTGGGCGACATGGGCTTTTAGCTCATCCACCAAGCCAGGCTTTTGCTCGACTCCTCCACGAAGGATCACAAAAGCGGAAATCGCTTGCCCCTTCACGTCGTGAGTCTTGCCAATCACAGCCGCCTCGGCAACCGACGGATGGTCGACCAGCGCGCTCTCGACCTCCATCGTGCTGATGTTGTGGCCCGCCACCAGCATGATGTCGTCCACGCGCCCCAGCAGCCACAGATAGCCGTCGTCGTCCAGCTTTACTCCATCGCCGGCGAAGTACTTTCCTGGGAAGCGGCTCCAATAGGTCTTTACGAACCGCTCGGGATCGTTGAAGATACCGCGGGTCATGCTTGGCCAAGGCTGTTCGAGAACGAGGAATCCACCCTTGCCGTGGCCCCCGCCCGGACTGTTCGGTCCCGTCACCGTCTCTCCCGACCCGTCCTCGGAGTACACGCTCACCTTGATGCCGGGGAACGGGTGCGTCGCACTGCCAGGCTTGGTGGCCGTAATCCCAGGCAGGGCCGTAATCATAATGCCGCCGGTCTCCGTCTGCCACCAAGTGTCGATCACGGGGCAACGGCCCTTGCCGATCGTCTGCTGGTACCAGATCCATGCCTCGGGGTTGATTGGCTCTCCCACGCTGCCCAGCAAGCGTAGGCTGGAGAGGTTGCACCGGTTCGGATACTCGTCGCCCCACTTCATGAACGCCCGGATCGCGGTAGGCGCCGTGTAGAGGATGGTCGCCTTATGGCGTTCGATAATGCGCCAGAACCGGTCCTTCTCCGGGGTGTCCGGCGCGCCTTCGTACATGAGAACGGTGGCGCCGTTCGCCAAGGGGCCGTAGACGATGTAGCTGTGGCCCGTCACCCAGCCGCAGTCTGCCGTGCAGAAGTGCAGGTCGTCCTCCTTGAGGTCGAATGCCAACTGGGTCGTGGCGTAGACGCCCGTCATGTACCCGCCCGTCGTGTGGACGATTCCTTTGGGCTTGCCAGTCGAGCCGCTTGTATAGAGGATGTAGAGCAGGTCTTCGCTGTCCATCGGCTCGCAGGGACAATCCGTGCTTTGCTGCGGGACCAGATCGTGCCACCAGATGTCGCGGCCCTCGGTCCATCCGGGAGCTTTCCAACTTGGTGGCGGCGTCGTACCGCCCGAGGTGATTCTGTCCAGCACCAGCACCTTCTCGACGGTCGGGCAGCCACGCTCCATCGCCTCATCCACGATCGCCTTCAACGGAACCACGCCACCTCGACGCCAGCCCCCGTCGGCCGTCACGATCAGCTTCACCGAGGCGTCGTTTGCCCGCTCCTGCAGCGACTCCGCGCTAAACCCTCCGAAGACCACCGTATGAGGCGCGCCAATCCGGGCACACGCCAACATAATAAAGGCGAGCTCAGGGACCATGGGCATGTACACGCACACCCGGTCGCCCTTGCCCACGCCAAGGCTCTTCAGTGCGTTCGCCAGGCGCGAAACCTCGTCTTTCAGCTCGCCATAGTTGAAGATCCGAACGTCGCCCGGCTCCCCCTCCCAGACGATGGCGCGCTTCTTCGGCTGCGTCGCGGCGTGCCGGTCGACGCAGTTATAAGTGGCGTTAAGCTTTCCGCCCAAGAACCACTTCGCGTTGGGAGCTTCAAACTCGCAAACCGTGTGATACGGCTCAAACCAGTCCAGCTTCTTCGCCCACGAGTCCCACCAAGCTTCGGGATCCTTGGCGGCCCGCTCGTAGATCTCAGGATCGCTGGCATTAGATCCCGCCGCAAAGGCCGGGTCGGGCGAAAAGGTTCGAGTCTCCTGAAGGAGGGTCTGGATGGTTTCGTGTTGAGACATCGGCGTCGAATCGCTGCCAAGGCAAGCCAACCAGGGTTTACCCAATTAAACGGCGGCCCGTTCGAACACACACCTCGATGCCGGCCTCAAGATCTGATATGCGTCTGGACCTGCTTGGAGGAGATTCTCTATGACCATCCCCGTTCACAAAGCGGGCGCTGAATAGCTCGGCCCGCTCGCCCATGCAATTCATGCAATTTTTCAAACCGGAGAACCGCTTTGGGCGGCTATCTCGTATACTTCACAAAACCCCGTTCTTATAACTCCAAGTGCGCTGCTTGGGGCCGGTTCGGCGTGTTTTTGGGGAGGTCTGAGTTGGCTAAATACATCTTTGTTACAGGCGGCGTCGTGAGTTCGATCGGCAAAGGGATCACCACCGCCAGCCTGGGCCGTCTCCTTCGCAACCGGGGCTACACCGTCGCTCCGATGAAGCTGGATCCCTATATCAACGTCGATGCGGGCACGATGAACCCCTACCAGCATGGGGAGGTGTTCGTCACCGACGACGGCGCAGAAACAGATCTGGACCTCGGCCATTACGAGCGGTTTATGGATGTCAACTGCTCCGCCGGCTCCTCAGTCACGACGGGCAAAGTCTACAGCGCGGTGATTGCCGCCGAGCGCCGGGGCGACTACCTCGGTGGCACCGTGCAGGTGATCCCGCACGTGACCAACGAAATCAAGCGGCGAATCCTTGCCGTCGCCCGAGAACAGGAGGCAGAGGTCGTGATCGCCGAGATCGGCGGCACGGTCGGCGATATCGAGTCGCTGCCCTTCATGGAAGCCATCCGCCAGATGCGCACGGACGTTGGGATCGAGAACACCCTCTACGTGCATGTGACGCTGGTGCCGACCGTGGGTCCCTGGGGCGAGGTCAAGACGAAGCCGACCCAGCACAGCGTCGAGCGGCTCCGCGCGATCGGCATCGCTCCGGACGTTCTCGTCTGCCGCAGCGAGGTACCGCTTCCGTCCGAAGTGAGAGACAAGCTCTCTCTCTTCTGTGGCGTGCCCGCAAAGGCCGTTATCGAGTCGCGCACCGTCGAGACGATCTACGAAGTGCCCTTGTCCTACGAAGAGGCGGGTCTCGGCGAGTTCGTCGTGCAGCGGCTGGGTCTCGACGACCGCGGAGGCGGCCACGCCGAGTGGGTCGAGCTCGTCAACACGCTGAAGAACCCCCGTCAGAAGTGCCGCATCGCCGTCGTCGGCAAGTACACGAGCAACGGTGACGCTTACAAGTCCATCGCCGAGGCTCTGCGCCACGCCGGCATTCCCAACGATGCGGAAGTCGAGCTCCAGTGGATCGAAAGCGACAGCCTGGAAACCGGCGGCGACCCGAAGGAGGCTTTGAAAGGCATCGATGGACTGGTCGTGGCTCCCGGCTTCGGAGCTCGCGGCATCGAAGGAAAAGTGGAGGCGATTCGGTACGCCCGTGAGACAGGGCTTCCGTTTCTCGGAATCTGCCTGGGCCTTCAGATGGCGGTCATCGAGTTTGCCCGCAACGTCTGTGGCCTGGCCGGAGCGAACTCCGAGGAGATGGTGGAGAACCCGCCATATCCGGTGATCCATCTTCTGCCGGAGCAGAAGGGAGTCAGTGAGAAGGGCGCCACCATGCGGCTCGGCAGCTACCCCTGCAATCTCGTGAACGGAACGCTTTCGGCCCGGATATACGGAGCGACGCGGATCGCGGAACGGCACCGCCACCGATATGAAGTGAACAACGACTTTCGTGAGAAGCTTCAAGAGCACGGCATGATCATCAGCGGCGTGAGCCCGGATTACCGGCTGGTCGAGATGATCGAGGTGGTGGGCCATCCGTTCTTCGTGGGTACGCAGGCACATCCGGAGTTCAAGTCTCGCCCCAACCGACCACACCCGCTGTTCGCAGGTTTGGTGAAGGCTGCCGTGGAACACCGGGTCAAGGTCGCGGCCGATGCCTAGTAGATAGGCCGGCATACGGGATTTGCCAATCTATTTCGCGTTCTCTTCGACGTCCGCGAACTCGATCCAAGGTGCATCCTCACCGACGGCGACCTCCATGCCGAGGAGGGCGTCGTACTTTGGCGAAACGTAGAACACGACCGCGTTGGTCTCCGCGGCCGTCTTGGAGATCTGCACGATCTGCTTCGCTTCATGATCGTGCCAGGTGACCGTCGATCCGAAGGCGTAGGAGATTCCGCCGCCTACCGGCGGCTCCGACATCTCCTTCCACGACTTGCCGTTCATCATCCAAACCAAGGGGAGCCCGCCACGCTTCTCCCACGGGCCCACGGTATTGTCCGCCGGCAGAAGTGGCCCGCCATCCGGTCCGCCCAAGAGGCCAAGCGATTCCACGATGCCCCCGTCGCTCACCAAGTTGGGCTGAAGCGCCGCAGGGAAGGGCCCATAGGCGATGGCCTGAATCTCGAAATGGTCCGGCGCCGACCAATAGACGCGGTCGGCCGTTTGCTTCTCTTTGTCGCCGGACCCCTCGTGGTGGATCACCGTGTAACGGATGTTCTTGAGCCCCTGGTAGTGGGCAATGATCTGCTTGAGGGCCGCCAGAGGCTCGAGCGCCGTCTTCGCGGGAGCCTGGGCAACCATCAGCACGAGCGCAAGGATCACGATTAGATAGTACGCCGAGCAAGCCTGGGCTCATGCCGAATCAGAGATGCTCTGGATGTTCCTCCATACAGACGGGGTTCCTATGTGTACACCCATCCAAGGCATGGGACAGGGTCAATTGCGGCTATAGGCGCGTTAGGCAGGGCAGCTCAATGCGGCGTCGATTGGCCGCCGAAGAACGCACGTCGACCGGCGGGACAATTGCTGGATTTGGTGAAACCTGCGCTAACCGTGCGTTAACGGGGCGTATGGCAGAAACAATGCCTTGACATAGATGCTCCCGCCAAGTACCTTTAGGCGAATCTTTGGCGGGTCGCTTGGACGGGTCTCTTTTATGTCGGACGAAGCAGGCTTTGGAATCCCCCTTCTGAACGACTGGGTTCGTCAACACGGTCCGGATGGCCGCCTGGTCCAGATTCTCGAAGCAGCTTCGCATCGCCCCTTCAACGGCGCCTTTACGACGACGTCCCTGCTCTACGGCATTGCCACGACCACGCCGGAGCTTCTGGGCGGTGTGGCGAACGTCTTGCCCGTCGCCAATCGAGCGCCGGAGCATCCGGCCTCCCAAGCCAACTTTGCCAGCCACAACACGATCGACGTGCTGAACAAGACCGCGGAGGTTGCGGCTCGCTTCGGACGGGCGGCGCCCACAGCCGCCGACCTGTTGGCGACGCTCATCGCCCCGCCGCCTCCGCATGGCGAAGAGACGAGCGCGAGGAAGTACTTGCGCAGTGTCGGTCTCTTGAGTCCTGCTACCGATGCGCTGCTTGCGTGGGTTGCTCGACACGAGCAGGATCACTCGAACGCCATGCGCGGATTTCTGGCCGTGGGCGTCCTGCCCCCGAGGCCGGCCGCTGCGCCGACAGCCTCGCCACCGCCGGCCCCAGCTCCGCCCGAGCACCATCCGGGGCCCGAGGAGACGCCCCAAGAGACGCCCCAGGAAACACCCGCCTCGGCTGAACGCACGCCTGTTCCCGATCAACGGCCCTCCGAGCGAGCGATTAGCCATCGTCCGCAGCAGGAGTCCCGAGACGAGCACGACCAGATCAACTTCGACCTGCTGGACGATCGGCCTTCGGACGAGGATCACCTCGACTTTGCTCCCTATGCCGACGCGTTGGCGCAATTGATTCAGCGCCCGAACACCAAGACGCCTTTCACGATCGCGATTAGCGCTCCCTGGGGAGCCGGAAAGTCGACGCTCGGCAAGATGATTGTCAAGCGCCTGACCTCCGATCGGCGTGCGGCGAGCCGGCCCGCCTATGCGGTGTGTTGGTTCAACGCGTGGATGCACGACGAGGCGCCCAGCCTTGCCACAGCCTTCGCGGCCGAGGTGATGCGTGCCGTGAACGAATCCAGACCCTGGTGGCTCCGGCTGCTTCGGCCCCTTCCGGCGGCGCTCTGGCGTCCAAGCCATCGCAAGAGTTTTACGTGGGTCATCGCTGGCGCGGCGGTTTGCGGCGCTCTCGCTCTCGTTGCCGGACTCCTGTCCGGAGCGTTGGACCCGCACCTGACTTGGCTCCAATCGTTCTTCCAGATTCCGCAAAAGCAGTCCGGCGAGTGGATTCAGTCGGTCCGTTCGACCCGGTCTCAATCGGTGGGTCTCGGCGCTCTCATGTTCGCGGCCTCACTCGCAACGGCCGCCCTGAAACGGGCACTTACCGTCGCGAGAACCGTCGAGCAGTACGTCCTCGACCCCAAGAAGACCGCCGGGCAAGGGGACATGGAAGAGGTTCGCGGTCAGATCGGCGAGATCGTCGAGCAGGCAACACGGGAAGGCCTTTGGCTTCGGACCCGAGCCCGCTACGACGAGAAGCTCGCGGAGGCGCTCGAGCTTCGAAAGAAGCGGGTCGTTGTCTTTGTGGACGACATCGAACGGTGCAAGCCGCCCAGGAGCCTCGAGGTGCTGGAGGTCATGAACCAGCTTCTCTGCCACCCCCAGGTCGTCTGCGTCGCTCTGGCGGATGTGCCTTCAGTGGAAGCGGCAGCGGGTCTGAAGTATAAGGACTTGGCCGAAGTTCTCCCCTCCGACGATCCATCGGCCGCATCCAGAAAGATCCAGGCGTTCGGCAGGCAGTACCTCCAGAAGATTGTCCAGCTTCAATTCTCCATTCCGCCATCTCAGCCGGAGCAAATCAAGACGATGATCTCCGCGGCCACGGCCGAGACGAAGGTAGACACAGCCGCCCAAGCCGGCAAGGCTGCCCGCGAGCATTACGAAAGCTTTGCTCGAGGCAAGCAGCTCGTGATTGCTGGAGCCTCGTTCTTGGTTCTTGTGCTCTTCATAGTCTGGTGGGTTTGGAAGATTGAACCGGCTGGGATCGTCGCGGCCATCCTGTTTCTGGTGGTGGGCTTGGTGGGAGCCCTGTCCAACAAAGGTCAGGCTGACGACGCCTTGATCAACGCCCTGGCGTACAGCTTTGCCGCCAAATCGGCCAGGCAGGGCGACTCTCTGGACGAGGTGGCTCGGGCGGCGGGACGCGCGGCAAAGAATCAGAAGAACGCTTCGGAAGTGGGCTTGGAGGCGGCAAAGGCGGCGATCTTCGAAAAAACGGACGTCTTGGAAGACGCTGTGAGAGAGGCGTATTTGCATCTGCCCGGTCTCCCAAGGAACGCAAAGCGGATGGTCAACAGCCTTCGGCTGACGGTCTACATCGCATCCGTTCGAAAGCTGTTCCAGACCACCAAGTTGACGCCCTTCCACGTCGGCAAGTCGTCCGTCCTTCGCGAACGTTGGCCGGACCTGTCCCTGCGTTTGATATCCGACGCCCGTCTCACCATTCAGCTCGAGCAGGCGTCGCAACGCTCTCCCGACGACTTCCTCGATACCCTGCAGAACGAGGGGATCGAGGTCTCGAATCCAGAAGAGCTACAAGAGCTACTTTCAACGGCGCCCAGCCTGGGACCCGTGATGCCGCTGCTCTTCTATCTGGAGCCGGTGAGCGATCCGGCCGCCTAAGTGGGTAACACCGTGTTACCATGCTCACGTCGCTGTTGGCTATCGCCATCCTGTCGGCTCAGTCGGACTCGAATGGCGTCCCAGCCGCTCTCCTCGACAAGTTCAAGACCGGGGTGAATGTTACGCGCTGGTTCTGCTACTTGGCTCCTGGTGACCACGCCGATCATTACAGGACTTACTTGACCGATGCAGATTTCGCCGCGTTCAAGAGGCTGGGCGTTGGTTTTGTGAGACTCTGCATCAGCCCGGACGCGGTCTATCGCAACGGTTCACCCGACGCGGCATGCCTGACTGCCATCGACAAGGCGCTCGACCGGTTCGCCGCCGCGCACATAGCGGTCGTTTGGGATCTCCACGATAACGGACAGCTCAAGCTCGACGCGCCGGGCCAGGACAATGCGGGCTTCGTCAGCTTCTGGAAGGCGCTTGCGGAGCACTATCGAGGTAAACGCGAGCACGAGATCGTCTTCGAGCTTGTGAACGAGCCGGTATTTCAGAACAATCCTGAAGTCTGGTACGACCTTCAGGAGAAGACCGTGAAGGCCGTGCGGGGCGTCGATCCAAAGCGGACCGTCATGGTCTCTGCGACGAGTTGGAGCGGCATCGACACCCTCGCCAGATTTAAACCGCTCGAAGAGAGCAATCTGATCTACTCGTTCCACTGCTACGACCCGTTCTTCTTCACCCACCAAGGGGCGGAGTGGGTAGGCGAATACCCGCAGAAGCTGAAGAGCGTCCCTTTTCCGTCCAGCCCTGAGGCGGTGGCTGCGATCCTTCCCCAGAACGACGAGAAGTATCGGGGAGCACTTGAACGGTATGGGAAGCAGCGCTACGACGACGCGTACCTCCTTGGCCGGCTGAAGCTTTGCACCGACTGGGCCGCAAGCCACCACGTCCCGGTCGTCTTGGGCGAGTTTGGCGCCTATCCCAAAGTCTCTCCTCCCGAGTCGCGTGCCCGCTGGTTTCAAGGCATGCGGAAGGCAATCCATACTCTGCATCTTGCCAATGCCATCTGGGGCTATGACGATGGGCTCGGCTTGGGCCGAACGATCGACTCGGACGGCACGCTCCACTTGGATCCGGTGACGCTGAGAAGCTTTTACGGCGACAAATAGTCCGGGAAGAGCACCAAGGCTGCCGCGCCGTAGATGCCCGCGTCGTGGCCGAACGGGCTGGGCGTAAGACCGAGGTCCGCGACGTGCGGGGCCATCCAATCGCTCATCCCGACCGACCCGCAGACGACGATGTCGTCCGGATAGTAAAGACCTTGCAGGGCTGAGACCGCGCCCTTCAGAGCGACGATCGCGCGTTCCTTTTGCTCGTCCGTGGGCTCGCTGGTGATGTGAATTCCCCCCATCAGCTCCTCGAACGTGGGTCCAAGGCTGCTCGAGAGGTCGTTAACGCGCGGGTATTCGCCACGGCGCCCTGCCCAGATCTTCCCGTTGGTCACGAACCCGCAGCCGACTCCCGTGCCCAGAGCCAACGTGGCGACCCGTCGGGCGGCGAACTGCGCTAGGTTGGCGTGAGCCCACGCCGACGCGTGGCCGTCGCCATGGGCGTGGGTCGGAAGGCCGAGTGTTTCTTCGGTGAATCTGATGCCGACTTGGTCGTGCATCAGATACTCCTTGGCCTTCCAGACCTCGCCGGTGCGCGGATCGGTTACTCCGCCGGTGCTCAACCCAAGTCGCTTCACGCCTGCCTCGGCTGCTCTTTCTCGGATCCAGGCAAGACGGTCGTCGCGTTTAGGAGGGTTTGGCACGCGTTGGACGTCCAGCATCTTCCAGTCGGGTGAGAAGAGGGCAAACCGAAGCCAGGTTCCGCCGATGTCGACGGCCCCTACGTCCTCTTGCAGCTTGCAGCCCAGGGGTTTCAGGGCGGCTGTCTGCTTCACGGGATCGTTGAGCGCTCCACCAACGACCACACCCTTCGCGCCCATTCGCAAGGCAGACTCGACCTCCCATCGCTGGGTGTAGCGGCCCTCGGCCAGCACCGGGATCTTCACGGTCGCGCAAACGGCTCGAACCAGCTCCAGATCCGGACCCTCGGTGAGAGCTCGAGCCTCCGTATATCCCGCGAGAGTCGTTCCAATCACGTCGGCTCCGTGCCGCTCTGCGGCAAGGGCGCTCTCCAGACAGTCGCAATCGGCCATGGCCAAGGCGCCCCGCTGGTGGATTCGAGCGATCAGCTTTGGAAGGGTGTCCTTCTTGGGCCGCGGCCGCTGGGTTCCGTCCAACGCGATGATCTCGCAGCCGAGCTCGAGCAGGCTATCAACGTCCTGCGCGGCTGGCGTAATGTAGACGTCGAAGTCGGGATACTTTCGCTTCAGCAGCCCGATGACAGGCGCGCGGACCTCCGGTCTGATGGTGCGTATATTCTTGACGCCCTCCAGTCTGAGGACGCCGACGCCCTGTCCCACGCTGGCTTGGGCCATTCGCAGCAACGTGTCGGGATGGTCGACCGGCGACCGGGGACTTGCTTGGACCGAGGCGATGAGGGGGCATTCCTCCAGCCGCGACAGCAACGACGCGAGCTTCACGCGAGGCTACTTCGCCATGGCGCTGCGGCTGACCAGCGCTCCGAGCGTCTTCGGGAAGGAGTCGACGACCGAACGTACATTCGACTTGATGTCGGGCTTGAGGTCGTGATGGTGGCCCGCCGCCTCGCCAACGATCGACTTGACCGCCTCCACGCCGCTGAGCTGTTTGGTCATCACCTTGTCCATCCATTCCAGAGCGCTTTCGTCGGTCAGCGAAACCGGTGCGCCATTGATCCGAAGGAAGGTGAGACAGCCGATGAACGCCGTCGCTTCGTTGCTGGCGACCTTGAAGGGCGCCATCTTCAAGAACCCGGTGAGAAACCTCCCGGCTTGCGGCGCCAGACTCGAGCTTTCGCCATACGCGTACTGGTAGAACGTCGCCTCCTCAAGCTTGGCGTAGTCGAAATGCTGCACCTTCTGCGTTGCCTGCAGGTTGATCCAAAGGATGTCCTGCACCGTCAAGTAGTGAAGATTCGGCATGTTCTACGCTCCTGAGAGAAAGTCTACTAGCTAGGTTCCACCGGGCGCACGGCGAGGCCAGGGCAAGTGAGAAGTTGTAAGTGACAGGGTTGGCAAGTTGCGAAGAAAAGAAATAGCCCACCTGCAAACCGACTCTCGCCCGAGCAGCAGAGAAACATTTCAATCAATTCTGAAACTTCAACCCAATTCACCTCGTAGCGTGGTATAAAGGAGGCGAAGCTGGAATATGGCACCTGCATCGGCAAAAGCTCCCGTCTGGACGACTGAAGGGCCCGAGAAACGAAAGGCCGTCCGCCAGATGTTTGGGGAGATCGCCGGACGCTACGATCTGCTCAACAGCTTGATGACGCTGCGGCTGCATTATCGCTGGCGAAGCCTCGCAGTCGACAAGTTGAACCTCAAACCTGGCGATCAGGCGCTGGACGTATGCTGCGGAACCGGCGACTTTGCGCTTCCTCTGCGAACGGCCGTGGGACGTTCCGGGACCGTGGTGGGCCTTGACTTTTGCCGCCCGATGGTAGAGATCGCACGCCGAAAGCAGAAGGATGCGGCGAGATTCCTCTTGGGAGACGCTCAAAACCTGCCAGTTCCCTCCAATCGGTTCGATGCCGTAACCGTGGGCTGGGGAATCCGCAATGTCTCCGATATCGACCGGTCGCACTGTGAGATCTTTCGGGTCCTCAAGGCCGGAGGAAGATTCGTCTCACTGGACACCGCACTTCCCCAAAGCGCTCTCGTCCGCGGCCTTTCCAAGCTGTTCTGCTCCACGGTGACCCCTATTTTGGGATTGCTCTTTGCAAACCGCGCGGCTTACACCTACCTGCCGAAGAGCACCGAGCGTTTTTGGGACCGGGAGAAGCTGAAAGCGTCGATGGAACGGGCCGGTTTTCGACAGGTGGGCTTCGCCGATTTCCTGATGGGCAACATCTGCATGCACTGGGGTGAAAAGCCGTGACCGCACCAGCACTCTCGATCTTGACGCCCCATGTCTCGGAGGGTTTGCTTGCTGAGCTGGGCGCCGAGATCGCCTTGGTGGAAGAGGAGCTGACTCGGCAGATGCGCAGTCAGTCCGCGCTCGTCGAGAAAGTCGCCAAGCACACGCTGCGAGCGGGCGGAAAGCGGCTGCGGCCCGCGTTCGTCACCATCGGAGCCAAGTCGACCGGATGCGACTTCGACGTGGAGGCGACTCGCCGCATCGGCGCCTGCATGGAGATGATCCACATGGCGACGCTGATCCACGACGACGTCATCGACAACTCGTCCACCCGCCGAGGCCTGCCCACCGCAGGCTACGCCTTCGGAAACCGCGCCAGCATCCTCACCGGCGACGCGCTTCTGGCGAAGGCAACCATTCTGCTGGCCGAGGAGGAAGATCTGGAGTTGATCCGGCTGGTGAGCGAGGCCGTTTCCGACATGGCCGAGGGTGAGGTTCGAGAAGTCGAAGTGCGAGGCAACTTCGACCTGGACGAGGCAACCCACCTGGAGATTCTTCGGCTGAAGACGGCCAGCTTCATCGAGGCTTGCTGCGAGTCCGGAGCCATCGTCGCCAAGGCCGAACCCCGCATGCGCTCCGCCCTCCGCCGCTACGGCAAGCATGTGGGCATCGCTTTCCAAATCGTGGACGACCTCCTCGACTACCGTGGCGAGAAGGACAAGACCGGCAAACCCACCGCCATCGACTTCTGCGAGGGCCAGGCCACTCTCCCCCTCATCTACCTCCGAGACCGGCTCAACGAGTCGGAGCTGCAGATCGTCCGCTCCAAGTTCGGCACTCCCATCGACGAACGAGAGATCCGAATGATCGCCTGCTGGATGGACACAAGAGGCGCCTTCGAGCAGTGCGAAAAGCAGGCCCTCCATCATGTGGAGATCGCGCTAGAAGCCGTGCAGGAACTCCCAGTAGTGGCAGCGCGAGAGCTGTTGGCGACAGTGGCGGAGTACGTGCTGCGCAGGCAGCTGTGAAGTTTGCAAGTTGGCAAGGTTGCAAGTTGGCAAGAGTTTGAAGAGGAACTGAGTGCCATACCGCCCGATTGAGGAGTCAAAGCTGTTCTCTGACGCCGCCAAGGTTGCAGACTCTGTGGCTGCAATTGTTCGGGAATGGCCACCCTTTGACAAGCAAACCGTTGGATTACAGCTTGTCCGAGCTCTCGACAGCATCGCCGCCAACTTGGTTGAAGGGGACTCGCGGTTTTCCAATAGAGAGTCACTCCGATTTTTCGATATCTCGCGCGCATCGAGCAGAGAAGCGACCTACTGGCTCAACCGGGCACATGCTCGGAAGATTCTCAACTCCGCTGACTTTGAAATGTTTGTGGCGCAAGTGGAGGAAGTCAGGATGCAGCTCTCCGGCCTCATCACCTACCGTCGCCAAGTTCTCGGTGTCAAAGAAGAAACTCCTGCCTACGATGAAAAATCGGAGATCTGACAATCGACAGATGCACGGATCAACAGGACTTGAGATTCACCAACTTGCCAACTTGCCAACTTGCCAACTTGTCAACTTGCCAGCTTGCCAACTTGCCAACTTGCCAACCTGCTGACTTCCCCCTATCAAACTCACATTCCCGGGTCTAATACGTCCCAATGTTTTCTCCCTTGCCTGTGCCGCCCAATGCGCCGGCGGTGATCTTGGTCGACCAGGCTCACCACAGTCTGACCATCCAATACAACGGACGAAGCCTGTTTGAGGGGGTGTTCACCGATGGGATGCAGCTGGAGGTGGTGCCAAGCAGCGATCCGGAGAAGGTGGAACAGACGATCGCTTGCTCCGGGCCGGCCGGCATCCTGGATGGAACGATTACCGCCACTCAAGACTCGTTCGCGGCCGAAACTCTCGGACCGCAACAGAAGCGATTTCCAGAAGTCCGAAACAGCGACGGCCCGAGCTTCAACCTGAGAAACAATGCCGTTTACGACCGCGGCCAAGACCTCGTCCTCATCGGTCCGACAGACGGCGCCACAACTGTTCAGCCGCTTGGGAAAGGCAGGTATCACTTCCGGGCGCATGGCGATGCGTTTCACATTGTCTTCCGCCCGCGCTTCTATCAGAAGCATAAGAACATCGCTTTCTTCGAGCCGTGGAAGAGGCAGGTTCGGCGCGACTCGACCGCAGGATGGTGCAGCTGGTGGGCCTACGAGACCGATATCGATGAGAAGACCGTCTTGGCCGCGGCCGACGTTTTTGCCCGCAACCTCAAAGACTTCGGGCTCGACACGATCCAGCTCGACGATGGGTATGAGGCCGGAGCAGGCGCCCCGCCCGGCTTTTGGAAAACGAACTCCAAGTTTCCGTCCGGACTGGACTACCTGGCAAAGCGGATCACCGCAATGGGATTGCGGGCGGGAATCTGGGTCGGAAGTCAGGTCTCCGATGAGACGGTGACGAAACAGCATCCGGAGTGGTTTGCCTGCGATCCCGACGGGAAGGCGCATCGAGGTCCGTGGATCGACTTCGGCATGGACGGGAGCAACAAGACTGCCCTCCAGAACCTCATCCTTCCGGTATTCGAGCAGTTCAAAAAGGACGGCTTCAAGTACGTCAAGATCGACTCGCTTCGCCACCTGCTCTATGACAGCTATTACCCGTGCCGAGCGCAGTTCGAGGCGAAGGGAACCACGCCCGAGCTTGCCTGGCGCGACTATCTCTCGGCCGCGCGCCGCGTGCTCGGCGATGACACCTATTTGCTCGCTTGCTGGGGCGTCCTGCCGGAGGCTGTGGGCATCGCCGACGCCTGCCGCCTGGGCACCGATGGCTTCGGCCCGTCGACCATGCTTCAGTACAACTCGTGGAACAACGTCGTGTGGCGGAACGACCCGGACCATGTGGACATCCATGGCGCTGGGGAGGACATCATCCGGCCCACTCTGGTCAGCATGGCGGGCGCCCAGCTTCTGCTCAGTGACAAGGCGGAGTTCTACGAGGATCAGTCTCGTCTGGAGGGCGCGAAGCGGGCCGTTCCAATCCCATTCACGCTTCCCGGGCAGCTTTACGACTTCGACCCGACCAAGACCGACAACCTGATCAACGGGCTTCGGAACAAGAACGGCGGCACCAACCCTGGCCCGATCGATGCTGACCAGCGTGGTCCGGAGTGTCCTTGGTGGCAGCTCGACGTGAGCCGGCCCTTTGAAAGCTGGACGATCCTCACTCGCTTGAGCTGGCAAGCACTTCCTGAACAACATGTGAGCTTCTCCGACCTCGGCCTGGCTCCGGGACGGTACGCGGTCTACGAGTTCTGGTCGAAAAAGTATCTCGGCGAGTTCGACGACTCATTTGAAGCAGCAGCCCAGCCGGCTAAAGGAACCAGCGTGTATTGCATTCGTAAGGTTCTGGACCACCCGCAAGTGATCAGCACCAGCCGGCACATCACGCAGGGCGGGCCGGACCTGATCCAAGTCAAATGGGACGCAAAGACCAGGACTCTCAGCGGAACGAGCAAGGTTGTAAGGAACGATCCCTACGAGCTACGGGTGCGAACGGCGGGACTGCGCGTCAAGGGAGCTTCCTGGGATGTGACCGAAGACAACGGCTTGTCGGTGATGCGATTCAATCCGAAGCGAACGGGCGACGTGAATTGGGCGATCCGGTTTACAAAATAGGCGGAAAGCGTTACCGGGCGTTACGGGCTCGCTCCAACCGGGTTTCGACGCTTGATACTTCCCTGTATGAAGCTAGGCTTGCCCCTATTCGCTGTGGTTGGTTGCATGGTGCTCGTCGCCTGCGGCGGCAGCGGAGGCGGTCATGGCTCAACGTCGACTGCTGGGGCGACAGCCGCGACCTCTACTACTGCGGGCAACAACTACGTCGTGACTCCGGTGCGCGGGGACTGCGAGATCTTGGGCTACTCACCCGACGGGAGACTTGCGGGCGCCATCTATCCAGTCCTTGAGTCGGAGCCGGTGTACGCAGCATCGATTACGGCGCCACTACAACGGCTGACACGGCCGCCGGGTCAAGGCAGTGTCGCGGCTCGCGTCGTAAACAGACTCGGCGCCATCGCGGGTGACATTCTTAATTCGGTCGACGATAGCATCACTCCAGTCTTTTGGTCTTCTGCCACCGCCACACCGACGCTCTTGACGCTGCCTCCTCGGGTTACCAGCCTGGAAGTAGATTCCATCAACAAACATAACGAGATGATAGCCATCGCCACCGGAGGCGATGTCTACTACTATGCGTCGCCCGATGCTGCCCCCATCAAGATTTTTCATGGGCCTTCTGGCTATGCAGACGCCTTCATTGGTGACAATGGAACCATCGTCGCACAAGACACACTCAGTGCCATTCTTAATGTCTATGTGACGCCAACATCGGCCCCGATCCGTCTCAAAGACCCTACCGGCGCCTATGCTGCCGAAGCTAACGCAATCAGTCCGGACGGGACGATCGTCGGATCTCAAGACCCTTCGGCTTTCTCTTACAAGGCCTGCTACTGGTTGCCAACCGATTACACCACCGCAAAATATTTCAAAGCTCCTGCCGGGGCGGTCAACCCAATTGCGGAAAGCATTAATTCATCCGGCCAAGTCTGCGGAGAGTATGGAGACGCATCGAACAATTCGCACGCATGTTTCTGGCCGACGCTGACTTCCGAACCGGTCGACCTGCTTTCGGCAGGCGGCGTCACCGTTTCAGCCATCAACTATATGACCTACATGTTTGATGACGGGTCGATGATCGGTCTCAAATACCATTCGGGTTCCGTGGGTGACCCGTACCACTTGGTTCCAAAGGCGAAGTAGCGTTCCGGGGCCGGAGAGGGTAGCTGCAGTAATTGACCAATCAAGCGTCACAAAGTGTCATTTGGGCTTTGCTTTGAACCAGTAGCTCAACAACACTGCAACGGTCATGTTGAAGTTGACGCTCCCACTGCTTGCTGCAGCCTTGTGCTTTGTTCTGGTCGCCTGTGGTGGCAGTGGAGGAGGAGGCAACGGCTCCTCAGCGACCGCCGGATCTACGGCCACGACTTCGACCACCGCAGGTACAAGCTACGCGACAACGCCGATGCGAACGGACTGCTTCATCATGGGCTATTCGTCGAATGGCCACTTTGCCGGACAGATGAGCGACGCCTCGGGCAGGAAGGGCGTTTACGGCGCGTCCCTTTCGGCCTCGCTGCAGACTCTGCAAAGCCCTGCTGGGGAGACAGACGTTGCTGCCTACATGGTTAGCTCGCTGGGCGCCATCTTGGGGCGAACCCACTTTTCCGGCGGCGCCTCAAATGTACTTTTGTATTGGTCTTCCGCGACCGCGGTTCCAAAGGCTTTGGCACTGCCGTCGGGAGTCACGGCCATGTTCCCCTTGGGCATTAACAAGCAGAATCAGATCCTGGCCCGAAACGATGCCGGAGCCGGTGTCGGTGACATCTACTTCTACTCGAGTCCGGATGCTGCTCCCGTCAAGTTTTGGACCGCGTCTTCGGAAAAGACCTATGGGTATTTGATCGACTCCGGCACCATCGTTATCCGCGACTTTGACGCTCAAACTGTTAACGTCTACACTTCGCCCACAGCCAATCCGGTCCGCCTCAAGCTCTTGTCCGGTGCATTCGCCAGCGAGGTCCGTAGCGTCGGTCCCACCGGGATCATTCTCGACTCCCTCACTCTCTGTTACTGGTCTCCGGACGACTACTCAACGCCTAGGAGTTTGAAGCTTCCCAGCGGGGCCACCTCCGGTTTCGCGCTCAGCTCTAACTCATCGGGGCAAATTAGCGGGCAGTTCGGGGCTGGCGTGTCCGATCTGCACGCATGCATCTGGCCCAACGGGGACTCCAAGCCGATCGATCTTGTCGGAGCAGGTGGATCAGTCGTCCAGACTCTCAACCACATCACCATCGTCTTCGACGATGGAACGTTATTGGCCTCCCACGAGACCCAGAGCTCCGCGACCGGCGACCTTTATTTCCTCGTTCCAAAGCCGAAGTAGGTCCCGAGACCGTGAATGGTAGCGATCAAGGATCGCTACCATTCTCCTTAGTCATCCTCGAGCTGAATCTGGCGGCAGATCTGATTTCAACCTGCTTGACTTCGTCCCCAAAAAGGCCTGACGAGCCTGTTATGGAGTGGAAATCGCCACCTGGAAGACTGGAGCTGTCCCATCGTTAAAGATCATTCCGAGACTGGCGCCATCGTGGTTCCCCGAAGCAACCGATCCGCTGATGGCAAGCGTCAGCGTTAAGTTCACCGAAAGCTCGCCGGAGCTCGGAAGAGTGACCGACGAGGGCTCGACATGCATGCTCATTCCGGCTGGCGCCCCAGTTGTGGGGAAGTCGATCTTCTGCCCCGCATAGCCGTCGATGATCAACGGAATATGATGAGATAGGCTCGTACCGATATTTGAGCTGGAGAAGATGAAGCCCAGGCCCGAGGTATCGGTGCAGAGGGCTTGTTCGATGTCCACATCAAGCTCCTGCTGAGCCGAAAAGCCATCGGTTGGATCCGTCACCTTTACTATCAAGGGATAACGTCCGTGCTTGAGCGCCTGGCTTGCCGTGACATCAACCTGCAGGGTTTCAAAGACGCTACCGGTGGAACTCGGCGTTACGGTACTTTTCTCAAGAGTGGCGCCGAGTTCAGGATGTTCATTTTGCAGCTTTACTTGAAGGGGTGTAGTAATTCCTTCACCTAGTAGCGTGACACTGGCCTTGCCGCTGTTATCCTGCTGCCAGAAGAAATTCGTGACTGTGAAGGGGGATTGCATCACAAGTCCTTTCAACTGCGTGCTGATGGCGCCGCCACTGCCCGGATCGTAGACGTTTCCTCCGTTCAGATATCGAGACACCTTGCCGCTCGTGGCGGACACTTTGCATTGGGAGCCTCCAAAGGGTGTATTGGCTGCTGCCGTGATCGTGACCGTATCGACGGTAACACCTTTTGGAAGCGACGGAAAGCTCGTTTTATCTAATTTGGCGGACCAGCCGGGATCCATCGAACCTAACTTGACGGTGACGGGTTTGCTCCAACCATTGGACGAGATCAGTTTTATCTGCAATTGGGCGGAGCTGCCGGCTGCGACCTTGATCGGGGGACCCTTCGAATCGGTGACAATGGCGAAGTCCTCCTGATGAGAGGGGCCGGAGCCACTGCCGTTCGTGCTGCCGTTCCCGCCTCCACCTCCAGCGTTGCCTCCACCGCCGCCACAACCGATAACAACCAATGCGGTTAGAAGCCCGCAAAGGAAGATCCTGTATCTCTTCATAAGCCACCCTTTGCCTTTGCAAGCTCGCCGAGTTTCCTATCCCGCCTTGCCAACCCCGGCGTTGCTTGGCCCGTCGACTCGTAAGTGAGCTGTGTCACAGCGGCGCCGTCCATCTTTGCCGAGAAGATCTGCCGAGCTCCATTCCCGTCCGACTTTGCGAACAGAACCTTACATTCCATCGGAAAACGAGACTGCGGAAAGATCCAGATAACCGCCATCGTCTGTTGTGATGCTTGTGCCCGTCTCGAGGCCAGAACCATCTCGGTTCATCTCATAGGGAACAATCGTCGAAACGTCGCCAGGCTTGAAGCCGCCGGAGGTGAAGGCAACCAGTCCAAAGAGCTTGCCATCGCTCGATGCCGCGACCGACTGCAGTGGCGCATCGGGCGTCGGTATCAGAGCGGGGGCCGGATCCCCTGGCTTTAGGGTGTATAGCGACTGTTTCGTATTTCCAGGCTGCTTCATCAAGAAGTACAGCTTGGAATCGTCTGGGAGATATCTAATCTGACCAAAGATCGCGCCCACTGGGGCTGTCCACAGCTTCGTCTTACCGCTTCCATCGGGCTTCAGCGTATAAATCGCATTTTGATCTCCGGTCTGAAGCGGCCCAGCATAAGCGATGGTCGATCCGCTGGAGTTCGCCGTCACCACTTGTTGGACACTTAGATCTTCGTAAGTCGTGTCAAACAGCTTTGCGCCGTCGGAAAGTCGGACGACGATCGCCTGAGTAAAGGCAGAGGTGTTGGAATTGAGAAAGAAGCAAACGACAGTTCCATTTGAATTCTTTGAGATCCCCTCCGAGAGCCCTGCGTTCCAAGTCGAGAGAGAGGGCACTTGGCGAGGAGACGACCCGTCCTCACTCATCGCGAAGAACTTCCGGTTCTCTCCATCTGTCCGGCCGGAGCTGAAGTAGATCACGTCCGATCCGGTTGGCGCCGGTCCGCCTCCTCCGCCTCCGTTGCCTCCAGAACCACCTCCGCCGCATCCAGCGGCAAAGACGGCAAACGCGCACAAACCCAACAGGGACTTTAAGGGAGTCTTTCTCGGGACCATCTCTCTGCGCAGCACTATAGGAGTGCAGGCGTTACGTAACCGTCACGAATCGTTCTCTGAGATCGATTCCACCCTTCTCGGAAGCCGCTAAATCTGCTAGGCCCGTAACCTCGCGAGTACGGAACATCCCTAGTTCGTGAGGTTTTTTCTGCGTGTTGTGGAGAAATCACATGAGATTTCGCTGCAATTCGGCAGTCGCAACAAGGTGCTTTTATGCCAATCCCGGCAAAGAAAACCAGAGTTTCGCCAGCCATTTAGGGAAATCACACAAATGGTCTGAGGGTGGGAAATCCCTCCGCCAATAACTTTACTGGGCAATCAGCCGGAGAAGCACAAGAGCATGTATGAAGCATATTGGGGACTCTCTGAGTCACCGTTCAGCCTAACGCCGGATCCAAGGTTCCTTTACATGAGCCGGAGCCATGAGGACGCCCTCATGATGCTCCACTATGCCGTGACGAGGAACAAGGGTGCTGCGATGCTGTCGGGAGACATCGGACTAGGCAAGACCACGGTCAGCCGCAAACTCCTGGACCTACTCGATCCTATCGAGAACCGCGTGGTGTTGATCGTCAATCCCATCCTCACACCGGTTCAGATTCTCCAGGAAATCCTTACTCAGCTGGAGGTGCCGCTGCAAAGCCGCAACCGACAGCTACTGGTCGCGGAGCTGCACAACACGCTGCTCGGCTTTTACGAGCGGGGCCAGCGCGTCGTCTTGATCATCGACGAGGCGCACCTCATCCGTGCGGCCACCACCTTTGAGGAGCTGCGGCTCCTTCTCAACTGCCAGATGAACGACCGGTTCCTGATCAACCTCGTTCTCCTCGGCCAGAAGGAGCTCACCAAGAAGCTCTCCAAGGTTCCGGCGCTCGAGCAGAGGTTGGCGGTCAAGCACCAGCTTCGCCCCCTCGATCAGGTTGAGACCGGCGACATGATCCTTCACAGGATGCGCGTCGCGGGATTCGCCGACGAGCACTCCCCCTTCACCCCCGACGCGGTCTACGAGATCCACAAGTATACGGGCGGGGCGCCGCGGCTCATCAGTCAGCTAGCCGACAACGCGCTGATGATGGCCATGGCCAACAAGGTTCACAAGATCGACGCGTTCCTGATGCACGCAGTTGTATGCGATTACTCGGGACAGGAGGCAGCATGAACTTGGCAGACGCGATCCGAATGGCCTCTCACACGCCAGTGGCTCCCAAGCCGGCGCAGACGCCCGCTTTCACGCAAGGCGTCGTCGAGCATCACGTCTCCCCGTTCCAGCCGGAATCTTCTTCTGAGACAACGGAAGGTTTGGCAGAGGCCATCGTCATGGAGCTTCCCGGACTCATCGAGCCCCGTCACACCGACGAGCACGAAGGAGTCGACATGTCTTCGTTTCCAACCTCGGCGAGCGCCGGAATGATAAGGCTCGAGCTTTACTTGCCGCCGGAGCAGCTTCAAAGGCTGATCCGCTCGGTAGTGGCTTCGCAGCACAGCGTGCTCACGCTTCGGGAGGCCGCGAGCCATCTGCGAGTGCCCCAGTCAAGGTTGGAGGAGATGGCGGAGCAGCAACTCGTACCGGCTTTCAAAGTGGATGGCAAGTGGAGATTCTCCCGCGCCCGCCTCGAAGAGTGGACCACTGAAAACAAGTGGGACAAGGAGCAGATCTCTTGAATCTACAGCGCAGCAAAAAGAGCAGCGTAGGGCTTGACCTCGGCCATCACAAGTTGAAGGCCGTCGAAATGGAATCGACCCCCAGTGGCTGGAAGGTCGTTCGGTCCGCTTCGGTTCCAACTCCTCCCGATGCGATTCGGGACGGGGTGGTGGTCGATACGGCCGGCGTTACCGCTGCTCTCAAACAGTTGTTCAAGGAGGCGCGGTTCAACGCGCCCAAGGTTCAAATTGCGGCGGCGGGCGGTGCGGTCTTCGTTAGACCGGTCGCCTTCCCCAAGATGAACGAATCGACTCTTCGAAAGACGATCCGCTTCGAGGCGAGCCGGTACGTTCCGGGCTCCATCGAAGACAGCTTCGTCGATTTTTCGGTGGTGGGACCGGCTGAGGACGATCACATGAACGTCCTGGTGGTTGCCGCTCCCAAAGAGATCGTGTCGACTCGCGTCAACGTAACGGAAGCGGCCGGCGTCGAGGTGGAAGCCGTCGACGTCGAAGCGTTCGCCATGTTTCGAGCCATCCTCGAGACGAACCAGTCGGAAGAGGGAGCGCTGACGACGGCAATCGTCGACATCGGCGCGTCGAGCACCAGCGTCAGCGTCGTCCACCAGGGGCAGTTCGCGATGAACCGATCGATCCCCTACGGCGGAACGGTCTTGACCGAGGCGCTCAAGGCCTATTTCAAGCTGAGCATCGAAGACGCCGAAGAGGGCAAGGCACAACTGAACCTGGAAGACCTTCTGGGTGGCGACGGTCCCAAGGAGAACCCGCCTCTGCGTGTGGTGCAGCCGCACGTCGACGACCTCGTCCGCGAGGTTCGGCGGTCTCTCAACTACTTCCAGTCGCAGAGCGGCGAAGGCCAGGGCGGTCGTAAGGTCGAGGCCATCGTGCTCTCGGGAGGCGGCGCCAAGCTTGCCGGAATCGAGAGCTACTTCAGCCACAAGTTGGGGCTGCCCGTGACGTTGTTTGGCATCTACGACAACCCCCGCGTCTTGTCTTCCGAAACGGAGCACGACAAAGGGCTCGATTTCGCAGTGGCCGGCGGCCTTGCGATGAGAACGAACTTTAAAGCTGCCTAAGGACAAGCAATGCCTATCATCAACCTCATCCAAGAACAGCGGCTCGCAGCGCAGAAGCGTGAGCAGAGGGCGAGAATCGCCTTCACCACCTTCGTGGGCGTGCTCGCGGCCGGCGTTTTGGGCTACGGATACCTCTTCTACGAGAAGCAGGCGCTGAGCACGAAAGCGGCCAGTCTCAATCAAACCATCCAGAAGATGGCGCCGATCGTCGCGCAGATCAACGACTGCAAGAAACAGCAGTCGCTGCTCGATCCCAGGTTCCAGACGCTGGAGGATGCCGCTAAAACCAGCGGACGCTGGACGCACATCCTGACCCATCTGGAGACCCAGACGCCGGCAGGCACCTGGCTGACGGGAATGCAGTGTCAGGCGGTGCAGCAGGACAAACCGGTGAGCATCGTTCTCACTGGCACCTCCAAGGCGCAAGAGCCGATCAGCGAATTCATTCTTCGGGTCCAGAACGAGCCCAACCTCGAAAACGTGAACCTGCACTTCACTCAGGAAAAGCGTTCGATGACAGGCAAGGCGATCGACTTCGAGATCGGAGCCGACGTCGCTGGAACGCTGGACAAGAAGAACACCATCAAGGAGGACACCCGGTCGTGAAGAAGGCCAGCAACGCAAATCTGTTCTTCGCCTTGGCGGCGATCGCCGTTTTGGGAGGAGGAGGCTTCCTGTTTCTTCAAAACAGCTCGCTGGATACCCAGCGCGACGAGGTGAGAAGCCTCGAGAAGCAGGCAAGCCAGGCATCGACGGTCTCAGCTCAGTTGGTGGACGCGAAAAAGTCCCTCAACGAGCTGCAAACCAAGCTGGCTCACCTCGAGCAGGGTCTTCCGGACTCCGCCTACGTGCCAACCATGCTTAAGGAGCTCGAGCTCATGGGTAAAAGCCAAAACCTCGAGGTCACCGGATTGCGGCCGTCCATCAAGCGGCCGACGAGCAACGCGAAGGACCGCGAGATGGCCAAGAAGCCGTACGAGCCGCTGGATCTGGAGTTGAAGGCGAAGGCCCGCTACTCAGATCTCGTCAACTTCGTCCGCGCCCTCGACAGTTTCCCCAAGATCGTGGCCGTTCGAACCCTCGCGATCGTTCCTCCTGCCCCGGGCGCCAGAGCGCACGACGACAGGTTGGACGTCACGATGGGTCTGCGCGCCTTCCTGTTCAAGCAGTCTCAGCCGCAGACGGCGGTGAAAGCCGATGGAGGGTCGGCATGAATGACGAGAAGAAGAAACTCGCTATCGTAGGCGCTTTGGTTGCCGTGATGGCTTGCGTGGGCGCTTTCCAGCTCTTGGGCGGAAAGAAGGCTCCGCCGCCGCCTCCGGTGACCGAAACGCCGAAGCCGACGACTGTCGCGACGGCCAAGAAGCCTGCGACGGCTCCGAAGGAGACGAACCCGGACGGAACGCCCGCGGCCGTCCCGAACCCGGAGGTCGCGAACGACCTGCCGGTGAGGGATCCGTTCAAGCCGCCGCCGGGAGCGCTGCCGCCCAGTCCGCCCCCGGGAGGCATCCCTCCGATGAAGAGCAATTTCCATCCGCCGATTACCAGAGGGCCGAAGCCGTTCCCGACGGGATTGGGTCCCGGCCCGCTGCCTGGGAACTTTGGTGGTCCTGGCGGGACCGTCATCACACCGACCGTCCCTGCGGAGCATCCGTTCGGCTACCGGCTGGTGGGTGAGATCGGTGGAGAGCGGCCTGCCGCGCTCTTTGAAGACAGCGCCGGCAATCAGAAGCTCGTAGGTTTAGGATCGCGCATCGACGGAGACACGACGTTGAAGTCGATGGGCAAAGAGTCAGTAATTATCGAATTCCGAGGCGGCAAGAAGCTTCGGGTATCCATGGGAGGAACCCCTGTTGGGAAATAAGAGGAAGGTATGGCTGGCATGCGGCGCCGCAATCGGCTTGCCGTTGTCGGGAGCTGCACAAACGCTGCAGCATGTTCAGGTGACAAAAGCCGACGGCCAGGTGGTCATCCACGTGGTCGGGAGCGATCTTCCCAAGCCGACGCAAGTCAGCTTGTGGAAGAAGGGCACGGCATACACGCTTGAGTGGGCTGCCGGGCTGGCCACATCCGGAGGAAGGGTTCGCGTGGATAGCCCCGACGTCTCTTCCGTCTGGTACGGCTGGTTCTCCTCGAGGCCGAGAAAAGTTCGGCTTCAGGTCCACACCAGGCACAACGCCGAGCCCGTATTGACTCGTGCAAGCGACGGTTGGACGTTGACGTTTGGCGACGAGAAGGTCGCTGCGACTTCAAAGCCGGCCAAGTCCAACTATATGGCCGATATGCCTGTCGAGTCGCCGCACCATGCGGTGGCTATCGCGGGCACGTCGAAAGGCGCCTACGCGTCCCCCGACAAGCTTCAGGCAAGCATCCAGGCGCCGAACGGCGCGAAGTGGAACGTGACTGAAGACACGGAGGCCGCGCAGAAGATTGCCCCTCGGCAAAAGACCGCCGCATCAAAGCAGCAGGGTGTTCAGCTCATGGCGGCGACCACGTATGTTCCGCATCCGCAGGGCAAGAGAGTCAGCGTCGACTGTACGAACGCAGACCTCGCGCAGGTCCTCAAGGGCCTCGCCATGCAGAGCGGCGCGAACATCGTGATCGGCCCCGACGTGAAGGGCAAGGTGACAGCCGACCTTCACAACGTGCCGATCGAAGACGCGCTGGGCTACATGTCGTATCTGACCGGCGTCAAGTTCAAGAAAGAGAACGGCGTGTACATGTTCGGATCCGCTCCGGAATCCGAGCATCCCGCGGTCATTCAGCCCCCGGCGGAGCCCATGCCGAGCATGGTCAAGGTCGTTCCGATCTTGAGCGATTCGGAGATGGAGGTCAAGGAGGCGATCGAGACCCGGTTCAAAGGCAAGGACCTTCAGGTTCTGACCCCTCAGCAGGCGCAGAGAAGCCAAGGCTTGGATCGCATGAGCCACGACATGTCGACGCAGAACCCGACGGCTCTGCCGTCCCCCGGCGACCCGTCGAAGTCTCTGGTCATTCCTGAGAGCTATCTGATCCTGGTCGGCGCGCAAGACATCGTCATGGAGGCTGATCGGATCACCCGAGAGGTCGACGATGAGATCGTGAAGGCTCACAGCAGCTATGAGCAGGTGAGCAGGGTCGACCGCACCATGATGGTCTATGACGTCAAATTCGCTGACCCGCGAGCGCTCCGCGAGAATCTGATCACGGAAGTTCCCGGTCTGCGGGTAACGATGTTCCCGAACGCGGCCGGCGCCTCGATCGAGTACACCGAGGGAAGGGCGAAGACTCAGGCAAACGAGGACAACACTCTCAATCAGTCGATCTCTTCGAACCAGAACAACCAAAGCAACCAGCAGACGCAGGGCGGCGGAGCCGAGGGCTCCGTCAGCGCGGTCTCGACGCAAGAGGTTTCGGACGGCTCGCTCGAGCAGCCTTTCTCCAAGGAGGAGAAAGCCTCGGTGCCGATGAGGCTGGTGCTTCGCGGATCTCGAGGACAGATTGGCCAGGCTCTCGATTACCTGAAGATGTTGGACATCGCTCCCAAGCAGGTCGCTCTCGAGCTGCGGGTCATGGAGCTCACCAAGGAAGACGCTCTGAAGGCGGGAATCGACTGGAACATCTTCACCGGCGGCGCCGTGAAGATTGTGAACCTGAACAACTCGCAAGCACTGCCGAACAACCAGGTCGGAATCCACATCTCGGGCAACAACTGGGGCGCGGACGTGGGAGCGTCGCTCGACCAATTGGTCAGCGCGAACAAGCTGCTGGCTCGACCGAACATCGTAGCGATGGACGGCCGGCAGAGCGAGATCTTCGTGGGCGATATCATTCGGTACGTCCAGTCGATCACGAACAGCCAGAACGGTATCAGCGTGACCACGGGCGAGGTGCCCACCGGCGTCCGGCTATCGGTCCTTCCGAGAGTCGGCGGCGACGGCAACCTTACCTTGGAGCTGCGGCCCAGAATCAGCCTGCTCACGAGCTTCACCACGGTGCCCGGCGGCGGACAGCTGCCCCAGACCAGCACCCGGTTCGCTCAGAGCACGATCAACATGAAGAGTGGTCAGACGCTGGCGATCGGCGGCTTGATCCAGGATCAGGACGTCAAGACCTACTCTGGCATCCCCTTCCTGATGAACCTTCCGCTCATCGGCAACCTCTTCAAGTCGACCAACCTGACGAGGAATCGCACGGAGCTGGTGATCTTCTTGACGGCCCGCGCCATCGATGGACCCGTCGAAGCGGAGAGGACCCCTCTGCCGCTGCAAGACGACATCCACATCGGCGAAGGACACTAACTCGATGATCAGCGTGCGAAACCTCATCGTCTGCACCGGCTTGGCGGCCGTCATGGCCGCCTGCGCCGGCGGCGGGAACGACCTCCCGAACCACTTCGAAGGAAGTTGGAAAGGCGCTTGGAATGGTCCCGAGACATCGGACGGCGGCGCGGTCTCCTGGACGATCGACTCCGCAGGAGTGATCAAGGGAACCATGGCCCGCAACGGCAACCTCAGCGGAAACTTCGCGGGTCAGGTGAACCAGGACGGCCACGTCACGGGCACCGTGACCTATCAAACGAGCGGCAACTTCGACATCGACGGCCAGATCATCGTGCACCAGGGAACCCTCAACGGAGGATTCACTTACACCTGGCTCGGCAAGGGCTACACGGGAACGTGGAGCTTCACCCCCCAGGGCAATACGACGGGCACCACCGGCGGAACGCCCTAGGCCTTCGTTCTCAGAAGCGTTCGAAAGGCTCTTCTCGTCTTGGACGGGAGGAGCCTTTCTCTTCTTGCCGCGGCAGGCTCAAAGGAACGAGACCTGAGCATGAGGCGTTTACAATACTACACGCCTCCTCGCGGTCCCCGGTTCAAAGGAATGAGCAAGACGCAATCCATCAACCCCGCTCTCAGAGTGTTCCGCAATGTCGGAATGGCTGCTGTGCTGGGAGGCCTTTGTTACGGCGGGTACCGCTACGGGATCAAATTCGGCAACTTGAACCCGTTCGCAAAGCTTCAACGGGTCTCGCCGCTTTCGTCGGACACCGGCATCAGTCTGAAAAACGTGCGGATGCGGACTTATCACGACGGCAAGCTGACCGCCAAGGCGCACCTGGACAAGGTGGAGGTGAGCACCGACCGGACCCTTTTCCACTTGACGGGCGTAAAGGACGGGGTCTTCAAGAGCAACCGGGGCGACGTGAAGTTTGCGGCCGACAAGGGCACCTGGAACAGCAGCGTGCAGCAGCTTACGATTGACGGAATGGCTCGGGTCAAAGGCAAAGACTTCGACCTTCAGTCCCCCAGCGCCAGCTTCGATCGCCAGACTCAGGAACTGAACGTGAGGAGTCCACTTGCCGGAAAGCTGTTCGGTGGCAAGTTCGCGGCTCAGACCCTCTACTACAACCTCAAGTCGGGCGAGGAAGAGAGCCGGAACATCCACTGGAAGGGCAAGATTCAGCAAAACCCGGATTCCCCCGTGCCTGCCGTCCAAGCCGACGATGGGAAGGAGGCGCGGACCTGGGACATCGACGCCGACCATAACCGAACAAAGAACGGAGTCGACATCTTTGAGAACGCCCGCGCCACAGATGGGGAAATCCTGGTCTACGCGCCGCATGTGGAGCGCGACAAGAAGACAGACGTGCTGACCGCCACCGGTCGCGCCACCTATTTTTCGGGCAAGGCAGACGTCGTCGCGGACAAGGTGGTCGTCTATCGAAAGGAGAAGCGGGCGGTCTTTACCGGCAACGTGTTGATGCTGGTGAAGCCGAAGAAGGACCAGGATCTGCCGCCTCAGCAAGAGCCGATCCCCGACGTCAAGCTCGAAGATCCCAAACCGGTTTCAGACAAGATCTCGCCGGAGGAGAAAAAGCGGATCGACGAGCTGCGCAGCGAAAAGAACCTCCACGACTTTCCAGTCAACGTCCGCGCGGACGAAGTGACCTACTGGTACCAAAAGGGTCAGCGCCATGCGATCTTCAACGGCAACCCGCAGGCGATCCAGCACTTCCCGGACGGCCGCTGGCGCGAAGGCTGGGCCACCTCCGGAACCTATGACGGCGAGAAGGAGCGAATGCATCTGGCCGGAACAACTGGCAAGCGAGACGTTCGGTATCGGAACTCGTTCGACGACATCTACGACGCCGGAGCGGTCGATTTTTCCACCAAGGAAGATCAGACTCCGGACGAAGAGGACACGGAGATGTGGGATGTCCACGGCTCGTTCAAGGACGTCAGCGGAGAAGATGACCGCTCTCCCAAGAAGAAGCCTGGCCAACCCACCACGTCACCGAAGCCTCCCGATTCGACCAACGCCAAGGGTTAGACGTGGAGTGCTTCGGTTCAACGCTAATCGAGGCGCCTAGATCCCAGCGAGCCCCAACTCGTCAGCCCTCTCTTGCATTCCCGAGATACAGTTGGCGATGTGCTCCTCCAGCGGCAGCCCGAGCAGCTCCGCGCCGTGCGTGACGTCGTCACGATTGACTCCGGCGGCAAAGGCGGGAGTCTTCAGTTTCTTCAGCACGCTTTTGACTTCCACCTCGTGCACGCTCCTGGAAGGCCGCACGTAAGTGACCGCTGTGATGAATCCGCTTAGCTCGTCGCAGGCAAAGAGATGGCGCTCGATCGGGGTTTCCGGCGCGACGCCTGTCTTTGCCGAATAGTGCGCGGCGATGGCGCGGATCAGCTCGGTTGGCCATCCCTGCCGCTCCAGAAGTCTCATTCCCCACAGCGGGTGCTCGTCCGGATGCTGCTCATAGTCGAAATCGTGCAGAATGCCGGCGTTGCCCCAAAGCTCCTGATCCTCCCCAAGCTTCGACGCGTACCAGCGCATACAGGCTTCCACTCCCAAGCAATGCCGTTGAAGGCTTTCGCTGGGCGTGTGTTCTTTGAGTAAGGCAAGGGCGTCGTCTCGGCTGCGCATGTCCCATATTGTCCCGCTTCGGCAGCGGCGGACGGTATAACCGCCTCATGCCGTTGCTTGCGACGTTTCTTCTTGCCTTCGTTCAATCGGGACCGGTTGAATTCCACGTCCATGTTCCGGCCGGCGCCTACGGCGGATTTGAAACGGTCCACGCCGTCGTCTATTTGAGCCAAGAGCAGGGCGAGCCGCGGTTTGGGCCTGATTGGTTCAATCCTCAGCCATGCTACTCCGCCGAATTCAAGCACGCCGCGGCCGGTCAGGATTTGACGGTTCGAAACGGCAACGCAATCGGGTTTCCGGCGCAGCTGAAAGCCTTGGCGCCCGGCGAGTACACGGTGCAGGCGGTCGTGGACCGGAACCTCGGCGGAAGAGCGATAGGGGACAGCCCCGGCAATTACTATTCGACGCCTGTCCAGATGCGGATCGATGCGAGTACGGCAGGGAAGGTTGAGATCACTTGCGACCACCTCATCAAAGCGCGCGAGACGCACGACACCGAATCCGTCAAGAACGTCCGGTTCAGATCCAAGCTGCTTTCGGACTTCTACGGCCGGGACACGTACGTGAAGGCAGCCGTGGGTTTGCCTAAGGGCTACGAATCGTGGTCCCACCGCTACCCGGCCATCTACGAAGTACCAGGGTTTGGAGGAGCAGCCGATAACCCGGTAGAGGCCGCTTCGGTCGCCTACGGGACCGTCAAGGACGGACAACCCTTCGTCTACATCTTGCTGGACCCGAATTGCCCGACCGGCCACTGCGTCTTTGCGGACAGCGCGAACAACGGACCCTGGGGCACGGCCCTGACCACGGAGCTCATTCCGTACCTGGAGAAGAGATTCCCTATCGATCCGCGCCCCCAGTGCCGCCTCGTGACCGGGCATTCGAGTGGAGGCTGGAGCAGTCTGTGGCTGCAGGTGAGCCATCCGGACTTCTTTGGCGGCGTTTGGAGCACCTCGCCAGATCCTGTCGACTTCACAGATTTCCAGATGATCGACATCTACCGGCCGGGTGAGAACATGTTTGTGGACCGGGATGGGCATTCCCGTCCCTTGGCCCGCGAAGGGAGCCGGATTCTCGCCTATTACAAGCCGTTCTCGGATATGGAGAGGCCGATCCGAGGAGAGCAGCTCGGCTCCTTCGAAGCCGTTTTCAGCCCCAAAGGTTCGGATGGTCAGCCGGAAAAGCTGTGGAACCGGGATACGGGCGCCATCGATCCAAAAGTTGCGGAGGCTTGGAAGAAGTACGACATCAGCTGGGTGCTCCGAACCCATTGGAAGGAACTGGCGCCAAAGCTCCGCGGAAAGCTCCATGTCTACTGCGGCAGCGAAGACACCTTCTATCTGGAAGGAGCGGTAAAGAAGCTAAAAACAACCATGGAGCAACTGGGGTCAGACGCCAAAATAGAATTGGTGCCCGGAAACCATTTCACGATGATGAGTCCCTCCCTTAGAAGTCGAATTGCCCATGAGATGGCGCAGCAAGTTGCTCCTGCCAACAGGGTGGGCTATCGGTAAACCTCTCTCCTTTTGAGGCAGGCCGCGCAATAATCGTGATCGCTCAATTTGTCCATAAGGGCTGGCGGGTACCTTCTCTAGCAATGAGGTTTTTGGCGGCGATATTGCTTGCCTTAACCTGTGCAGCCGCCCAAGCGGAGAGGATACTCCTCATTCCGCTCGACAGCCGTCCGGCGACAGGCCAGTTCGCGCAGATGATCGGAAAGATCGCCGGCGTGGACGTGGTCATGCCTCCCTACGAAGACCTGGGCAGGTTCACGAGTCCCGGAAGACCCGATGCGATTCTCGACTGGCTGAGCAAGCAGAACATGTCGGACGTCACGTCCGTGATCGCCAGTGCGGACATGGTGGAGTATGGCGGCCTGATCGCCTCACGCATCAGCGATACCCCCACCGACACGGCACTCAAGCGGATCAGGCGGCTTGTTTCGATTGTAAGGCAGCACCAGGGAGTCAGGCTCTACGCTTTCTCCGCCACCATGAGGCTGCTGCCGACGGCAACGGAGAAGTCTTCCAAGTATCGAATCCAACTCGGGCTCTATGAGGAACAGAAGGCGAAGTTCGATCTGACGGGAGATTCCCATTCGAAAAAGGAAGCGATCAAGCTTCGGCCGACCGTTCCAGCCGCCGTCATCGCCGATTACGAAAGCACCCGCAAGCGCAACAACACCGTTCAGCGCGAGCTGATCAGGATGCAGTCGAACGGCGCGTTCGACTATCTCATCCTCGGCCAGGACGATGCCCGCCCCTTCGGCCCTCATGTTCCCGAGACCGTGAATCTCAGAAAGATGGTCGAGCACCTCCATGTGGAGCGAAAGGTCTTCTTCTGCGAAGGCGTCGACCAGCACGCTTGCGTTCTGCTTAGCAGAGCCCTTTTGAAGGAAGTGGGATGGGAGCCGCGAGTGCGCGTGATCTACTCTGACGAAGCAGGCAAAGACATGTATGCGAGCTTCGAAAGCAAGCCGATCAAGGACTCCCTGGCAGATCAGCTCGAAGCAAGCGGCGCGCAATTGGTCGGCATCGACGATCCCTACGACTACACGCTCTACTTGAACACGCCGCTTCGCCGGGAAGACTCGTTCCGCGATTTTGTCAACAGTCTGGAAGCCGACGTCGACCAAGGGCTGCCGGTCGCAGTTGCCGACATCGACCTTGCCCACAACGGAACTGCCGATCCCGAGCTGTTCTCGAGCCTTTGGGAAAATCGGCGCATGATGCGTCTGGTCAGCTATGCGGGTTGGAACACGGCCGGAAACTCCATGGGAACCGCCATCCCTGCCGCGAACGTGTATTTGCTCGCACGACGAATCGTAAACCGCAGTCCCCTCAAGCGCGAGATCGCGCAACGCGAGTTCCTGCTGCACCGGTTTGTGGACGACTTCGCCTACCACCGATACACTCGCGTGCAAGCCTACGAGCACATTGCCGAGGACATGAACGGCATGCAGGACGAGATCTATGGGCAGGAGTACAGCAAGGTCAACGGCTTCGTCCAGCAGGATCTATCTCACTGGCTGGACACCTATTTCAGCGAGCAGTTCCTCCACCGAACCTTCCAAGCGGGCGAGAAGGAGTACGCCTTCAGCGGCCTAAGCGACGTGAAGATCTGGCTGCCCTGGCCAAGAGCTTACGAAGTCCGGCTGGAGTTCAAATTGCAGGCAAAGCCCGTGGAAGAGGCAACGCTTGCGTTGTCGAAGCCCGGCAAATAGATCCTACGGATCTAAGGCTATCCGTACCAATCGATCGGTCTGCTTTTTGCCAAAGGCTTTGAGCAGGCGAGACACAAAAGGTAGAGCGTCCAGCCGACTTTCTCTGGTGTCGATCAGAAAGACCGTCATATGCCGATCCCGCAGATTCTGTTGAGTCGCAAATCCACGATCTACCGGTGACGAAGCCTTCAAACTCCTTCCTGTTCGGCAGCCGCTAATGAGCGACTTAGACCACGCAGTGATCAACGATGATTCTCACGAAGCTGGTTCAAAGCCGAACTCTCTCCGAAGGCGGACATTCACGCAGGACAGTGCGGCCTCTGCTTGTTCGCGCCTGATGTCTTGGAAATGGTCCAGGAAGGTATCGAGCGTCTCCCCATTCAAAACGTAGTCGAAGAGGCTTTGTAAAAAGATTCGGGTGCCGGCGAATCTCACAGCCCCGTGAAGGCCGTTTTCCGTTTCTCTCCAAAACACCTTCCAACTCTTTCGGCGCCATGGTCAATCCATGGCACGAGGCCTAATACGGCAACTTCGCCACGGCTTTGGCCAAAAGGGCCAGGCTGATCGAGACCATCGACACCAAGCCCGTCCCACAGCTGAAGCCTGCCAGCAACACCGGTGCGTAGCGCGACCAGTTCTCGGCGCCGTACTTGCGGGCCATGAATCGGCGTCCGTACCAGGCGCCCAGAAGTTGCGGGACCGTGTTAGCCGGGAAGAGGCCAACGCCGCCGGCAAACCCATAAAAGAACATCAGCGGCAGTTTGAGAAACGAGAATAGACCGTAGGCAAACAGTCCGGCGACCGTCCCTCCGACGATATACAGGGGCTTGATCGCAGCAGCGAACCAGCTCACTTCGCCGTGCGGCCGCGGCACATTGATCTGCTGCATCACCGCCGCCATCTGAGACTGGAGCGGCCAGAACCTCTGGGCAAAAGGAAACTGTGCATTGGGCACCGCGTTCCCGTTCCAGAAGAAGCTCCAGAAGAAGAAGCTCATCGGAAGCAGCACGAGGAACATGACGGCTTCCGCCTTGAACAGGCTGGTGAACTTCGTGCCCGTGAGCTCCACCTCGCGGAACCGTTGCGCCGCCGCGCCGTGGTCTGCGATCGGTACCGGCGCGTACCAGATGTCGACGCCCGGATAGCCCGCCGCCACGATGCTGGCCTCTTTCAAGTAGGGAAGGGTGACAGTTCGGCCGGTGATTCCCGACATTCGTG